>CAXUNH010000013.1:0-2211 GCA_964252405.1 uncultured Acidobacteriaceae bacterium | reverse complement strand
GTCTACCGGAACGAGCTTGATGACCGCGACCGTTATATTGTCAGACGCGTTGCGCGCCTTGGCGAGCCGGACGAGTTCTTCGCAGGCGTCCGCCGCACTGTGGGACTGCGCGATGGCGTTCATCTCTTCATCTTCGAGCACATCGCAGAGGCCATCCGAGCAAAGCAGAAAGCCGTCCCCGGGCTGAACGGCCATGGGCTGAGGCCACGTAGCGACCTCAATCTCCGGCTGCCGGCCCAGCGCCCGCGTAATGATGTTCTTGTCAGGATGATGGCGCGCTTCCTGCAAGGTGAGGACGCCGGCTTTCACCATCTCCATCACCTGCGAGTGATCTTCGGTGACGAGGTACATGGCGCCGCTACGGAGCAGGTAAATGCGGCTGTCGCCGATATGCGCGGAGTAGGCATGACCGTCTTGCAGCAACAGCGCGGTGCAGGTGGTGCCCATGCCGCTGCGCTCGGCGTCTGCGCCGGCTTCGGCGTAGATGCGTCCATTGGCGCGTTCGACTGCAGCCCTGAGCTGCTTCGTGGGGTCGTTGAGCAGGTCGGCGAACGCTGCTTCCAGGGTCTCGGCGGCGAGCGCGCTGGCGACTTCGCCGGCACTGTAGCCGCCCATGCCGTCAGCGACGATGACCAGCACGCGGTCGTGATGCAGGCCGGTGCCCGGGGGGGCGTTTGCGTCGCGGACAATACGGCCGGAGTCCTCATTATTTGTGCGAACGCAGCCCACGTCGCTGAGAAGATCGGCGTCGATTACGAAGGGCTCCGCGACGCGCATCACTTGGGTGGGGGCAACCGGCGTGCCGGAGCCTGCGGCGGTTTGCCGGGAACGTTTTGGCCAGCTGAGCTTCATTGCGGGGAACTCCGTTGCATCTCGTAGGAGTAGCTGGTGCGCTCGCCCACGTCGAACTGAACGGGCAAATCGCGGAAGCCGGGCTGGCGTAGGGTGAGTTGCACGGAGCGGCCGTTGGACTCCTGCACAGTGTAAGGCGTCGTGCCGAGCTTATGGCCGTCCTTCCAGACCTCGGCCGAGCCGTCGAAAACGTCAATGGTGACGTGCTTGAGGTCGCCGGTCCCCGGCGTAGCCGGAGGCGCAGAGGTCTGCGTTAGGGAGCCGGTGACCGGAACGTCCGTGGTGGGCAGGGTGCGCGGTGCATCCGCCACCGGTGCCGCCGGGCTGACACTGGTTGGGTTGTACTCATACGCGCCGATACCGCCGCCCAGAAGGGAGAGGGCGAGCCCTGCCCCCAGTGCCCACTTCTTCCAGGACCTAGTGCTTTCCCCCGTGGACGACGCCGCGTGCGAGGAAAGAAGAGACCTGCCGCTATGAGCCTTGAGCTTGTCAAGTTCGGCGCGCACTTCAGCAAAGCTTTGGTAGCGCGCCTTGGGATCGGCTTTCAGGCAGCGGCAGACGATGTGGTCCAGCGCCCTGGGCACCGCTGGCTTCAACACGCTGGGGGAGGTGAACTGCGCGCGGGAGATCTTGGCGAAGAGTTCCGCGGCGCTGCCGGCCTCGAACGGGAGCGAGCCGGTGACCATCTCGTAGGCGAGCACACCGAAGGCCCAGATGTCGGACGCCGGCGAGGCCTGTTCGCCGCGCACCTGTTCCGGGGCGAGACTCTGGAAGGTGCCGATCACAAAGCCGGCCGTGGTGAGGCGCTGCATCGTACGGCCGGACGCCGGGATGGCAATGCCGAAATCCAGCAGCTTCAGCTCGCCCTTGGAACTGACCTTGACGTTGGCGCTCTTGAGGTCGCGGTGGATGATGCCCTGCGCGTGCACGTACTCGAGCGTGCGCGCACATTCGGCGAGCGCCGGTATAGCCTGGTCGGCGGGCCAGGACCCAAGTCTAGCCGTGATTTCCTGAACCGTCTCCCCGTCGATGAACTCCATGATCATCACCGGCGCGCCCTGAAACTCGGTAAAGTCGTAGAGGCTGGCGATGCCGGGGTCGCGCAGACGGGACTGGATCTGCGCCTCGTTCAGAAAACGCTGCAGGAACACGGGGTCGTTCGCTGCCGTAGTCAGCACCTTCACGGCGGCATCGCGGCCCAGGCGATGATGCTGCGCACGGTAGACACGCCCCATGCCGCCTTCGCCGAGGAGAGCGGTGATGCGGTACTCGCCGATGATGGCGTTGAGGAAGGGGTCCATGGGGGTGGCTGGTTGCTGGTGGCTGGTGGGTGGTGGATGGTGGGTGGTGGGTGGTGGT
>CAXUNH010000012.1:0-41033 GCA_964252405.1 uncultured Acidobacteriaceae bacterium | reverse complement strand
CCGCCTGCCGCTCCCGCATCAAGATTTTACCCCCCACCCGCGCCGCGCTCCCGCAAGCGTTCCCGCAGCAGCGACCCCAGCGTCCACGCCGTGTCCGCATCGAATGCCGGGAACTGGAGCAGCCGCTCCTGTTCTTCCAGCACCGGCAAATCCACATCCGGTGTCATGCCTGCTCCGCCTTAGTCCGCCAGAATCATCACTTCGGTTGATTTGATGAGTGCCGTGACCGCGTCGCCGGTCTTCAGGCCCATCTCCTCCACGCTCTGCCGCGTGATGACGCTTTCGATCAGGTTTTCGCCCACCCGCACGCTAACCTTGGCCGTCACCGTGCCCAGCACAATCTCCTCGATGGTCCCGCGCAACTGATTGCGCGCGGAGATCTTCTTCCCTGGTCCATCCGCCATCTTGCCTCTCCCATCCGTCAAACCCACCCCAGTGTACCCGGGGAAGCGCCCTGCTTCGCGTACGCTGCCGAGTCAAGGATCCTTACGGGAGAAAGGTCGTCCGGGCAGAGAAATCTTGCGGGTCGTAGCCCAATCAAGATAAGACTTGCAGGAGCACATGCCGAAGACACCCGAAGCCTCCCGTCGCGGGCAGAATAAGGCGACCCCGGACAAACACTCGGCAACGCGGGTGGTGCGCGATCTCGCCTACGTCGAAGTGGCCTCCACCGAGCTCGCCCGCGAGATCAACCGCGACATCGTGCTTGAACTCATCCGCGCTCACCAGCCCATTGCGCGCGTCGACCTGGTCCGCCACTCTGGCCTGCAAAACTCTACGGTCTCGTCGATCGTTGAACAGCTCATCGCGGAGGGCTGGATCCGTGAAGGCGAAGCCGTCAAAACCGCTCGCGGCCGCCGCCCGACACAGATCTCGCTGAACGACCGGCTCGCCATGCTGGTCGCCGACGTGCGTCCCGGCCGGGCCGGTCTTGCCGCCGTGGACCTTAACGGCGACCTGCTCTCCCGAACCTCAGTCAAACTGCCCGCGGATGCGCGCCATGGCGTCCAGGTGCTCGCAGACGGCCTCCTGGCCATGCGGGATCAGCACCCGGAACACACGTTTGAGGGCGCCGGCATCTGCCTGCCGGGCCGCATCGACCCGTCAACCCGCCGCCTCATGCTCGCCCCCAACCTGCGCTGGCAAGACGTTGAGTTGAGGGAGCCGCTGGCCGTCCGGCTCGGCATGAGCGTCGAACTCGAAAACGATGCCAACGCCTGCCTGCTCTCCGAGCTCTGGTTCGGCCACCTCGACGGCGTGCGCAACGCCGTCCTCCTCGCCATCTCGGAAGGCGTCGGCGCCTCACTGCTCGCCGATGGCCAGCTCATCGGCGGGCACCAGGGCATGGCCGGCGAGTTCGGCCACGTCTGCTACGATCCCGCCGGCCCGGTCTGCGGCTGCGGACGGAACGGCTGCTGGGAGGTCTTTGCCTCCTCCTCCGCCGCCCTGCGCGACTACGCGCAAGCCACTGGCCAAAGCTCGGCCATCGCCTACGCAGAGCTCTGCCGCAGAGCCCAGGGGAAGGACACCGCCGCGCGACACGCCATCCTTCAACAAGCGACCGCGATTGGACGTGGCCTGCGCATGGTGACCGCGGCCCTCTCGCCGGAGGTCATCAGCTTCGCCGGCGAAATCACCTTGGCGTGGTCCCTCGTCGAGCCGGTGCTGCGCGAAGAAAGCGCCAGAACGCAGCTCGCCGGCACAACGCCCCGCCTGCTCTGCGCTACCGGGGACGGCGAAGTCGCCCACCTGCTCGGCGCGGCTGCCGTCGTCCTGCAACGGCACTCCGGCTACTACCGCTCCCGCGCCGGAAAAGGTTCGGGGGGCACGTCCCGACCGGCGCCATCGAACGGCAGCCGCCACGTAACCGAAGCCTCCTCCGCCCAATCGCTTGCGGAGGCCGCGCAATGAAAGACACCTCCGGCGCGAGCCAGCGTCCCCTGCTTCGCGGCAAGGACTCCTCCGTCAAAGGTAAGGCCCCGGCAACCCCGTCCCGCAACGGCAACGGTCACAAGACACCGAAGGAAACGGCGCCGTCCTCGCCCTCGCGCGACCTCGCCTACGTGCAGGTCGCCTCCAGCGAACTCACGCGCGACATCAATCGTGACCTCGTTCTGGAGCTCATTCGCTCCATGCAGCCTATCTCGCGGGTCGATCTTGCCCGCGCCTCCGGTCTGCAGCCGTCCACCGTCAGCTCCATCGTCGAGCAACTGCTCGGCGAGAACTGGATCCGCGAAGGCGCCATGGTCAAAACAGCCCGCGGCCGCCGCCCCACACTGCTCTCGCTGAACGACGACCTGGTCATCCTCGCAGCAGATATCCGTCCCAGTCAGGCCGTGATCGCGCTGCTCGACCTGAACGGCCGCTTTCTGGCCCGCCGCCTGGTTCCGCTCAGCTCCCATCCGGAGAAGGCGCTGGCGAGCATCGCCGCCGTGATGAACCAGTTTCGCGAGCAGTTTTCCGGCAAGACCCTGGAAGGCGCCGGCGTCAGCGTTCCCGGTCGCGTGGACCCCGCCACCAACGCGCTCCTGCTCGCCCCCAACCTCCACTGGCGCGACTTCGACATCCACGGCGCGCTCTCCCAGGCTCTCGGCATGCACGTGCAGCTGGAAAACGGCGCCAACGCCTCCTTGCTCTCCGAACTCTGGTTCGGCCGCATGGACGGGGTTCGCAACGCCGTCCTCGTCACCATCTCCGAGGGCGTCGGCACGGCCATCCTCGCCGAAGGCCGCCTGATCTCCGGCCAGAACGGCCTTGCCGGCGAGTTCGGCCACATTCAGGTCGACCCCAACGGCCCCCGCTGCGGTTGCGGCGCCAACGGCTGCTGGGAGGTCTTCGCCAGCTCCCGCGCCGCCTTGCGCTACTACGCCGAACTCGCCCCGGACGCGCCCCGCAAGACCATCGTCGAACTGGTGTCCCTGGCCATCGACGGCGACCCGGCCGCCACCCAGGCCCTTGAGCGCCAGGCCATCGCCATCGGCCAGGGCCTCCACATCCTCAACGCCGTCCTCGCCCCGGATGTCATCCTCTTCGCCGGCGACATCACCTCCATGTGGGAGATGAGTCGAGACATCATTGCCCGCGAGTGCCGCACCGGCGTCATGGCCGGCGAAGGCCCCCGCCTCCAGTCCATCGGCGACGGCGAACAGGCCCGCCTCCGCGGCGCGGCCGCCGTCGTCCTCCAACGCCACTCGGGCTACTACCGCGCTAATCACAAACGCAACGAAGGTCGTTAACTACTTTCTGGAACCGCGCGCTCTTAGCTCATTCCTTCCCGTATTGCGACTTCTCGGTACCGATACTGAACAGAGATTATTGCCTGACTCTCGAATCGGTGAGACCTCACGCAAGCGGTATTGGCGTGACGCATCAAATCATGCCTGATTGGCGCGTTTTCCCATTGACGACGGAGTTCTCCAGGCAGAGACGTCACGGCGCGGCGGGCTGCCAAACGTACGGGCATATTCCCTGCTGAACTGAGAAACACTTGCGTAGCCCACATCCATGGCAGCGCTTTCGACCGTGGCGTGGTCCGAGATCATCAAACGCCGCGCTTCAAAGAGGCGCAACTGCTTTTGGTATTGCAGCGGGGCCATCGACGTGATCATTCTGAACTGTCGATGAAAGCTTGTGTGACTCATATGAGCGACTGTGGCTAACTCTTCAGCATGGATAGGCTCGCGAAAGCGATCGCGAAGGTGCTGGATCGCCAGCATGACCCGGCGGTCCTGCCCGTTCGCTAAGATGATGATGCGCCGAAGCTGGTCTCCACCCGGACCTTTCAGGAGCCAGTAACACATCTCACGCATGATGCCGGGGTACAGCACGGGAACAGCGTCTGGCATCTCGAACAGCCGCACGGTGCGTAAAGCACAATCGAGCAATTGGCAGTTCAGTTCCAGGGTAAAAGGCCCCTCGCTTTTCCCCCTCGCGTGCGTTCTCGCTTGAGCGGAGCTTTCCGCTAGCTCCTGCAGTTCGGGAAGGTTCAGCTCAAACACAACTCCAAGATAGGGGTGTCCCTTGCTCGCAGCGCAAACGGTACCCCGCTCGGGCATCTCAGCAGTCACAACGAGACCATGTCCTGCACCGTACTCGTAACGCCTGGAACCGAACGTGGCTGCCTTCTCGCCCTGCACGGTGATGCACAAGGACGGTTTGATCATGCATTGAGCGGACTGCCTAAGTGGGTCCGAGCGCAGGGTCGACACACCGTCGATCGCAGTCGCATACAGCTTGTTCTCTCGCTTGGCCTCGGTACATCGATCTACAAGCGAGGTCAACTCCGCTAGTTGCGACGTGGATTCGCTTGCGCGGCTTGCCATGGAAGCCATTCTACAAGGCAGGATTCGGCATCTTTTCGGCAGCCTTGGGCATTCACGATCGACCGCCTTGAGACCTAAGCTTTAGCTGAAGGAGATCGATCCGATGAGAGTTTTGATGGTGCTTACCTCGCACGAGCAACTGGGGAACACGGGCAGAAAAACAGGCGTTTGGCTGGAAGAGTTCGCTTCTCCGTATTACACATTCAAGGATGCGGGCGCAGAGGTCGTTCTCGCCTCACCAAAGGGCGGTCAGCCGCCGGTGGACCCAAAAAGCGATGAACTCAAATTTCAAACGGTAGCGACACTCCGCTTCAAGATTGACGCTGCCGGGAAAGAGCAGTTCGCAGCCACAGAGCGGTTAGATAGCGTCTCCCAGGGCGATTTTGATGCGGTTTTCTACCCGGGCGGGCATGGGCCGATGTGGGATCTCGCGGAAGACAAGCATTCGAAGGCCCTTATCGAGTCCTTTCTTGCTGCGGAAAAGCCAGTTGCACTCGTCTGCCACGCGCCGGCCGCGTTCCGTTATGCAAGGACGGCGGCTGGATCGCCGCTGGTTTCTGGACGGAACGTTACCGGCTTCGCTAACACGGAGGAGGCTGCTATGGAACTCACCGAAGTCGTCCCGTTCCTGCTCGAAGACGAACTCAAGAAGCAGGGCGGCATCTACTCGAAAGGTGAGGACATGGCTGAACACGTAGTTGTGGATGGCCTTCTGATCACCGGCCAAAATCCTAAGTCTTCGGCTGCCGCTGCAGAGCAGCTTCTCAAAAAGCTCGCCTGAGTGCCGGTGCTAACAGCGACTTTCCAATCACGAGGGGAACGGCCAGGAAGCATTCCCTTCCTCTCTTACTTGTAGCGGACTGATTCTTCTGCCGCCTAATCCGCTGCCATAGACAGCGAAGAGGCGGGCGATGTAGCGGAAGGCTTTGATGAGTCCTAACGAACGCCGTTCTCGTCAGCAAACGTGAGCGCAAAACGAAAGGGAGCGGACATTGTGTCTGCTCCCTTTTTGCTTCTCTGATCGCAAGCTTTACAACTCCTTCACCCCATCCACAAACGCCTTCAGCTTGCGGCTGCGGCTCGGGTGCCGCAGTTTGCGCAGCGCCTTCGCCTCGATTTGCCGGATGCGCTCGCGCGTCACCTGGAAGCTCTGCCCGACTTCTTCCAGCGTGTGCTCCGACCCGTCCTCCAGCCCAAATCGCATCTTGATCACGCGCTCTTCCCGCGGCGTCAACGTGCGCAGGACCTGCGACGTGTACTCCTTCAGGTTGACCGAGATCACCGCATCGGACGGCGACACCGCCATGCGGTCTTCGATGAAGTCGCCAAGGTGCGAATCTTCTTCTTCACCGATCGGCGTCTCCAGCGAGATAGGCTCCTGCGCAATCTTCAGGACCTTGCGGACCTTGGCGACAGGGATATCCATACGTCGGGCAATCTCTTCCGACGAAGCCTCACGCCCAAGCTCCTGTACCAACTGACGGCTGGTCCGGATCAGCTTGTTGATCGTCTCGATCATGTGTACCGGGATACGGATCGTCCTTGCCTGATCCGCGATCGCGCGGGTGATGGCTTGACGGATCCACCACGTCGCATAGGTCGAGAACTTGTAGCCGCGCCGGTACTCGAACTTGTCCACGGCCTTCATCAGACCGATGTTGCCCTCCTGGATAAGGTCGAGGAACTGCAGGCCACGGTTCGTGTACTTCTTTGCAATGGACACGACAAGCCGAAGGTTCGCCTCAATCAACTCCCGCTTCGCGCGCTCGGCGTCCATGTCGCCCTGCACCATCTCGCGCTGGGTGCGGCGCAGAGACTCCATCGGGATGCCGATCTCATGCTCCATGCGGTCCAGGTCCGCGCGGCAGTTCTTCTGTTGCCGGCGATACTCCTTGCGCAACTCCTCGGAGCGCGACGCCTCGTACTTGGCATCCAGCGAACGGATCTGCCGCTCCAGCGTGCGCATGGAGTCGACCGTCTTGTTCACCTTGTCCAGCAGGCGCTTCTTCTCGGCGTTGGTGTATTTCAGCTCGCGCACAATGCGCGTGACGTACACCTGCTCGCGGCCCATCAGCCACTTGCACCGGCGCTCATCCTTGGCCTTCGCCTTGGCGTCCTTGCCCTGCGGATCCGCCGCGCGGGCCTGCAACTCGGCAGCCTTGTGCTGGTGCTTCACCAGCTCGTCGATGCGCTTGACCGTCTTTTTGACGCGCGCCTGCACAATCTCCTCGGTCAGCTCCTCCTCATCGAAGGTGACGACCTCCTTGATGTTGCGCACACCGCGCTTCAGGTCCTCGCCCAGCGCCGTGATCTCACGGATTACAATCGGCGACCGCGAGATGGCCTTCATCACGCGCAGTTGCCCACGCTCAATGCGCTTGGCGATCTCCACCTCGCCCTCGCGGGTCAGCAGCGGAACCGTACCCATCTCGCGCAGGTACATCCGCACCGGGTCGTTGGTCTTCTCCAGTGTGCCCGGGGAAAGGTCCAGCTCCACATCGGAGTCTTCGCCCGCGCCGCCTTCGCTGTCGTCATCCCGGTCTTCGCGATCGCCGCGCTCCCCGCGTCCGCGCCGGCCTTCCCCCGCGAGCACATCAATGCCCTGGGTGTTGATGGTGGTCAGCAGGTCGTCAAGGTCGTCGGGCGACGTAATATCGCCTGGCAGCAGGTCGTTGACCTCACCGTAGGTGAGATAGCCCTTCTCTTTGCCCGTCTCGATCAGACGGTCTACATCTTCTTCGTACTTATCGATCTCTTCAGCCACGGTGTGCTGTGCTCCTCACTGGCCATCCCGCTCCATTGAGCGGGAGAACAAAAAGTCATCTTCGGAGGCCGGCGCGGGGTAGAAATCGGGCGCGGCTCTCCCTGGGTTGTACCGGGGGCGCTGAGGAGGTGTGTGCGGTCTAGGCCGCGGGCGCAGGCGCAAAGCACTTGGAACATCTAATCCGGATTGCAACCGCAATCCGTGCTGTTCCAGAGGAGCTTCGGCACTCAAAGGCGCAAGTCTTCAGCGCTACAAAGTCTACCATACCAATAGACGCTCCCAGGGCAGTAAAGGATGCGATCTCCCCCGTCTTTGTTGTCTCGCTGGGTTCCGCGCCGCATCGTTCAGCGCCAGCGAAGGCGAGACACGCCCCGGTTCAGCGGCTTGCAACAACAGGGTCCACTCCCAGTGGACCTGTTGGTCCCGCGCAGACTCGGCGAACCGGTAGCTTAATCCCCTCGCCTGCTCGGGGCAGGGACAATCTCCCCGAAACCGCCCTCTCTCTAGGACAACGCGGCGGATAACACCCATGCCCGTAAGCCTCTCGCAACCGCCAAAGATCCATCGGCTTCCCCGAGGCGCCGCCGCTTCGCTCCCCTGAAAGTTGTAGCGGGCTTCCAGTCCCGTCGCCGGGCACCTGCTTCCATCCGTCCCGATCAGCTTCGGCCCTCAAAACAGGGACCCTTGCTGTCGCGCCGGCAGCGGCTCCCCCGCAACCCCGCCCTGGCACTGCGGACAGCGCCGCTCCTTGATGTCCAGCCCGTTGCAGCCGTAACTGTACCCGCAATCCCGGCATCGCAGCGCATACACCATCTGCCCCCGCCGCTCCGCCGAAGGCGCACCCGTAGCCCGCTCCACCACCTGCCGGTTCGGGTTCACAAAGCCGGGCTCCGTGGTCGGCGTGCGCGGCCCTGAAACAGCTACTCCACCCCGCCGCGGCGGTCCTGTCGGCCTGGTCAGTCGCATGCGCTACAGCGTCTTGGCAAAGATCAGGTCACAGCACACCTGCATCCCGACCTGAAACCTCCGCGTGCCTGCCTCCACGAAGCCGTTCTTGCGGTAGAAACCGATTGCCTGCAGGTTTCCCGCGTGGGTCCCGAGCAGCAGCCGCGTCCGGCCCAGCGCACGGGCCTGTTCCACGGCCGCATTCAGCAGCGCCTGTCCCGCGCGCAGCCCTTTCACCGGCCCCAACTCGCGCCCTTCCGCGGTTAACTCCACCACCGGCGTGGCGGCCGACCGGAACCGCGAGAAAAGATAGATTCGCTTGAGCTCGATGTCCGTGGGCCGGACAGCAAAGGTCGGCAGCTCCGGCGCGGTGAGCATGGCGTACCCGACGGCCGCGCCGCCCGGAACAGCTTCCGCCAGCGTAATCCGGGTATCCGGTTTGCCCAGGTATTCGCGGTACGCGTCGGCGGTGTGGTGCTTCGTGCAGTGCGCCAGAATGTCTTCCCCGGGCAGCATCCACGTGAACGCCTCCAAAAAGGTGGCCGCGCCCACCAGCGCCAGCATGGCGGCATCCGCTTCCGTGGCCGGACGAAGCCGCACCGCTTCGGCGTGGCCCGGGGGCACAGCAGCGGCTGCCGGAGCGAAATCGGAGGGGGAACAGGGCATAGGAATCTTGACCATGATACCTTTCCTTCACCCTGCGGGCACCGCCTCCGGCGCGCCCTGCGGTGCGTCCCACGTACTCGCATGAGTTCTCCCTCTGTTCTTCCGGTACAGGTCCTGCGCGAGCACATCACCGCGCTCGAAGCAGCGATCTCCGTCTGCCTGGCCACCCCGGACGGCAAGCCCGTCCACAAGCTCCGTACCGAGACGCGCCGGGCGGAAGCTCTTCTCCTTCTTCTCGCGCTGGTCCCCGGCCTCCCCGAGCACCGGAACGAGGCCGCCACGCTGTTGCGTTCTCTGGCCAGGCTTCGGCGCGCTGCAGGTGAAGTGCGCGACCTCGACGTTCACCGCAAGATGCTGGAGGAGTTCTCCGAAAGCGAAGACGCCGAAGCCAATGCCGGGACCAACGGAACCGGGCCGGAGCCGGCGCAAACAGGGAAGAAGAAGCGCTCCGGAAAGGCGAAGTCAGCCCGGAAGGCAGACACCTCCGCTCGCGAACGCAACGCCGCTCTCCTGAGCGAAGCCGCCGCCGAGCTCCGCAAGCACATGGGCCGCGAGCGCGACGAGGCCGCCGCCGCTCTTCAGGAGTTATTGCAGCACCGGCAGGTGAAGACGGCCCGCGCCGCGGAAAAGCTCCTCAAGGTGCTGACACCGGCGGAAGATGTTGCCCTGCCGGCGGCCGACCTTCTCCGCGACGCGGAATCCGTCCTGTCCCGCGACGGTCTTCTCCAGGCGGACGCCCTCGCTTCGCTGGGCGAAGACGATCTTCATGCCGTGCGCAAAGCCGCCAAAGCCGCCCGCTACGTCGCGGAAGCGCTGCCGGACGATCAGGTCCTGGCGGACGCCGCGCGCCGCTTCGAGGCTCTGCAGGAGGCCGGCGGTCAGTGGCATGACGCACTGGAGCTCGCCCGCGCAGCCCGGCGCTACTTTGGCAAGGGCCACGCGCTCACCGCGGTCTATCGCGAGGGGCGCGACCGGAAGCTCGAAGCCTACCGCGCCGTCCTTCGCACAGCGCTGGCCAAAGAGGAAGAGGCTTCCCCGAAGCGGCGGACCCGCAAACCCAGCAAATCAGGCGCAAAAAGGGCTAAGCCAACCCGGTAAACGATACTTCGGAACGACCACCGCCTCAGAAACGCCGATGCTATGCTGATCGGGTGGTAACGGGGCAGAGAACCTATTGGGCCTATCTGCTGGCTGCCCTGACGACCGTCGCGCTTTGCTTTGCCGGGATGTTTTTCCTCTCGGGAACCGACTGGTTCTCCTTGCATGACGGCTATCCGGCGCTGCGGAATGTTGGCTACAGCGTCCGGGCGCAACACCTGGATTGCGACATCCTCCTCTGGGGCGACTCCTCCGCCCTTACAGGCCTGGACCCTGGCCTGATCAGCGCCAGGACAGGTCTTTCCGCGTGTAACGCCGCCGAGGGTCTCACCACGCAACTCGTCGTCGGCAGCGATCTTCCCCTGCGGATGTATCTGGGGCACAACAAGCCGCCACGCATCATCGTGGGCATGTGGAGTTACGCGTCGTTTCGGCCTGAGGTGCCGCCCCACACCACCTACACCCCCGAGGGCATGTTCTATGCGCTTCGGTATATGGGGCGTCTTCGATCGCTGTCGATGCTGCTGTTTTCCGGTCATCCACATTGGGTTCCCCGCTATCTGATCTGGGCAGCAGCGAACCTCACCCCGTGGACCTCGAGCGCGAAGGGCGAAGACGCCCTGCAGGAGAGAGCCACCAGAGCGGGCCTCTTCCAGTTTCCGCTTCCACCGCAGGACGCCTGCACCAGAAACGCCGCCATCTTCGGTGGCGGGGACGCGATTCCCTCGTGGCCGGCGAGTGTTTCTTCCTTTCGCGCACACTATTCCACGCCGCAGACCGCCGTGATCGTGGACATATCGCCCATCCCCGACTGCAACCGGAACGCCGCGCTGTACAAGCAGAAAACGGACGGGCTTCACGATAACCCGCTCGTCGCTGTTCCCATCCGCTTTTTCAATAACGGCGACCTGCACTTCAGCCCTGAGGGGTCCAACTTCATCTCCGAACAGGTGGCACGACAGGTCAACGAAGCTCTGCGGAGATAGCGAGGGCGCGGAAGACGCAGGGCCCTCCGCGCCTCGGGTCAGGCCCCGATCAGCTCGAGCGACAGGGCTGGCTTCACGGCCGTGCCCAGCAGTTCGATAGAACGCAGGGTGCCGGCATGCGGCAGGGGCCCGCCGCTCATCATCAGGCTTACGCGGCTCACGCCCCCCAGCGCCTGATCGATGTGCCGCAACTTCGCGGCCACGGTCTCCGGTGCCCCGACCACAAACGCGCCGGTAGGCCCCCGCTGTGCGTCAAACGCTGCCCGGTTCGTCGGCGGCCACCCACGTTCCCGCCCAATCCGGCCGAAGGTATGCGCATACGCCGGCCAGAGCTCGTCGGCAGCCTTCGCGTCCGTCTCGGCAACATAACCAATCGAGTGCACGGCGACATCCAGCGACTCGGGCGCATGCCCCGCACGCCGGCCCGCCTCGCGGTACAGGTCCACCATCGGCCGGAACCGGTGCGGTTCGCCGCCGATGATCGCCACCGTGAGCGGAAGTCCGAGCACCCCCGCGCGCGCAAAGCTGTTCGGTGTGCCGCCCACGCCCAGCCGGATGGGCAACACCGGCTGCACCGGACGCGGCCACACTCCCTGCCCGGTCAACGATGCCCGGTGCTTGCCCTGCCAGTGCACCTTCACTTCGTCGCGCAGGTGCAGCAGCAGGTCCAGCTTTTCCGCAAACAGCTCGTCGTAGTGCCGCAGATCGTAGCCGAACAGCGGGTAGCTCTCCGTGAAGGAGCCGCGTCCCACGATGATCTCCGCTCGTCCGTTCGAGATCAGGTCCAGGGTCGAGAACTGCTGAAAGATGCGAACCGGGTCATCGGAACTCAGAACGGTCACCGCGCTCGAGAGCCGGATCTTCTCCGTCCGGGTCGCGGCGGCGGCCAGCAGCACCGCAGGCGCACTCGCCACGTACTCCTCGCGATGGTGTTCGCCGATGGCGTAGACGTCCAGGCCGACCCGGTCGGCAAGCTGCACCTCTTCCAGCATCTGGCGTACCCGCTCCACGCCCAGGGTTGCCGGGCTCGCTCCCGGTGTAGCCATCACTTCAACAAAGGTATCGATGCCGATCTGCACGTGCGTCCTGCCTCTCTGGGCACCCGTCGCATGGGTGTTACGCCTGCCAGGACGATGCCCCGCACCGGTCAGCCCTCATCTCCAGGCATCCAGCGCACCGCTTCTGATGCGGCGCCGAGCAGGAAGACGCAACACGCCCCTCTCTGCTCCCATCGTGCTGCACTCCCGTACCATTGACACCGTCCCGAGGCGTTCGCTTGTCAGGGCGAAATTCGTCCACTCCCGGAGCCCTTTCGAGCGTCCCAGCCTTCAAGTGGGCCCTCCCAGTATCGCCGTCCCTGCATTTCCGCCTAAGGCGGCGACCTGCCACAAACGTCCCAGACCCGCATGGCACAGCAGCGTCATGACCGCATGGACCGGGCCCGTGTTACCATGGAGAGGATCGTTGGTACACCGATCTGGTTTTCGTGAAAAGAGCTGGCTGTACGCACCCTTTACAACAAACACCAAATTGCGTTCAGCGGTACATTACAGCTCTACAAGGAAATCAGCATGGAACAGGGAATTGTTAAGTGGTTCAACGACACCAAGGGTTTTGGGTTTATCAGCCGTCAGGGCGGTGAGGACGTATTCGTTCATCACTCCGCCATCCAGTCGAACGGCTTCCGTTCGCTCCAGGAAGGCCAGCAGGTTCAGTTCCAGGTCGTCAAGGGACCCAAGGGTCTCCAGGCCGAGCGCGTTCAGGTCCTCTAAGCTTCAAAAATCCTCTGAAAAGGGCAGCGGTCGCACGATCGCTGCCCTTTTCACCTTCTGAAGCGTAGCCCGCCCGACTGGGCCGCCGTCTCGCGCCATCTCCCCCCTCATAACCCTGACGCCAGGAGGTCACATGGCCGCGCCCGCACATACAAAATACTTCCTCAAGACCCTCCATGAAGAGATCGACCTCTTCGACCGCAAGCTGGCGCACATGCTCAAATACGAGGCATTCGCCAACGACGCCGCCCGCAAGAGCTCTGCCAGCAAGATGCAGGCCAAGCGCGAGCTGCTCGCACGTACCGCTCGCCAGCTCGCCAGCGAGGGCATTGAGTTCAAACCCTCCGATCTGCCCCGTTCGTTCCGCAACGGAGACGAAATGCCCGGGGACGCGATCCCCTCCGCCGCGCCGACAGACACGGCGGCCACGGCACGGCATACCGCCGAGCCCTCCGCCATGACCTCCCCCCGGTCCTTCCCCTCTCCGTTCGCCGGCACCGTTCTTGATGGCCAGGCACACGTCGTGGAAGCATACAAGCGCAGCCGCTCCAAGCTGTCCAGCTAAGCCGCCCGATCTCAGCATGGTGTAGGCCCGGCTCCGGCCGGGCTTTTCCGTGTGTCCACTGACGCATCGTCGCGCAACGTCGCTGTGCCGTGAGCAAGACTGCAAATGTGCGTCAGAGCAAGCCTCGCAACCCGGCATCCTCGTTACAACCGGCTCGGCAAGCCGGCCCGCGCAAGCAAAGAAAAATGCCGGTGCACGGAAAACCAAGCGAGCGGCAAGGGCGAGAACGGCAGGTTCTTCCGCAAAGCGCACCACGGCTGCGACGAAGAAGACTGCAACGGACAAGGTACCCAGAGCCTGCACCAGGAAGCCGGCCAAACAAGCCGCCCCGGTTGTTCCGGAGCCTAGAAGAGCTGAGCGTGACGTTATGCCTCGCGGCCTTTCGGAGAGAAACTCGGGTAGAGCAGTGGCAGCACATACAACGTGAGCACCGTTGCAGTCACAAGCCCTCCAATGACCACCGTCGCCAAAGGCCGCTGCACCTCGGCTCCGCGCGAGGTCGACAGGGCCATGGGAATGAACCCAAGGCTGGCGACCAGAGCGGTAATCAACACAGGCCGCAGCCGGTCCGAAGCGCCGTTGCGCACAGCATCCTCGACCGGGTTTCCCTGCTCACGCAGCGAGTTGATGTGGCTGACCATTACGACGCCGTTCAGCACGGCGATGCCGAACAGCGCGATAAAGCCAACGCTGGCAGAAAGGTTCAGGTTGATGCCTCGCAGCCAAAGCGCGGCAATGCCTCCCACCAGCGCCAACGGCACAATCAGCAGGATCAGCAGCATCTGCTTTGCATTGCGAAACGTGGCATACAGCAGCCCTGCGATGATGAGCAGCGAAACGGGGAACACGATCAGCAACCGGGCCTGCGCTCTCTGCTGGTTCTCGTACTGCCCGCCCCACTCCAGGTGGTACCCCGGCGGCATCGGCAGCTGCTTCCCGATCGCGGCCTCGGCATCCCGCACAAAGCCGCCCAGGTCGCGGCCTTCAACGTTGCTCATGATCACAACCCGCCGGTGTGCCTCTTCACGGTTGATGAGAATAGGCCCGCGGACCTGCCGTATCTCCGCAACCTGATCGAGCCGCACCAGGGCGCCGTCTGGAGCTTTGAAGGTCAGGGCACGCAGTTGATCCGGATCATTGCGCAGCGTTGCGGGCAGGCGAAACGCAATCGGAAAGCGTTCCTCCCCTTCGATCATCTCGGAGACCTGACGGCTTCCATACAGTGACTCGATCACGGATTGCACGTCGCTCACCGCGACGCCATAGCGGGCGGCGGCTCCGCGATCCAGAACAATCTGCAACTCCTCCGCACCGGAGATCAGCTCCATCTGCGTCTCCGACGCCCCTTTCACCGCCCCGATGATGCTGCGCGCCTGTTTGCCCAACTGCTCCAGCGTGTTCAGGTCTTCCCCGAAGATTTTCAGCGCTGCGTCGCCCCTTGTGCCGGTGATGGTCTCGTCCATGCGCATCTCCATCGGCTGGGTGAACTCGTAGTTGACGCCGGGAATCTTGTTCAGCTCCGCGCTGATGCGGTTCGAGAGCTTCTGCTTGTCCGCCGGGCTCTGGTCCTGCACTTTCTTGACATAGTTGATGTACGAATCCGACTCGTATTCACCCATGGCTTCGGTTGCCAGATCGGGCCGGCCGAGCTTCGTAACCACACTGCGGATCTCCGGAAAGCTCATGATCGTGCGCTCAATCTGGTTCCCGATGCGAATCGACTCGGAGAGCGAGATGCCGGGCAAACGCTTGGACGTGATCACCAGCGAGCCTTCATCGATCTTCGGCATAAACTCCGTGCCAATAAACTTCATCGACCCGAGAGCCAACAAAACCGCGATCGCGGAGACGATCAGAATCGGCCTGCGATGACGTTCCGCCGTTGCCAGAGACCGCAGGTATCGACCACGCAGCTTGTCGAACCAGTTCTCCTCCTTCGTGCTGTTCTGCCTCTGTGTGCCCTCCTGCTGCAGCCCGCGCATCCGGTGCCGCAGCGCAAAGGTGCAGAGCGTGGGGACAACAAACAGGGCCAGCAGCAGTGAACCGATCAGGGCAGATACAACGGTTACGGCCATCGGCCGGAACATCCTTCCCTCCAGGCTCTGCAACGTCAGAATCGGCAGGTAGACAGAGATGATGATCAGCACGCCGAAGACCACCGGGCGCGCGACCTCGTGCGCTGCATCCCGAACGATCGCCATCAGGCGATGACTTTCATCTTCGCCGCTGTGTTGATCTGATTGCCCGGCCTTTCGCCACTGTGTGCCCGCCGATTGCGCCTGCTGCTGCTGCAACTGCCAACGGTGCCGCGAGTCCTCCTCGGCATGCTCCGGATCTTCGCTACCGGTATCCCCATGGTCAGACGCTCCGGACTCGAGCCGGTGCATACAATTCTCGACCATCACCACGGAGCCATCCACAATGGTCCCGAAGTCGATCGCGCCCAGGCTCATCAGGTTCACCGAAATGCCGAAGACATCCATGCCGATGAACGCAAACAGCAGCGACAAGGGGATGGTAAGAGCCACAACGATCGCTGCGCGCCAGTCACCCAGAAAGATCAGCAGGATCACCAGAACAAGCACCGCAGCTTCAATCAGGTTGTGCTCCACCGTATGCGTCGTCGCGTTGATCACGTCGCTCTGGTCATAGAACGGCACGATCTTTGCGCCGCCCGGCAACTGCAAGTGCTCGATCTTGTCCTTGATCTCCCGGATGAGCTTCTGCCCATTCTCTCCGCGAAGAAGGATCACCATGCCGCTGACTGTTTCGCCGTGGCCGTCGTGCATCACCGCGCCGTGCCGGAGCAGCGGCTCGGGCCCAATGGTGGCTACCTGCTTCAACAGGACCGGAACCCCGCTCGATGCGCTCACCACGGTGTTGCCGAGATCGTCCGCCGTGGCCGCGCGGCCAATCCCGCGGATCGTGTATTGCTGTTCCGCGTGCTCGATGTAGCTGCCGCCGAAGTTCGCATTGTTGTCGCTGACAGCCTGCATCACCTGGTGCAACGTAAGGTTGTACCGTCGCAGCGACTCCGGATCGACTTCGATCGTGTACTGCTTCGTCAGCCCGCCCCAGGAGTTGATCTCGCTCACACCCGAGATCGTCTGTAACCCATAGCGGATGGTCCAGTCATGCAGTGTCTTCAACTGCATCAGGTTAAGTTGGGGCGACTGAACGGTGTACTGGTATACCTCTCCGAAGGCGGTCGCCATCGGTCCCATCACCGGCTGCAAGCCTGGTGGCAGCCGGCCCTGCACCTGGTTGATCCGCTCTGAAACAAGCTGCCGGACAAGGTACTTGTCCATGTTGTCATCGAAGATGACCGTGACCATGGAGAGCTCCAGCTTGGATGTGGAGCGCACCGTTTGCAGCTTCGGCAGACCCATCATGGAGGTCTCGACGGGGAAGGTCACGAGCTGCTCGACCTCCACCGGAGACATGCCCGGGCACTGCACCGTGACTACTACCTGATTGTTGGTCAGGTCAGGAAAGGCCTCCAGCGGCAACTGCAGCATGACGGCGATTCCGCCGACAACGAGCGCCAGCAGCAGACCGCCGACCAGCCAGCGGTTGTCGAGCAGAAAGTCCATGACCTTGCCCATCAGCCCTCGCCTACGCTGCCCTTCAGCAGCTCGCCCTTCACCATGAAAGCGCCGTCCACCACGATGCGCTCTCCCGGCGCCAAACCTTCCATCACCTCCACCAGACCGCGGGAACGTGCCCCCAGCTTTACGGCACGCACCTGGAACGTGGTGCCGTCGCCCGTCACAAACACCACGCGCAGCCCGTTCACATCCTGCAGCGAAGCCTCCGGGACAAAGACTCCGGTGCGCGTTGCCGACTCGTCGATCGCTACGGTGGCAAACATGCCGGGGCGCAGCTTTGTGCCCGGATTGAGCACCTGCACGCGCACAGGCAGCGTGCGTGTCTGCGGATCTACTTCGTCGCCCAGCATGGTGACCGTGCCGTGAAAGCTCGTATCCGGATATCCCTGGGTCGTGATCGTGGCGGGCGCGCCGCGGTGGACGCCCGCGAGATCCTTTTCATTCACCGCAGCGCTCACCCATACCGTCGAGAGGTTCGAGACGACGAAGGCCTCCGTCCCAACGGTCAGCACCTGGCCGGGAGTCGCTTCGCGTTGAATTACCGTGCCGGCAGCCACCGCCCGTACGGGAATGAGTTCCCTGTCGTATACATGGGCCGGTGTCAGCGTCGACGGCTGCACCTGCAGCAACTCCGACAGGTGCTCGCGTTCCATGTGAACGCTCGCCTGTGCATCCGCAATATCCTTTTGCGCCTGCTTCAGCTCCTGGTCGGCCCGCTGCGCTTCCTCCTGGGAGGCCACCTGCAGCGTCAGCAGGTGCTGATAACGGTCCCGGTTCGCCTGCGCAAAGGTCACGGCAGCGGTCTGCCGGTCCACGGCGGCGTAGGCCTGCGCGAGCGCGCCCTCGGTCTCATGGACGCTGTGGCTGTGCATCCATGCGAGCGTCTGGCCCGCACGTACGTTGTCCCCGGGCAGCACCAGGACGCGTTCCATCTGCCCATCGGCAAGCACCCCAATGTGGTCGGTGTGCTTCTCGTCCATCGTCACCTGCCCGGCCACCGACAACTGCCGCGCTACGTTGCGCATCTGCACCATGTCCACCCGAATGCCTGCCTTGCCCAGGTCCTCAGGCGCGATCTTCACGCTGCCCACGGGTACACCCGCGTCCGCGGATCCGACATTGGCTCCCGCTGCGCCAGAGGTGGATCCCGATCCGGACTTACCGGTCGTGTCTGATCCGCCACCCGCCGTGTCCGATCCGCTCGTCTTGGACTTTTGCCCGCCGTCGGCGGCGTTTCCCCCTCCCCGGCAGCCGCACAGAAGCGAGACGGCAAGGCCCAACACCCATGCTGCACGCAAACCGGATCTCATGGCTGCACCCCATAGGTCATGCGCAGCCGAAGCGCTGCCTGCTGGTAGTCGGCATAGGTACGCAAGGCGTTCGTCTCCACATCGAACTCGGTTCGTTCCGCATCCAGGTAGCGCAGCAGGTCCACGCCTCCAATGCGGTAGGCCTCGGTCACCAGTTGCAGGTTTCGTCTCGCGTTGGCGCGCATGTCAGGCAGCAGCTTGGTGACAAGCTCCGCCTCGCGCCGGTAGTTCTCCTCAGCCTGTGCGACCTCAGCACGAGCCTGCACCTCCAGCGCCAGCAGGTTGTTCTGCGCGTAGCGCACGCTGGCCTCCGCCCGTTCAATCTCACCCTGGTTTCTGTTTCGAAAGGGAAGCGGAATCTGCAGCGAGCCGTACCCCGTGTTGTTCGCGGCATTGCGCTTATACCCACCGATCAGATCGAAGTCCGGCACGCCGTTCGCCTTCTGCAGCCGCACATCCGCCTGCGCCACGGCCAGCGCCTGCCTTGCTTGTTCAAGGTCCGCACGCCGGGCCAGTACGGTCTCCGCGGCAACCGGCTCGATGGAGACCATGGCCTCTACGGGATCGCTCAACTGTACGTTCTCCCTCGCGGGCCTTCCCATCTGCTTGAACAGTTCCAGTCGCGCCCCTGCGGCGTCGCGCTCGGTGGAACGCAACGTCATCTCCAGGCGATCGCGCTCGATCTGCGTGCGTAGCAGGTCAACACCTCGCATCGCGCCGGCATCCACGCGCTCTTTGTCGTACCGCACAATCTCATCGACGGCCTGCATGTCCTCCTGCAGCAACGCAACCGTGCGCTCCAGCACCGCCGCGTTCCAATAGGCTGAGGCGACGCGGCCCGCGATGGTGAAGCGCGTGCCCTGCTCCACCGCGCGCGCCTCGTTCATTCGGGCGTTCGCGACGGCCACTCGCTTGTGCCGCTTGCCGTCCAGTTCAAACGTCTGGCTGAGAAACGCGTAGTCCTCTGTCTGCGACGGGAAGTCGAATCCATCGCCCCACGGCCGCCAGTCTTCCGACTGAAGAAACAGCCGCGGATTGGGCCCCAGCCCCGCCTGCCGCAACTGGCCGTGTGCTTCCGCCGTACGCGCGGCTGCCGCCTGCGCCGAGGGTCCGCTCATCGCTTCCTCAATGGCCTGGGACAGGCTAAGCTGCTGCCCGGAGCAGGCCAAAGTCCCCACGCTGAGCAGAAACACAGCACGGCAAACGCAAGGACGGAAGCGCGACACAACTGGGGGCACACTGGTCAAAACGGCCTACTCAACGCAAACCTCAGACTTCCTTGGACGCCACTTCCGGGCGCCGCGACGCACGTGCAAGGTGATCAGCAGATGAAGACACGCGCGACCCCGGGGGAGCAGGCCACAAGACAGGGGCTATGCCTTGGCATCAGTCGGGGCGCGTGCCTTTTCGTCACTGTCCCCATCATCCCTAGCTATAAGGGAGTCAGGTGGCGAGAATCTGGCTCCTGGATGACAGCTCCTTCACTGCAGGGCCAGGCTGTTCGTGAAGTAAACCGCTGGGCGCTTAGAACTCAAGCCGCAACGAGAGCTGCCCTGTGCGGTTTCCGCCAAAATCGGAGCCGCGAGCCTGCGTGATCTGCCCGAAGTTGGCCTGGGTAATGTCCAACTGCGGGTCGGCAAGATTCGTGTGATTGAACACGTTGGTAAACGTTCCCTCCGCGCGCAGACGCACTCCTTCGACGACCGTGAAGGACTTGCTGAGCCCGCTTGAGAGGCTCACCGTCCCCGGGCCGCGCAGGTCGCCCACACTCTCCGTGCCATAGCGCCCAATGGGCAACGTGCCGACGCCGACATCGCAGGGCGTTACGCCATTTACTGGAGCCAGTGAGCTGTACCCGCTGCGTCCCGGACAAGCAAAGGCGTTGTCGTTAAACCAATGATTTCGGTCGTGGGAGCTGTTGTTGGCCTTACCGACGCGGTCGGGTCGCTGGGCGGCCCCGCCGACATAGGTTCCCGAGCCGGTACCCGATGGGTCGATGGTTCCGGCCGGAAGATACGCGGTGAGGAATGGCCCGCTCTGCCACAGGAAGATGTGGCTGGTCTGCCAGCCGCCCGCCAGGAGATCCGCGAACCGGCCCATGCTCGCTCCGAACCTGCGGCCACGCCCAAAGGGGAGTTCATAGACCGCCGTGGTAAGCGAGCGGTGACGGCGCGTACCGGCCACATTGCCGTAGTCCAGATGACGATCGTAGCTGTCCGTGCCGCTGTATCCCCCCTGCTCATCCACGAAGCCGGAGGAGTTGAAGTTCGCGTAGCTCCCCTGGTTGTCGGAGAGGTTCTTTGCGAAGGTGTACACACTCGTGAGGGCGAGACCACCCGACATGCGGCGATTCACTTCGGCCTGCAACGACTGGTAGTCGGCCTGTGCCGCCGTGTTACGGTCCGTGATCTGGTAGAAGTTCGGGAACGGGTAGTCGCTGGCGGGTGCGTCCGAAGAGCGCCGCGTGCTGGAGCGCGGAAGCTGGTTGAATTGCGGCTGCCAGACCAGATGCCACGTGTGCAGACCGACATACGAGACGCGCCCACCCAGGTTATGGCCAAAGTCATGGTCGAGGGAAACGTCCGTCTGCAACGAGTAGGGGTCATGCCAGTTCGTATCGATGGCGCTGTAGAAATACACGCTGCCAAGTGCCGGGGCGAACTGGCCGGAAGCCGAGGTGCTCGGGAAGGCAAAGAGAGGGCCACTCGCGGTGTAGGCGTTGGTGAAGGTCTGGTAGTTCTGCTGAAGCGTCTGGGCGATGGCGTAGAACAGCGCGCCCGTGGTCGTGATGTTGTAGTAGCCGGCGCCCCCTCGCAGGGAGGTCTTGTCATTCCCGAACGGCCGATAGGCGAAGCCAAAGCGCGGCATGAACCTCAGGGTCGGCGACGTGCGCAAACCCGCGGGCAGGCCCGCTTGCACATTGGTGACGACGGGCGTGCACGGCACCCCGTTCACGCTCATCCCCGTTGCGTAGGGGTTGTTGACGCCGGCTGTGGGGCAGGCGTTGACGTTGGCGAGCTCCTGGACGTCAAGCGAGCTGGCGTTTCCCGCCGGATAGATCAGGCGCCCGGTCCGCGGCACGGATGGATCGAAGTTGCCGGTCAGTCCGTTGCTGGCCGCGAGTGCCGGGTGGTACTCGTACCGTAAGCCGAAGTTGAGATTGAGGGAGGCCGACGCCTTCCAGTTATCCTGCGCGTAGAAGGCATAGGACATGGCCGCGCCGTCGTTATCCTGGCGGATGTTGTTGCTCTGATTCTGGTACGGCACGCCGATCAGGAAGTCGGCAAACTCGTTGCCGGTCGCGGAGTTGTTGGGATCGAAGTAAAAGTTGCCGTAGTTGATTGACGGTGTGGCTCCACCCGCCTCTGTGTGGGCGTCAAGATGTCGTATGTCCGTACCGAAGCGAAGCGTGTGGCGGCCGAGCTGGTACGTTAGGTTGTCTACGTACTGAAAGATGCGTGACCGCTCGTCATAGCCCAGGCGCGATCCGATGGACTGGATCTGCGCATCCGCGAAGTTGATGTGGGGAATGCCATTGAAGAAGGCCGGCACGCTGAGAACCTGGAGGCCCGTGCTGGATGTAAATCCCGGCCCATCGAAGGGATTGGCATTGCCGTCCTCCTCCAACGTAAACCCAAAGCGAAACTCATTCACAAGCCTGGATGTGGCCGCGTAGTTGAGGCTGCTCGCAAAGATGCGATAGCGCGCGTAAGCCGTGCTGTTGGGTAAGGTAAGGTCCGCCGGCTGCACCTGGTCGTTGTTCTTGAAGGTATAGCGCGCGAACGCGGTGATCTTCGCTCCAAGGGTTTGATCGACGCGAACATCGAATTGATTGGAGAGGATGTCGTCCCGTCGTGTGCTGAGGTAGTTGTAGCCTTTGTCAGCGATGGCGGCCCCAAGGGACAAGTTCGCGTCGATATTGGGATCCGGGTAGAACGAGAGGAACTTCGCAGAGCTCGGATTGATGGGCACAATGTTACCGGCGTACGTGGTGCCCGGTTGGAACGGTTTGTTCAACGGGGCAGTCGTTTCCTGGGAGAAGTTGCCCTGTTTCATCAACACGGTGGGAACCTTCGCCTGCAGAACATTGGACTGCGGAAAGCGGAGCCCTTCATACGCGCCAAAGACGAACGTGCGATCGTGCCCGTTGTACAGATGGGGAAGAACCAGCGGACCCCCAAAGCTCGCGCCGAAGTCATTGGCGACTTTGTGTGGCTTGTTGGCGCGATCCGTTCCATAAGGCGTCGCGTCCAGAAATTGGTTCTGCAGATACTCAAATAGCGAGCCGTGGGCCGCGTTCGTGCCGCTCTTGGTGACGGTTGTGATCTCTCCGGGCTGGCCATACTCGGCGTTGTTGTTTACGCCGTCCACCCGGATCTCCGCGATCGAATCCGCGGAAGGAAACGCATCTCCCTGGATGTTGTTGCTCGTCTGGTTCTGCGCGGAAATGCCGTCCACGGTTGTCTCGGTCTGCGAAGGCAGGCCGCCTTGTATGGAGAACCGGACGCTCGGCGTCGGATGAGTGGAGGGCGCCGGGGGATAGCTGGCGTTGTCCGGCTGCACGCCCGGCAAAGCCTGCACCAGGTTGATCGGCGAAGTCGACCCTGCGCCACGGTAGTTTGCGGGAAGGTTCAGAACAGCCTGTGGCGTCAGCGCGGAAGAGATCTGCGCGTCTTCCGTGTTGATCACGCCGGCGTCCGTCGCGTTTACCGAGACAGCTTCGCTCGCCGCGCCGATCTGTTCCACGGCGTCATAGCGCAACTGCTGCCGGGCGTCGAGGCTGAGATTCCTGGCCGCAATCGACGCAAACCCGGGTGCCTGCACCGTGAGGTCGAAGTGCCCGGGCGTGAGGTTCAGGAGGGTATAGTCGCCGTTGGCGTCCGTCGTTGTGCTCAGATCGGTGTCGCTCTCCACGCGATGAAGTCGTACCGTAGCGCCGCTGACGACGGCTCCGGTGGAGTCTCGAATCGTGCCGCTGATACTGCCCAGGGTGGATTGCGCGACGGCTCCACAGACGGTGAAACCCAGCAGGGCGAGGCCCAGAACGCAACGCGCTCTAAGGTGCCACGGAAGCGAAATGATGAAGCGAGAAGCGTTCATGTGAGTTGTCCTTGCCGAGGTCTGGCGAGAGAGATGATCTGGCTACCGGGCGTGCAATGGGGTTGCCAGTTGTAGCGAGTGGGTCTGTTCGGCGTTCTGTTCCCGGTGCATGCGGGTGTACCAGCGGGCCGTAAGCGCGACTCCGGAGGTTACGGAGGCCACCGCGCGACCGATCCAGAGACCTCTCACGCCGTATCCCATTGGAAACGCGAGTAAGTAGGCGAACGGCATGCCGACCATCCAGTTACACGCAATGCTCGTCCACAGGGGCGTTCGGGTATCGCCAAGGCCGGTCATGGAGGAAGCGAAGATGACGAAGCATGTATCGCCGAGAATCATCAGGCTGCAAAGATAGAACAGCGGAATGGCCGCGGAGATCACTGACGGATCGTTGGTATACACAGACGCGAGGGGCCGCGCAAACACAATGAAGAGCACCGCGGCAAGAACGCTGAACCCAAGGGCAAGACTCAATGCCGTGTTCGCTGCAAGTCGTACCTGGCGCAAACTGTTGCGACCCGCCGCTTGACCGACACGAATCATGGCTGCGTAGGCCAGGCCGGTCGGCACCATGAAGACGAAGGCGTTGAGGTCAAGCGTGACCTGATGCGCGGCCAGCAACGTGCTTCCGAGCCTCGCGCAAAGAATCGACATGAAGGTGGAAATCCCGAGTTCCAGCGAAAACTCGAGACCCGAGGGCCATCCCAGCCCAAGCAACGCTTTCAACCGCACAGGGTCGGGCCGCAGCATCCTCAGGCTGGGCCACAGGTTCAGCCTGCGGAAGCTCAGCATCGCCCCGGGTATCAGAATCAACAGCATCGAGTACCGGACACCTACGGTCGCCCAACCGGAACCTGCAAGACCCATTGCGGGGATGCCACGGTGGCCGTACAGAAAGAGCCAGTCAAGGAACCAGTTCATCCCGCCCGCGAGGATGAGAGATGCCGCAATCAAGACAACTTGATTGATGGACTGCAGGTATCTCCGGAGAGCCATATACAGCATGAGAGGAGGCGTGGACCAAACCAGCGCCCGCAGATAGCTGTGAGTGCGGGCCAGAATGTCTGCAGGCGTGCCCAAGTGAGGCAGCACCCAAAGACTGCCCAGGGTCAGGCCCATCACAACCGGCGTGCCTAACAGCACGATCCACATCGACTGCATCAGCATGACCACGCACTCGGACCGGTTGCCGCGGCCTGCCGCCTGCGCAATGTATGTCTCCAGCCCGTTGAGCAGGTAGATCATGAAAAACACAATGGCGTAGAAGATGGTATTCCCGAGCGACGAAGCGCCGATCGCCAGAGCAGAGTGCGGCAGGCGGCCGATCATGATGGCATCGACGATGTAGGTGGACATCCAGCCCAGTTCGCCTAAGGCAAGCGGAACGCCCAGGCGCGAGGACGCCTTGACCTCCTCTGGGTAAGAGTTAGCCAGCTTGATCCCGTGACGCCCGTCCAGGCCATGCTTCTCCTGCAATGTCCCGATCATGCCCCCGAACGTCGCCTCCCGAGCTAACCCAGTCTAGCCAGCGGACCCGTCGAGGCACAGGGGCGCGTCGATGGAGTCAACAGAACAGAGCTAGGCGCGGTTCCTGGTAAAAGCAGTGAACCTACCATCACCCCGAAACCTAGGTCTACCCGATAAGCCATCAGGGATCCGTAAGTGCGTTCTGCGAACCACCCGAGCGAGCAGCTCCGGCATGTTGAACGGCTTGGTGATGTAGTCGTCCGCGCCCTGGTCCAGCACACGGACCTTCATCCCCTCTGTATCCCGCACGCTCAGAACGATGATCGGTGTCTCCGCCGAGCGGCGCACCGCCTGCGTCAGTTCCACCCCGTTCAGCTCAGGCATGGCCAGATCGGTGATGATCAAATCGGGCGTCTGTTGGCGGATGCGCTCCAGCGCTTCCCGTCCGTTCTGCGCGACGGTCACTTCGTAGCCGCTGCTCTGCAAGGCGGTGCGCAGCATGCGCGTGATCTGCCGTTCATCATCGACAACGAGTGTCCGCTTCAATGGGTGTCCTGCGTCACGATATGCAAGTCAACATGGGGCGCCTCGGCCATAAACTTCTGCAGGGCCAGGTAGTACATGTAGGAGCGCAGCCCATGGGTCGCGGATCGCCCCACGATCGCCTGCGTGATGCGATGCTCGCGAATATACGAGGAGGTCGTGCGCGCAGTGTCTTTGCCGACCAGATGCACGATGCGCGCTCCCAGGTTCTGCGCCAGTTGCAGACCGGCATCCAGCGCCCGCCGCCGTTCGGGCTGCTCATCGCGCTCGCTCTTCACGTGCAGCACATACAGCTCGGCGTCCAACGCCTCGGCCAGCCGTGCGCCGCGCGCTATCAGGTCTCGCGCCTGCGCGTTCGAACTGATGCAGACAGCGACCTTCTCCGCGACCGCCCAGTGCGGTCCCAGCCGCTTGCGCTTCACATAGTCGTCCAGCGTGCGGTCCACGGCCCGGCTCACGCGCTGGAGCGCCATCTCGCGCAGAGCCATCAGGTTGCCGCGCCGGAAGAAGTTCGCCAGCGACCGCTCCACGCGTTCGGCCGGATAGATATCGCCGCGTCGCATGCGGGTCACGAGCGCCTCGGGCGTCAGATCGCTGATGACGATCTCGTCGGCTCGATCGAGCACCCAGTCCGGCACCTGTTCGCGCACGCTCACCCCGGTCAAAGCCTGCACGCGGGGCGCCAGGCTCTCCACATGCTGGATGTTGATCGTGCTCAGCACATCGATCTTGTTTTCGAGCAGCAGCAGAACATCCTCATAGCGCTTCGGAAACCGGCTGCCTTCGATGTTGGTATGCGCAAGCTCGTCCACCAGGGCGACCGCCGGCGCACGCGCCAGCACCGCATCCACATCCATCTCGGAGAAGAGTGTGCCCTTGTACTCCACCTCGCGACGGGGCAGTTGTTCCAGTTGTTCGGCGAGCTCCGCTGTGCCGCTTCGCCCATGCGTTTCCACCACAGCGATCACGATGTCTTCCCCGCGGCTGCGGCGACGGATACCCTCGCTCAGCATGCTGAAGGTCTTTCCCACGCCGGGCGCGTAGCCCAGGAAGACCTTGAAGCGGCCTCGCTGTTTTTCCGTGTCGCTGGTCAGCAGCCAGTCTTCCGCCGTTTTTCGGGATGGACTCTGTGGCTCTGGCACGGCAGTAGAATCTCCCCATGAACTCGCGCCGCCTTGCAACGGCAACCCGGTGGGTGATCGCGTTCGCAGCTCTCGCCGGAATTGTAACCGTGTATCGGCGCTGGCTTCACGTGAACCCGACAACGGTCGCGCTTACTCTCCTGTTGTACATCCTCTTGCTGGCCGCGCGCTGGTCGCTGCGGTATGCCGTGGCCGTCTCTCTCGCGGCCACCGCGTGCTACAACTTCTACTTCCTTCCGCCGATTGGCACGTTCACCATCGCCGATCCGCAAAACTGGCTGGCGCTGCTGGCCTTTCTCGCCACCAGCGTCGTCGGCAGCCGCTTGTCGCAGAAGGCGCGCAATGAGGCAGAGGAGGCGCGCACCCGACAACGCGAGGTGGAAGTTCTCTTCACCTTAAGCCGCGCACTATTGCAGACCGACAACATCGCCGCGCTGGTCAACTCGCTCCCCGGTCTGATCAACAACACCGCCCGCGCGGAGTCTGTCGTGCTCTATCTGCTGGATGGCGATCGGCTCTACCAGAGCGGCCTTCATCAGCTCTCCGGCATCGAAATCCCTCATTTTCGACAACTCACGCTTAGTCTTTCCGGCCCGGAGATCAGCACGGGCAACGAAACGCGCATCCCACTCCGGGCTGGCGTACGGCCGCGCGGTCTGCTGGTCCTGCAGGGGCTTCGCCTCTCGCTGGAAAGCTTTCAGGCCATCGGCGGCCTGGTGTCCATCGCGCTCGACCGCGCCCAGGCGCTGGAGGACATCGCGCGCAGTGAGGCCAGCAAGGAAAGTGAGCGTCTGCGCACCTTGATCCTTGATTCCATCACCCATGAGCTGCGCACACCCTTGACCTCGATCAAAGGCGCCGCAAGTACGTTGCTCTCCACCGACAACATCAGCGCGGAGAATCGCCTGGAGTTGCTGACCATCGTCGATGAAGAGGCAGACCGGCTCAACCGATTGGTAGGCCGCGCCGTCGAAATGGCCCAGATCGAAGCCCAGGAGGTGCATATGAAGTTCTCCCCGGTAGAGATCTCCACGCTTGTGGCGGAGGCACGGGAGAGCTGTGCGTGGGTCTCGGGCAGTCATCCTGTGTCCGTCAACTTGCCGCCGCTGCCCAAGGTCTCGGGCGACCCCGAGATGATGGGTAAAGTGATCTGCAATCTGCTGGAAAATGCCGCAAAATATTCGGCTCCGCAGTCGCCGATCTTCATCTCCGCCGAAGTGAAAGACGGGTACGTGCTCACCAGTGTTGCCGATCGCGGCATCGGCATCGACCCCATCGAGCAAAGCCTCATCTTCGATCGCCTCTACCGCTCCCGCGCGCAGCCCGGCAACGTCTCCGGAACGGGCATGGGCCTGGCAATCAGCCGTGCCATTGTGGAGTCTCATGGCGGAACGCTTACGGTCACCAGTCAACCCGACCACGGTTCCGTGTTTACGTTCAGCCTCCCGGTCGCAAGGGCGTAACCGATGCTGAATCCCAGCAGACACTCCCGCTGCCGCTGCGTTTGTCGCTGCGGGGCTTCGGCACGTACGCGGGGAACTTCCTGATGCCCAATCCTCGAACTCTGCTGACGGGGGTCTCCCTGCTTGCTCCGCTCGCCGCGAATGCGGGGCTGGCGCAACAGCCCCAGCCGGAGAGGACCACCGCCTCATCCAGCGAGTACGCCTCGCAGGACAAGGCACCGTCGATGCCCGGCATGAACATGGGCCCGGGCAGGAACGAGTTGATGGACCAGATGCAGCCGAAGACGTTTCTTCAGCAGATCCAGCACCACGCCGCCTCCGGAACCAGCGCGGAACCCAACTCGACGCCAACGCCCATGCTGATGACGATGAAGGGCGCATGGATGTTGATGTTCCACGCAAATGTCTTCCTGGACGATACCCAGCAGACCAGCCCCCGCGGGGGAGACAAGTTCTTCTCCACGAACTGGTTCATGCCGATGGCCGAGCGCGAACTGGGTGAGGGGCAACTCACTCTTCGGGTCATGCTGTCCCTGGAACCGGCGACGGTCACGGGCGAGCGCTACCCTCTTCTCTTTCAGCAGGGCGAAACGGCGTACGGAAAGCCCATCGCTGACGGCCAGCATCCGCACGATTTCGTCATGGAATTGGCCGCTCTCTACGATCGCAAACTGGGCGAACACACCCTGCTTTCGTTCTATGTAGCCCCCGAAGGCGATCCGGCGATCGGACCCACCGCCTACCCGCACCGGGCCTCTGCGTCCGAGAATCCTGTGGGCACGCTCGGCCACCACCAGGAAGACTCCACTCACATTGCGAACGATGTCGTTACCGTGGGGTTCTCTCATCGCATCGCTCGCATCGAGGCCAGCGGCTTCCACGGCAGAGAGCCCGATGAACACCGCTGGAACATTGACGCGGGCAGGATCGACTCGTGGTCGGCACGCGTGACGGCGCAGCCGGGGCAGAACTGGAGCGGACAATATTCCTATGCGCGGATCGCGAGCCCTGAAGCGCTCTTCCCTTCCGAAGACCAGGAGCGCATGACAGCGTCGGTCATGTACAACAAGCCGCTGTCCCAGGGGAACTGGGCAAACACCCTTCTCTGGGGACGAACGCGGTCGCTGGAAGACTCGTCGAAGGAGAACAGCTACCTGCTTGAATCGAATCTCCGCTTCCGGACTCATAACTATGTCTGGACACGCATGGAGAATGCAGGACGTACAAATGAGCTGCTGAATGGCGAGAGCCCGCTGCCCGCCGGCTTCCACGAAGAGCCTCTGACGCACGTGCAGGCGTACACCTTCGGGTACGACCGCGACGCGAAGCTGATTCCGCATGTCGCGTCCGCTATCGGCGCGCAAGTGACGGCGTATGGCGTGGGAAAGCCGCTTCAGCCCCTCTACGGAAGGGATCCCGTCGGGATCAACGTCTTCGTTCGGCTCAGGCCGTTCTCCAACAACCAGCATTGAGCGGCACGCCCCGAGGAGGCAGCATGCAAGACCCGGTCTGCGGGATGACGGTGACTCCGGAGAAGGCGGCCGCGACCGTGGAGCATGAGGGCACCCCCTACTTTTTCTGCGGCGTTGGGTGCGCGAACAGGTTCCGCACGGACCCTGGGAAGTACCTCGCGCCGAAGCCGGCCGCGCCACCCGCGCCACCCACGCAAGCGGAACAGGGGACCGAGTACATCTGTCCCATGGACCCCGAAGTTCACCAGTGGGGCCCGGGGGCGTGCCCCAGGTGCGGCATGGCGCTGGAGCCGGCGATGATCACTGCTCCCGCGATACGAACAGACTTCACCTGTCCCATGCATCCGCAGATCAGCCGCGTGGAGCCGGGCAACTGCCCCGTCTGCGGGATGGCACTGGAAGCGCGTGAGAGCACCGCGGAGGAAGCGAATCCGGAGCTGGTCGAGATGACCCGGCGTTTTTGGTGGAGCGTCGGGCTATCCGTTCCGCTGCTCGTGCTGATGGTCTCCGATCTCCTGCCCTCCATGCCTCTTCAGCATCTGCTTTCCGCACGCGTGTGGGCATGGATCGAGTTTGCGCTGGCGACTCCGGCTGTCCTCTGGTGCGGTTGGCCCTTCTTTGTGCGTGGCTGGCAGTCCGTGGTCAATCGCAGCCTCAACATGTTCACGCTCATCGCACTCGGCACGGGCACGGCCTATCTCTACAGCGTTGTCGCTACGTTCGTTCCTCAGCTCTTTCCTGCGTCGTTCCGGGCGGAAGGCGGCGAGATCGCGTTGTACTACGAGCCTGCGGTGGTCATCATCGCTCTGGTTTTGCTCGGACAGGTGCTGGAGCTGCGCGCGCGCACCCAGACGGGAACCGCCATCCGCGCGCTGCTCGGCCTCCTTCCGAGAACCGCAAGGCGGCTGACATCCGAGGGCGGCGAAGCGGATGTACCGGTCGAGCAGATCCAGGCAGGAGACCGCCTGCGCGTGAGACCCGGCGAGAAGATCCCCGTGGATGGCGCCGTGCTGGAGGGGCACAGCTCCGTCGATGAATCCATGGTCAGCGGTGAACCGATCCCCGTCGAGAAGGAGATCGGGGCGAGGGTCACAGGCGGCACCGTGAACGGAACGGGCGCCTTCATCATGCGGGCCGAGCGGGTCGGCGCGGACACCTTGCTCTCCCAGATCGTAAAGATGGTCAGCCAGGCCCAACGCTCGCGCGCGCCGATCCAGCGTCTCGCAGACCGTGTAGCTTCGTTCTTTGTCCCAGCAGTGATGCTCGCCGCGGTGGTCACCTTTGTTGTCTGGGGTACAGTCGGGCCCGCGCCGCGCTTTGCGCACGCTCTCCTCAATGCCGTGGCGGTCCTGATCGTCGCCTGCCCCTGCGCGTTAGGGCTTGCAACGCCCATGGCGATCATGGTCGGGACCGGCCGTGGGGCCGGCGCCGGCATTCTTGTTCGCAACGCCGAAGCTCTTGAAACCTTCGGCAAAGTGGACACGCTGGTTGTAGACAAGACCGGCACCCTGACTAAGGGCAAGCCTGCCCTCGCCTCGGTCATCCCGCAGCCTGGCTTCGACGAAAACGATCTGCTGCAGCTCGTCGCGAGCCTTGAACGCTCGAGCGAACACCCCTTGGCAACGGCCATCGTGAAGGGGGCTGAAGCCAGGGGATTGCCGCTTGCCGACGTCACAGGCTTCAGCTCCAGCACCGGAAAAGGCGTTGGAGGATCGGTTTCAGGGAGGCCGGTCGCGGTTGGCAATGCCGCGTTGTTTCGTGAACTGGGCATCGATCCGTCGCCTCTGCTGGCAGAGGCCGAAGCGCTCAGACAAAAGGGCCAGACGGTCATGATGATCGCGGCTGATCGTAGAGCAGCAGGCCTTGTGGGTGTCTCGGACCCGATCAAAGCCTCGGCAGCCGGTGCGATCCGTGAACTGAAAGCGGCCGGGCTCAGGATCATCATGGCCACCGGGGATAACGCGACGACGGCGCGGGCCGTAGCCGACGAGCTGGGCATCGCGTTTGAGGCCGACGCTCTCCCCCAGGGCAAGGCCGAGTTGGTGAAAAGGCTTCAACACGATGGCGCGGTCGTGGCCATGGCCGGCGACGGGGTAAACGACGCACCCGCACTCGCTCAGGCAAACATCGGCATTGCCATGGGAACGGGAACCGACATCGCCATGGAGGCCGGCAACATTACGCTCCTCGGTGGCGACCTGCGCGGCATTCTCCGAGCGCGTCGCCTCGGCCAGGCCACCATGCGCAACATCCGGCAGAACCTGTTCTTCGCCTTTATCTACAACGCTGTCGGCGTGCCCCTTGCCGCGGGTATGCTCTTTCCTGCCTTCGGGCTGCTCTTGAACCCCATGATCGCCGCGGCCGCCATGAGCTTCAGCTCTGTTTCTGTCATCGCAAATTCACTGCGGCTACGGACGGTGAAGCTGTAGCATTCACCCTACTTCTGTGCGGATCGCTGACACCGAGAGCTCCTAAGCCATTCCGATCGAACCATGCTTCTTTTCCATCTTTTCCGCGTAAGCTGCTCTTCAGAGCCGGCCTAAGTGTAAGGAGCAAGAATGACGAACGGGGGAACACCAGAGCAGGGGAGCGTCCCAGCCTGTCTGTTGACGATTTTTGGCGCCACAGGGGATCTCTGCAAACGTCTTCTCTTGCCGTCACTCTACAACCTCGCTGCCGGCAAAGTTCTCCCCGAAAACTTCCGCTTGCTTGGCGTTGCCATGGAGCCATGGAACGACACTTCGTTCCGTGACCACATCGCTGCTTCCCTGAAAGAGTTCTGGGGCCAGGACGCGGCTCAGGATGTCATCGCGTGGCTTCAGCAGCGCGCGAGGTACCAGCAGGCAAACTTCGACGACGCTGCCTCCTTTGCAGCCATCAAGAGCACAGTGCAGGACCTCGAGAAGGACAACGGGACCTCGGGGAACCGGATCTTCTATCTTGCGATTGCGCCACGCTTCATCGCCACGGTCACGGCGCTGCTCGCGGGAGCCGATCTGGTCGCAGAGAAAGATCAGGGCTGGCGGCGGCTGATCGTGGAGAAGCCCTTCGGCCATGACCTTTCCTCCGCGGTCGCGCTCAATGCAGCGTTGCAGAAGAGCCTTCGCGAAGAACAGATCTACAGAATCGACCATTTCGCTGGAAAAGATGCAGTCCAGGACCTGGCCGTACTGCGCTTCTCGAACGCCATCTTCGAGCCATTGTGGAACCGCTCCATGGTGGATAGTGTGCAGATCACAGCGGCGGAAGCCCTCGGTGTCGAAGGCCGCGCGGACTACTACGAGAGCGCCGGCGCCCTGCGCGACATGGTGCCGAATCACATGGCCGAGCTGCTCTCGCTGATCGCGATGGAACCGCCGGTGTCCCTCTCCGCCGAGCACATGCGCGACAAGCAGGTGGAGGCGCTCGCGTCCCTGCGCCAGATCAAGCCTGAGGAGGTTCAGCGCTTCGCCGTTCGCGGTCAGTATGGCGCAGGCGGTGCGGCGTCCGCGCCCATGGCGGGCTATCGCGAGGAGCCCGGAGTCAACCCGCAGTCGAACACCGAAACCTACGTTGCCATGCGCGTAGAGATCGACAACTGGCGCTGGGCTGGCGTGCCCTTTTATCTGCGCACAGGCAAGCGCCTGTCCTGCGCTCTTACCGAGATTGCCGTCACCTTCCGGGAACCACCCGCACGCTTGTTTCCACGCACCACACCGAATGATCGCTGCCCCAACCGGCTCCTCTTGCGCTTACAGCCCCATCCGCAGATCTCGCTGACCTTTGGCACCAAGGCACCCGGATTGACGACGGTGGTGGAGCAGGCGTCCATGGACTTTACCTTCAACGGTGGCGCCTTCGGCGACCACGCCAAAGGATACGAACGTCTGCTCCACGACGCCATGCGAGGGGATCCCACCCTGTTCCAGGGAGCCGCGTTTGTGGAGGAGGGATGGCGGATGGTACAGCCTCTTTTGGAGGCGTGGCAGCAGCCTCCTTCCGATCCCTTTCCCAACTACCCCGCCGGCTCCACAGGACCCAAGGCAGCCGACGACCTGTTAGCGAAAACAGGACATGGCTGGCACTCCCTGGAGAAGAGTTGAAGGTGGGCAGACAGGGCCTCAGCGAACCAGCGACCGCCCGAAGCTGTAGCGGAGTGACACGGATGCGAAGGATCGCAGCGGAACGCCGGCAGGGCGCTCGAACGCGCTTGTTTCGGAACCTACCTGTAAGGTCTCCAGGGTCTGACCGCTGTAGCCGTTGTTCAGCTGCCCTTCAAGCGACAACACCCACCTGCCCTCCGCAAGACCCCGGTTCAAGGCAAGCCGGATTTCACGCACAGGAAGGCCGACGAAGCCATCACCAAGCGGCTTGGCCTTGACGTACTCGAACTCGCCTTTCACCTCCAGGCGGAAAGGAAGCCGCTCCAAACCACCCACCGCATCCACAATCGTTCGCGGAGCTTCCGGTATCGGCTGCAGGGTCTGCCGGTCGCGTGCGTCCGCCGCGGACCAGGAAAGCTGAACCCAGCCCCTCTCAAGGTGATGTTGCGCGGAAAGTGTGAGAAACCGGTTGATGGATGGGCCGACATCCTGCTGAAGACCTGTATCCGGGTCGATCTTGGCGAGTTCGGCCGAGTTCGTCACCTTGCTCAAAGTCAGTCGGAACACTGTGCCCGCCAACTGCTTCGAGACAAACATCTGAAACTCGCGAGCCTGAATGATGAGTTCGTTCTGCCCCGTTCCCGTTCCCATCCGGGGGTCATTGGCATGGAACACTCTGCCGAAACTGAAGGAGAGCTGAGGCAGCGCAGCATTCGCTTCCCCAAAGGTGAGGTTCACCTTGGGGCTCGTCACACCGGGCCATCGATGCCCTCCCAGGACCGCAACGCATTCAGCTTGTATTGCTGGCGCTCCTCAGCCCGGCGCAGAAAGCCGTTGCCGAACAGCATTTCACCCGCAATCCATTCTTTCTTACGGTCGTCCTGAGGTCCCCACCCTGCCGTCAATGCGCCATCGCGTCCATCGCTCGTAAGCTGCAGAAACGCAGGAATCCTGTCTCGCACGCCATACGTCACGGCAAGGTTGATGGAGTGATCGCCATACCGTGCGTTGTACCCTGCGTTATCGACAAGAACGCCTCCAACGGTGGAGCCTATGATGAAGTTGGGATCCGCGTAGCCATTGCCATGAGCATTCGCGGTGAGATTGTTCTGGAACAGAAACGTTCCGATCTCAATGAACTGCGCAATGGGCTCACCATGATCTCCGGCGACTCCCGGTGCAAAGTATTGCGGAGCCTTGATTCCTCCCGATGCCGTCTCGGTCGGGTAGCCCGGTACAGAGACCGGCACACCCGGCCTGCCGGGATTTGCGTCCATCAACTCCGCATGAGAAAAGCCCTGCGTAGACGGGTCGGGCGCGAGGGCGTCCTGTTCCCCTCGCACAGTCACGCTCTCGCCGGTTCTGAGGATCACATCGAAGTTGCAATACTGCTCAACATCCAATGCCACGCGAAACGGCGCCCCGGAACCCGCGTCTACCTCAATCGTCCTGAGCCCGGGCGCGACAAGCAGGTCATAGTGCCCGGACCCATCGGTGGACGTCTCCGCTGGCTCACAACGAATCGTCGCGCCCGCAAGCGGGAATCCGCTTAGGTCTCTCACCGTCCCCCTCAGGTGAACGGGAGCGCCGCCGTCTTGCGCCGTCACACGGGTACCGGAGATCCCGAGCGTAACTATCCCGCCGGCCACCACCAGAGTGCGGCGGATCGATCTGTGCTTCTTGTCCTTCATCTCAGCGGCACGAACAGGTTCAAGGAGGCGACTCATCGCGCCAGAGCGGCCCCCCAACAAACGCAGAGGAAGGCAGCGTGCGCTGGGCGGAAGGCGCCGCCACCCCAGAATACCCGTGATCATGAGGTCCGCAGGCAGTCTCTCCGCGAGACGCGCGTTCCCGCCAAATACGCAATTCACATCTCACCTTTCTCCGCCCAGCCCCGCTTTCGCCCGTCTCTCTGCCCAAAAAGTGTCAGAATGCACCCGAAAAGGCACGTTTGTGCCAAGAAACCCAGAAAAACGCTGTGGAAACCATAGTTTTGCCGTTGACAACCGGGGCAGCAAAGGTGGAAGGTGAAACTCGGCGCGGTGCTCCGCACCCGCATAAACACTGGACATTTTCGCACGTCGCGTACCGCGCGCGACCCCTGCGGGAGCGCCGCAACGGGATCGGCTTCACGACTCACTTCTGTGCAAAGGAGCACACACTATGGCTAAAGGCATGACCAAAACGCAACTCATTCGCTTTATGGCGGAGAAGATGGAAATCAACAACAAGCAGAGCGCCGCCTTCTTCACCACGCTCGCGGAAACCGCCGTTAAGGAAACGAAGAAGAACGGCGAGTTCGCCATCCCCGGCATCGGCAAGCTCGTCAAGGCAGAACGCAAGGCCCGCATCGGTCGCAATCCCCAGACCGGCGAAGCCATCAAGATCAAGGCCAAGACCGTCGTCAAGTTCCGCATCGCCAAGGCCGCTAAGGACACCATTGCTCCGCCCAAGAAGTAGCAGTGATTCGCGTTCTTCGCAGGCCAAGCCCCGCCCCGCCCTGCATCACGGGCGGGGCTTCGCTTTTGGGAGCGCACGCCTCACATCCCCCACAAACGGCTTCTGTAGGCGAGAATTCATGCTCGCTTCCGCACTCTCCTCGCTACAGTGAGGCATCCGCTCGCAAGAGCCTAAAGGAGATACCATGGACAACATCATCACGCTACAGGACGGGGTCCGACTCTACTACAAGGACTGGGGCACAGGACAGCCTCTCTTCTTTCACCACGGCTGGCCACTGTCTGCCGACGACTGGGACACCCAGATGATGTTCTTCCTCCGGGAGGGCTACCGCGTTATCGCCTATGATCGCCGCGGCCACGGACGCTCCTCCCAGACCGACACGGGCAACGACATGGACACCTACGCCGCGGATGTTGCCGCTGTCTGCGAGGCGCTCGATCTCCGCGACGCCATCCACATCGGTCACTCCACCGGTGGCGGCGAGGTCGCCCGGTACATCGCACGCTACGGCAAAGGGCGTGTCGCCAAGGCTGTCCTGATCAGCGCCGTGCCGCCCATCATGCTCAAATCCGCAACGAATCCCGGCGGTCTGCCCCTCGAGGTCTTCGACGGCTTCCGGAAAGCCCTCGCCGCGGGTCGCGCCGCGTTTTACCTGGGCGTTGCTGCCGGTCCGTTCTACGGCTTCAATCGCCCTGGCGCCAACACAAGCGAGGCCGTCGTGAGGAACTGGTGGCGCCAGGGCATGATGGGCGGGGCCAAAGCCCACTACGACTGCATCAAAGCCTTCTCCGAAACCGACTTCACCGAGGACCTCAAAGCCATCGACGTTCCCACTCTGGTCATGCACGGCGAAGACGACCAGATTGTTCCCTTCGCCGACGCCGGCCCGCTCTCCGCAAAGCTGCTCAAGTACGCCACGACGAAGTTCTACCCCGGCTTCCCGCACGGGATGCCCACCACCCACGCCGAGCAGATCAACGCCGATCTCCTCGCCTTCATCCGGTCCTGAGCAAAGAAGGCCGTGGAAGCTCAGGAATTCTCCATCGCCCGCCTGCCACCCGCGTCCAACTGCAGCCTTAGGCGCGACCCGCCACCGGTTCGGCCGAGACGCGCGGCAGAAACGCATGCAGCACCAGCGAGACACCCAGCGAGATCAGAATCCCTTTCAAGAGCGGCAACGCGTTGAAGTCCCATCCAAACCCCGCCAGCGTGATGACGACGCCGATCATGTAGCTTTCGCCCAGCATCGCCTGCAGCCAGTGCGGCCGCTGTCCCCCGGCAGCGACCATCGGCCTGGGCGCGGGCAGAAATCGCGGCACCTTCGCCTGGTACGCCCGGTAGGCCTCCCCGAACCGCGAGCCCAGAAACAGCTCCTCAGCCATCGCCAGCCGTACCTGCAGGATCCAGATCGCCGCGATGGCAAACACCGCGCCCGCCGGCGGCATCAGCAGCGCAACGCCTACGGTGTGCAGCAAGGTACCGAGATACAGGGGGTTCCTCGACCGACGGTACGGTCCATCGGCCAGCAAGGCCTCGGCATGCATGGAAGGCGACATCACCAGGCCCGAGCCCACGTACGCCGCGCCCCACACGCGGAACCACGCGCCCAGCGCCGCAAACGCAATGCCAATGACCAACAGCAGACTGGTCGCGGGCTCAAAGCCCAGCCATCCCGCCCGTGCCATGGACGCACTTAGGATCAGCCAGGTGGACTTCGTGGTCAGCCCCAGGTACGGCTCCCAGACCGGCCAGAACCCCAGCACGTAAATCAACCCGTGCAACACATACCGAAACCGATACTCAAACGCAGAAGCACCCATGAAGCCAATCTCCGGGAGAGGGAATCGCGCGCAGCCTGGCCGGCTTGCGCTGCTTTGATCAAAAAAGCAGCACGCAACCGTCTCACCTGAGGGCAACCATCAGGAGAACTGCCTCAATCACTACCCTGCGCTACTCCGCGCTCGCGGTCAACTACCGCCATCGCCGGCTTTGTGACGGCACCGGGCTTCAGCTCGTCCTTATAGACCACCCCGCCCTTCATCACAAAGTCCACGTGCTGCAGCGTCGTCACATCTTTCAGCGGGTCGCCCTTGACGGCAATGACATCCGCCCACTTACCCGGCTCCAGCGAGCCCACCTTGTCCGTCCACCCCATCAGGTCCGCGCCGTTCAGCGTCGCCGACTGGATCGCCTGCAAGGGCGTCATGCCGTACTCCCGCACGTACACCTCAAGCTCATGCGCGTTCAGCCCATGGGGATACACCGCGGCATCCGTCCCCAGCGCCACCTTCACGCCGGCCGCAATCGCCCGCTTGTGATTGGCTCGCGCCACCGCCGTGGTGTCCTTCATCTTCTGCGCATACAAAGCCGGCAGGTGGCCGTTCTCCTTGTACCAGTCGTACAGGTAACTTGTCGGCACCAGGTACGTACCATGTGCCTTCATCGCCGTGATGCTGGATTGGTCGATATAGCTCCCATGCTCGATGGAGTCTACGCCCGCCTCCGTCGCCCACAGGATCGCCTGCGCCCCATGCGCATGCGCGGCCACCTTGCGTCCCAGCCGGTGCGCATCCGCACAGATCGCGATCATCTCTTCCTTCGTATACTGCGACGCCTGCGGGTCATCCCCCTTGGACAGCACCCCACCCGACGCCCCGATCTTGATCAGATCTGCGCCGTACTTGATGTTCTGCCGGACCATGTGCTGTACCGCCGGGATCCCGTCCGCCACACCCTCGCCCACCACATGGTACTGGTACGGCAGCAGGTTCTGGTCCATATGCCCGCCCGTAATTCCCAAAGCCGGCCCCGAAACCTGCATGTGCGGCCCCGGCACATGGCCCGCGTTGATCTCGTCCCGCAGCGCCACATCCGTAAAGTCGTTCGCGCCCACGTTCCGCACTGTGGTGAAGCCCGCCTCCAGCGTTGTCTTCGCGTTCTCCACCCCGAGGATCGCCTCCTTGCCCGGCGTCATCGACAGCTCGAAGTAGGGATCGAAGTCCGTCGCCCCCGTCAGGTGCACATGCACATCGATGAGCCCAGGCAGCACCGTCTCTCCGCGCAGATCCACCTCACGGTCGCCACTCCCGGCCGGCGTCGATGCCGTAGGCGCCACGCCCAGAACCTTCTCGCCCTGCACAATCACCGTCGCGTCCGGCGTCTCCTTGCCGGTGCGCACATCCAGCACAGCGCCCGCCCGGATCAACGTCCGCCCGCTCGCCGGCGCCAGGTACGTCGGCTGCGTCGGCGCCTGCGCCAGGGCGCCGCACACCACCAGCAACCGCCATGTCAAAGCCAGCAGGCATCCAGGCAACATCACAAAGCGGCGGTTCGTCGCACACAGTCTCATGCAAGCGTCCTCAAACAGGGCAAAGTCGGAAAGTAGCCCTATCCTACATGCCCGTTCCGGCCGGCCGCGAACGACAAAGAGAACGGAGGCGCACTCGCCCCTACCGCGGGTCCGCAAGTACGTCTTAGCTTTGCGCCGGACCCAGTTTGAAAGGCTCGGAACTCAGCTCAGTTCGCCTTACCCGAGCAGGCCTATCCAGCCAGTGCGAACGCCACCGCCGCCTCGCAGTGGATCATCGTCGAGTCAAACGCCGTTAGCGGCAGGTCGGTCGGATCCAGAATCATCCCAAGCTCGGTGCAGCCAAGAATGACTGCATCCGCTCCCTGGGACCGCCCACGTGCGATCACCTCCAGCAGCGCCCTCCGCGATGCGCCCTCGACCTTCCCGGCGCAAAGCTCGTCGAAGATGATCCCGTGCGTCAACGCCCGGTCAGCCTGCTGGGGCAACACAATATCCAGCCCGTGCCCCCGCATCCGGTCCGCGTAGAAGCCCTGCTCCATCGTGTACCGTGTGGCGAGCAGCAAGGGTCGCCTGTATCCGGCTTCCGCCAGCCGGCGTGCTGTCTCGTCGATGATGTTGATCAAGGGCACACCGATGGCGGCCTGCACGGCATCTGCGACCAGGTGCATGGTATTTGTGCAGATCAGCACGCACTCCGCGCCGGCTTGTTCAATTCTGCCTGCCACCGCGGCCAGCCGCTGCCCCGCCTCGCCCCACTTCCCGGCAAGCTGCAGGTCCACAACGCTCTGGAAGTCGACCGAGTACAACACCATCTCGGCCGAGTGCAGCCCACCCATCTTCCTGCGCACAAACTCGTTGATCCACCTGTAGTACACAGCCGAGCTCTCAAAGCTCATGCCACCCAGCAAACCAATCGTGCGCATCTTCCCAGTTTAGCGGTTTGACTCACCGCTATCACCGGCCATTGTACGTTATGTCGTATTACGACACTTGGCCGAGGGCAGTGAGAATGGAGTCAAAATCTTCTACACCCGCGTACTCGATGATCACCCGCCCCTTCCCCCGCTTGTCCTCGATGGTCACCTTCAGCCCCAGGCGTCTTCGCAACTGCTCCTGCGCGTCACGGACGTTCGGGTCAACTGCCTTCAACGGCTTCTCCGCCTTTACCTTGCCCTCAGGGTTGAGCAAACCCTGCACCAGGCTCTCCGTCGCCCGTACATTCAGGCCCAACGCGACGACCTTCTGCGCCGCCACACCGATCGCCTCCGCCGAAGGCAACGCAATCAACGCCCGGGCATGCCCAAAGCTGAGCTCGCCCGCCTCCACCATCTGCTGCACATCGTCCGGCAACCGCAGCAACCTGAGAAAGTTCGCCACCGTCGCGCGGTCCTTGCCCGTCCGCTCCGCCATCTGCTCTTGGGTCAGGTGAAACTCCCGGCTTAGCCGCTCATAGGCCCGCGCCTGCTCCATCGGGTTCAGGTCCGCCCGCTGCAGGTTCTCGACAACCGTCATCTCCATGGTCTGCAGGTCGGAAACTTCACGAACCATCGCCGGCACCGTGGCCTTGCCCGCCTGTTTACTCGCAAGCAAACGTCGCTCCCCGGTGATGAGCGTGTACCGGCCCTCCTTGCCTGGACGCACGACGATCGGCTGCACCACGCCCGTGGCCGTGATCGACGCCGCCAACTCCTTCAGCTTCTCCTCGTCAAACCCCGTCCGCGTCTGAAAGGGGTTGCGGTCGATCAGCTCAACAGGAATTTGCAGCGGCCTTCCCGAGGCCTGCTCCTCAGCCACGGCCTGCACTTTTGGCACCGGAACCGGACGTGAGGGCAACAACGACTCCAAACCCTTCCCCAAAGCACGCCGTTTGCTCTCTGTCGCTCCCTGCGCCATTCTGCACTCCTTACTCTCTAGCCGCCAAACGGCCAAATCCGCTTCCTGGTTGATTTCTTCAC
>CAXUNH010000011.1:0-42122 GCA_964252405.1 uncultured Acidobacteriaceae bacterium | reverse complement strand
TTGATACTCATCGCGCGCAAGCCATTGACGCCAGCCTGCGCGCACAAATTCGACGGTCACGTCAGCCTCACTGCCGTCCGCGTAGACCGCAGTCACCGCAAGCTGCGGGCCATCGATTCCGTGGGCGCCGGGCTGGACGTGATTTTCCATCTTCCGGATATGGCTGAGAGCCAGCCGTTCGAACGTCGTCTTCGGCGTGAGCTTGGCAGTCCACTGGGTGTCGTTTTCGAGGGCGTGGAACCGCAGGTGCGTCATCTTTGCCATGGTCGCCGTCTCCCGCAGGTCGTCTGCCTGCTCCAATGATGGTGACGGATCGGTATTTCGGATCGCAAGCTTTTCGTCACGACGGAGACGAAATTCATTCAACGCCTTCGCCTCGACTGCCGGAGCGGCGGCTTCTACCGCTTCCATCGACCCAGCGCGGTGCAACGGCCTCGCCGAAAGCCGCAATGCCTTCCCAGCGTGCCCGCGGACTCTCGAAAATTAACTGCATTATCGCCTCTCGAGCGTGCTGCTGAGTAATCGTTGATCGCACTGAGGGGAGAAGCAAGCTTCTTAACGTCACAGGTGACAGAATAATCGGTGGACGGTGGGTAGTAGTCAACGTTGACTGTGGCGCCACAAAGTAATGTTGACATGGTCTGATTGGAGTCAAAAGGTCAACTGTCAGGAGACCTAACTAATGTTGACACGGCTTCAGGGGCTGGCGCGCTACCAGCTACCTTGGCAGTCTGTGGCAATGTCAGAGCGGCCAATCTTTGCCGCCATCCGCCGATCATCGGAGCTTCAATGGCTGCGGCAATGCCGTGATACCAACAAGGAAAAGAACCCGGCCATTTTTGAGGCGGCCGATGCCCGGGTGCGGGAAGTTGAGATGGCAGCGGCGTTGGGCCTGCGGCTGGGTGGCGCCACCATCGACAGCAGGGTCGCCGAAGCTGTGCGGGTCTACCGCATTTTCCTGCGTGCGAAACACGGTAGAACGCAGGCTGCTGGCTATACGGAGCGTGACATCAAGAAGCTGGGGGCCCTTCAGGCGGTCATTAAAACCGTGCACTCCGGAAAGGTCACGGAAGGACTCAGGGCGCTGCAGGCATGCGGACGACTAGATTGCTCGTATGAGCAAATTGCGATCGATTTCGCGGCGGACATGCCGGAGGGGGTGGCGGAACAGGCCCGGGCGACGCTGGCCGGACTAGAGGATGGCGCCGCCCAGTAGGCGGCAGGGCCGACTCCGTTTGGTTTAGGTCCGGCGACGTGACTTGAACGGTGGGTCGGCCAGGATGAGCTCTGCCCCCGGTTCGCGGGGTACCCGCCTGCGGGTGGGGCGGCCGAGTGCGGCATTGACGTTTGTCTCGTGCGGCATGTCCGGCGACGTATATAGGTGCAGGCCATGCTGGCGGACGTAGTTGAGCGGCACCTTCGGGTTGTTGATGTCTCGGCCGCCGTCACGGTGCCACTTGTCCTCCCAGCTCTTGAACCAGTGCTCCATATTGACCGAGGTCAGCCGCCAGATCTGCCGGAGCTCGATGCCTTCATAGGTGGCGAAAATCCAGGGCACCTTCCTGTACTTGGCGATGATGACCGGGTTCATGTGATGGTGGGTGGAGAAGTTCTGTGTCTTCATGATGTTGACTGTCTTCAGTTCCAGCTCTTCGCCGGTCTCGAGGTCCTCGGCATCGTTTCCCTCTCGGGACTTGAGCAGGCGCACCCCGAGGACAAGCGCAAGTTGCAGCAGCTTGCCGCCGTTGTCCTGGAAGATGTCGTCGACTCCATGCTCGGCCGCCAGCGCCTGGTATTCGCGGATGGCTGGGAACAGCTTCCGCAGGCGTTCGATGTCTGGATGGGAGGGCATGCGTAATCCACGGGATCCGAATCGGTGATAGGAGGTAGCTCTATTGAGGGGATCACCTCCGATCCTCCGCCGCAAGGACCTGTCATGCCTGATTTGCCGACGCTGCCGGTTGCGCCTGCCTACACCACGCGACAGGGCGCGGCCTACTGCGGCGACAGCATGGACCTGCTGGACGGCCTGCCAGAGGGCAGCATCAACCTGGTCGTGACCTCGCCCCCGTTCGCACTGCTCCGTGAGAAGAGCTATGGCAACCGCGCCCAGGAGCACTACGTCGACTGGCTGCTGGGTTTTGCCACCAAGGTTCGCCGGGTCCTCAAGGAGGATGGCAGCTTCGTCATCGACATGGGTGGCGCATACCAGCGCGGCGTTCCGTCCCGGAGCATCTACCAGTTCCGCTTCCTGGTGCGCGCAGTCGACGAAATCGGCCTCCACCTGGCCGAAGACGTCTACTGGAACAACCCGGCCAAGCTCCCTTCGCCCATTGAGTGGGTGAACAAGCGCAAGCTGAGGATGAAGGATTCCGTCAACAACCTGTGGTGGTTCGGCAAGACAGAGTGGCCGAAGGCCAACATCTCCAACGTCCTCGCCCCATACTCAGCCAGGATGGCAAAGCTGTTCGAGGACCCGGACAAGTTCTACAAGCCCAAGAAGCGGCCGTCCGGTCATGACATCGGCAAGGGGTTTGCCAAGGACAATGGCGGGGCGCTGCCATCGAACCTGATTTCGGTGCCCAATACGGAAAGCAACGGCTTCTACACTGGTTGCTGTAAGCTTGTAGGGGTTGACCCGCATCCGGCCCGCTTCCCGGCCGACATCCCGCGGCACTTCATTCGTATGTGCACAGATCCCGGCGACGTGGTCCTGGACATCTTCGGCGGCAGCAACACCACCGGCCAGGCCGCGGAGGCCGATGACCGTCGGTGGATGAGCTTTGAGATGTCACGGGAGTATGTGGCCGCCAGTGCGTTCCGGTTCTTGACCAAGGGCAATGCCCAGCTTGAGGTGGAGGAACTGCATGCCCGCCTGTCAGGCGGGGAGACGGGTATCGATGTCGGAGCCCTGACGGTGCAGCCAGGCTTGCTCGACGTAGCCTAGGCGGCCCACCTTCTGCATTAGGCTTCTCCCGGCGATCGTTGCATGCCAAGTTTCCCGCAAAGCGCAGGGAGCAAGCGTTTGACCGCTGAAAGCGAAGAAGATGCGCGCGTCACACCACCAGGTGCGCGGGCGCCCATGCGCTGATGGCGGGCGCGAACAAGCCCGAGTTCGCGCCACTCCTGGCGCCGGGGCGCCATACTATGACACTTGAGGCCATCCAGAAGCTTTGCGTGCTGCCGTTCGACACGTCACCGACGCGCGAGGCACTGATGCGCAGCCTGGAGGCGTTCGTCAGTGCCCTGCGCCAGCATGTGGTGGCCTGCGAAATCTGGATCGACGGCAGCTTTCTTAGTCAGAAAGTAGATCCCGAGGACATAGACTTGGCCCTTATTGTGCAGGGAGAGGTCTATGACAGCCTGCCCGGGGTGACCCAGGCTGCGATCGACGCCATGGAGGACGGAGAACGTTTCCGGCCAAACCTTCATGTCTTCCCCATCGTGACCCGGCCGATGGGGCACCCGAACTTCAGCTTGATCGAGGGGGCCGTTCGGGACTGGGCTCAGTGGTGGTGCGTTGCCAGAGGTGGATGGCTCAAGGGAATGCCGGTGATCCGGCTAGGGGAGACCGATGTCGGACTACGCGTTCTATCTTAACCGGGCACGCGAGAGCGCCGGGCTGGTCTCCCAGCTCGAGGCCGCCTTATCGCGCGATCCGGCTGATAGGGGTCTGCGGGTCACGCTGCGCTCTGCGGTAAGGATGGCCGAACGCACCGAGCGCGAGCTGTATGATGTTGCCCACGCAGAGCAGGTCGACCTCGTCCGCTATAGGTTAGTCCGGCAGGTGATGGAGGCTTTCGGCGTCCATAGCGTGTCGAAATCGCTCGAGCTGTTCCAGGAAACGGTGTCATACGTCTATGCGGCGGTCACCGGGCAGCCGCGTGTCCGTGCCAACCTCTCGAAGGCGGACAAGAGGGATAGCGAGCTCTTGTTCGGCTACTCTTATGCCGGTTCCCTAGGGGTCGTACTGCTGGCGCCCAGCCAGCGGGGCCTTTTTGTGACCAAGTTCGACGACGTGGTGAAGACCATCAACGAGGTCTTCGACATCTCCAACAACGACGAACTCCGCGATGCGGCACGGAAAATCGGACCGGCCGCCGTCCGCAAGATCTATGAATGGTCTGAGGCGAATTACGATGCTGGCTATGACCTTGACCTGAGATGGACGAACGCGAACGCAGTTGAGTCCGGCCGATACCTGGAAACACGCCAGTTCGGCCGTCTGACCGAGCTGATTTCAGCGACCAGCGATGTGGAGGAGACTCGTGCGCGGATCACCGGGACCCTGGTGGGATTCGACTCCGTCTACCGCACCTTCCACCTGGTTGAGCCGGACGGCGAGTCCTTCAAGGGTCAACTGACCCTGGATTTCCCGCAACGGCGCGAGACGATAGTCAACAAGACCTACGAAGCCACCATCCTTTCAGAGGTTGTGACCAAATTTTCCACGGGCGAACAGACGACGAAGCATCGTCTTGCGGAACTCCGGCAGATCGATGGCATGGAATGAAAACCTGAACGAACTCTCGAATATCTGAAATTGCTGCTGAAAGTCCTGAAAGCTCTTGCGGCGCCATATGCTCTGTCCTATCTCTGGGTACGCGAAACTCCGGAAGGGCCCATAGCATGGCAAGTATCGAAATCGACTTTGAGGTTTTCAAGGCTCTGACGAGCCTTCGGACCAGCGAGGAAACCACCTACAACGCGGTTGTCCGCAATCTGCTGAAGCTACCGGCGGTGGCGGCAACAGCGTCGCCGACCGCGGCCACGTCGAAGAAGGCTTGGACATGGAAGGGCATGACACTGCCACACGGCACCCAGCTTAAGGCGGAGTATAAGGGCCAGGCCTACACCGCAGAAATTCAGGACGGCCGGTGGATCCAGGATGGCCAGGAGCATGGCAGCCCTTCTGCCGCAGGATTTGCCATCACCAACTCGGGCATCAATGGGTGGCGGTTCTGGTCTGCCCGTCGGCCCGGCGACTCTGGCTTTACTCCGCTGGCAAACCTGCGGCCTGGCAGCGAAGGCCAGAAGGCGGCCTAGTATTGAACCTCAGGACCCCGCAGCGGCACGCGTCGCAGCGGGCGTGCCTGAGAGAGGACGGCAGACCCGATGCCACGACCGCAAGCAATGCACCTCAGCCGAATGAGCACCGATCCAACCGTGGCCACCGGGTAGTGCTCCACGAGAGCGTCTACCCGGTGCACCCTACCTACGGGGCATCCAGTGCCCCCGCACTCCACCTCCAGGAGCCAGCCGCGGTAGAACTCGAGCGCCGACCCAAGGATGTCCGAGCGGATCTTTGAAGGGCTTCTGTTATGGGCCACGGCAGGAGCGTAGCCAGCCTGGCAGGCGAGAACAAGACAGGAACATGGGCTTCCAGCGTTTCGCCGATGACGTCTATATAGGAGGGGTGATCACCGAGATACCCAATGCAGGAGACTTCAAGCGGGCCGCTCTTTCGAGCTTGCACCTGGCGTGGCGGGTGTCGTTGGACGCGATCCGGGAGTACGAGGCCTACAACGGCGTCTTCGATGCTCAGGACGATTTCATCACCTATCGGAAGTACGTCGAAGGCGCGCAGACATCCTTAGCGAACGCGCTGACACTGATCCAGCAGGCTGTCGAATTCGGCCTGAAAGCCCGAATTGCGGCGGTCAGCCCGTTTCTGCTGATTGTTCGTGACCCCAGGGACCTCCCCAGCCGCAGTTCGGAGCGGGACGTGGGCTTCTCGGAATTCCGTTCTATAGATGCTGCCGACCTTGCCAGGCTCCACGACACCGTTTGCGCCGAGAGGCTGACGCCTGAGTTCAGAACCCTTTGGGACGGACTGCGAAAGCAGCGCAACGCCCTGATGCACATGGTCTCGCCGGGAAGAGACATTGTAAGACCGGAGGACCTCCTCCTGGCTGCATTGAGAATTCACGGCAGCCTGTTCGGGGAAGTCAGCTGGCCGCAGCGTCGGCTCGGCGCCTACAGAGGCGATGAAGGGCCAGCGGTCGAGTGGGGCGATGACGACTACGGACGCGATGGCCCCGTAACATTGGTGACCAGCGAACTCGAGGTCGTTGTCCGGCTGATTCCGAAAGCGGACTGCAAGAGCCTGCTTGGCTTCGATCCTGGACGACGGCACTACTACTGTCCTCGATGTCTTCCCCTGACGGACACGGAGACGTTCAGGAACTGCGAGGGCGGCGTGCCACACTTCGCCACCATGACGTCTCGTTCTGCTGCATGCAGCAAACTCCAGTGCCTTGTTTGCGGGGAGACTTCACCGATCCGGAGAGGCCCGTGTCCCGACAACGAATGCTCCGGCACGGTGATGGCCGACCACTCGAAGGCGGTCGGGTTGTGCCTCACCTGCGGGCAAGACGAGGAGGCCGTTACCAGGCGAGCCGAGCAGAGGGCGCGGTATGAAGCTGCGCGTTGGCGCCCGAAGCAGAGCGAACATTAGAAGGATGGGAAGACTTCTCGCGAGAGGTCATTCCGCCCGGCGTCGGGCAATCTGCTCAGCCTTCGTCGGACGGCCGCGACGGCGGAGAGGAGCGGGGTTCTCCAACTTCTTGACCTGCTGACGTCGCTCCTCACCAGCAGCCTTGGCCTCGATCCAGGCGTCCATCGATCGGACGGGAAACCGTCGGTCTCGCTTGCCATATGCGATGCTCGGGGGCGCGAGGTTGCGGTAAACCATGTTCCGCAGGGCGCCCACGGAAGGTAAGCCAAGGTAGGTGGCGGCTTGGCTATACGTCAGCACCGCTGGTGCGGGTGAAGCAGGCTTGACAGGCATGGATTGACTCCGGGCGTCGGAGCCCGCGTGCCACGCGGCGGACCCTGGACGGCCGGGATGCTGCTGTCTGGGCTTCGGGGCATCACCCCCACCGCGGCCCACTGGGACCGCCCGCCTGCCTGGCCTTTCGGCCAGCCGCCTGGATACTGGTGCGGTGCGTCCTTGCGGACCCCTTGCCTACCGGCTCGAAGCCGGACACCTGGTCGCCCGGCTTATGGCTGCCGGTTCGGATTACCGCTATGGAGAGCGGGATATTGTTGGCGGGGCAAACACCCTCTCCCAAACATGTCGCCAAGCCGGGAGTGGAGCCTCTGCATATCAAGGTGACTCGATTTTTCAGGCGTTCAAGGGAAAATGTGATCGGGCGCGGTTCCTTCCGTGGGATACCCGGTAAGGCTGGCCGCTTGCTTGCTCCCTTGTCGATTGCCGCTTCCCTCATGGTGGCAAGCGTCACGGCCCGCGCGGAACAGCAGTGGAAAACAGATGCCGGTCAGCAGCCGGTGTTCACAGCGGCCCTCTACACGGATGACAATGCTCGGATCGTGGTCAGCTGTCGGATGTCGACCTACCTGTCGCCAGAAGTGTCGCTGACAATCGTCCCTCCTGGCAAGCCGGAGGGCGCGGACAGCGCAGAGGCCCAGACGACCTTTCAGACGAAGGAGAAGGCCTACCAGGTGAAGCTCACACGAATCGGGGTAAGCGAGGGGCAGGCTGCTGCCTGGAGGTGGGATGTTCTTGGACCAGTAGCCATGAAGGCCATGCGAGAGCTGGCCGACGCGGCTGACGAGAACCCGCTGACTGTGACCCTGCCAGGCTACAAGCCGGTTACCTTCACAAGCGGCTACGAGAATTCATCTGCTTTCAGGGACACCGTTCTGAGATGCGCACCCTCCGTGGTCCGGGCGCGCCGCCAAGCTGCCACATCCAATCTCCAGAGCCTGCTGACCCTGGAGGGCGACGCAAACGACAGGTGCCGGGGCGGTGGAGTAGACGATGTCTGGGCCGCCTGTGCTGAGCGGACAGAGTATGTGGAGGCTCTACACGTTCGTGGGATGTGCTACGGAAAGCAGGGACAGATTGGCGCCGACATGGTGTGGCACCGGTGCGGACCAGGGTCGATTCGTTGATTGGTCCTGGACCAATTATGGTCCAATCTCGACGAGATGACCCGTGATTTTGGGTGATGGCGTGTGACAAACTTCGCCAGTAATAACAGCTTGCTAGCTTGGAAAAGCCTGATATCATTGACCCCTGGACCGCCCTCTCACGGCGGTAACAGGGGTTCGAATCCCCTACGGGACGCCAGCTTTCTAAGTCGTTGTTTTTGTTAGTCTTTTTCGGCTCGGAATCCGCGTCTGTGGCACATTCCCGTGGAACAGGGGACGCCATTGCGCACGCCGTATGCCGTTCGACGCGGCCAGACTTGGTTCGTCAGACTCCGAATCCCCGCCGACCTCGCCCCAATCTTAGGTCAGCATCATACCCGCACCCTGCAAACGACTGACTTCCGAGAGGCAAAAAGCCGCGCGGCAGCAATCGTAGGCGCTGCAGGCGCTTGGTGGCCCGTGCTACGTAACGAGGCTATGGCACTTGTCTTGGGAAAGCCGATTGAGGAACTGACACTCGACGACCTGCGAGGCGTCGACCACGCACGCCTCGCCCGAGACAGCGAGGCCCTGGACAACGGCTCACGCCAACAATTGCGCGACAAGCTTGAAGACCTGCACGCCGCAGCCGAAAGCGGGCGGAGCATCCTGGCGCGCAAGGAGCATGTCGCGCGGACCATGCTCGATGCGATGCGCGCGGCCAGGGAAGTGGGACGGCAGGATGCAGTGCCCTTCGCACCGGCACCTCCTCGCGTCCCAGTCGCCAGCGCGAGCACAGACCCGCGCGCCGCACTGACGCTTGAGGGCTTGCTCGACAACTTCTTCAACGACCGTCCGTCACTCTCTGAGTCGACCAAAACCTCCCACCGGCAGGTCATGCGCGACTTTCACCGCAGGGTTGGAAACAAAGGCATCGGCAGCATCACCAAAGCGGACGTGGCCGACTACAAAGACTGGCTGCAATCTCAGCCAGGCCGAAACGGTAGGCCAAAGGCCGCGCATGCGACGATTGAGAAAAATCTCAACCACGTCCGGAGTATGCTGAAATGGGCATCTGAGGAAGCTGGCATCCTGGACAGCAGCCCCGGCGAGAAGGTGAAGCCACCTAAGCAGGGCGATGATGCCAATGAGCCTAAACGCCTTCCCTTGCAGCCCGAGCACTTGGCCAAACTGTTCGCCAGCCCGCTTTATACGGGTTGTGACGGTCCGCGCCGATGGAGTAAGCCTGGCTCGTATCGAGCGCCGCCCGACCGCCGCTACTTTATGCTGGTCATGTTTTTGGCTGGTGCGCGCACCGAAGAGTTGCCGGGTGCGGGTATCTACGACCTCGATGGTATTCCCTGCCTCGACCTGCTCGTCACGGGCACCAAGACGCGGGCGGGGGCGCGTCTCGTTCCCATCCTGCCCGAACTGCGGAAAACCGGTTTCTTGGCATGGGCACGCGAACGCATCGCGGGCGGGGGAACCTTGTTCGAGGGGGCAGGCGTTCCCGCAGACTGGAGCCAGTGGACGGGTCGGTATTTCGACAGCATTGGCATTGATGACCCGCTTCTTCCTTCATACAGCTTGCGGCACAGCTTCAAGGTCATGATGCGCGGTGGCAATCTCAACACGGAAACGATGAACCGCATCTTTGGGCATGAGGAAGGCACAACGGGCGAGATTTACGGTAAGGGTCTGCTGATCGCCAAAGAAGCCCGTGCGTTCCTGAAAGCAGTTAAGGCCACGGTGGACCTGAGCCACCTATATGTGAGCCGCTAGCATAGCCATCGGCACTGATGGATATAATCGGCCAACCAGTTCAACCATAAACAACAAAAACCCCACTTCAGGTTTATTGAAGTGGGGTTCCTGTTTTACTTGTAACTTTCCAGAACAATGGGATATTCTGGACTGTTGCCGCTTACTGTAATGGCTGCCAGGCCGACTACCGCAGTGTGGCACGAAAGGACGATAAGGAGAGTATAGTGGGCAATCAGGCACATTACAAGGAATTCCTTAACACTCAAATAGAGTGAGTGTTTTTTCGACCGCCGATGACGCGGACCAACAAATACTGTGGGTTATGACGCCGTCAAGACGACGAGACGGCTTACGTGATTATCCAGGAAAACGATTTTACCGTAATGCTGAAGGCAATATTGTAAAAGAAGCCTACCGTGTCGGCGCGTTCTTCGACGCTCACCAGACGTGTGTCAGCAGTCTGAGTGATTTAGACGTGACGTTGCGCCACATTGCACATAAACGGCTTGGATTTCCAGTCTCGGGACACCTGCGTAACCCGGAGAGAACAACCGGTATACGACGCCTGGTTCACGACAGGAAAGACGCCAAGGCCGCGCTTAAAAGCGTCCCACGGCCATGGCTCTTGTTCGACCTCGATAAAGTGCCCAACGCGCATGGCTTGAACCCAAGAACGCAACCGGAGGAGTCGAGGCACTGGTTGCTCTCCCTCCTACCGAAATCCGTGCAGCAGGCCGATGCTATCGTTCGTTGGTCGAGTTCGTTGTGCGTGGGTGCCGATGGACCGCCCCCAACCCTGAGTGCTCATATATGGGTCTGGCTCTCGGAACCTGTTGAGGCCATCGAGGCGAAGTCGCTGCTGCTGAGAGCCAATGCGCTCGCCTGTGCGATGCTGAATACGGCGGGGTGCAAATCCGTCATCGACGCCAAGACAACCGAGGCCCAGCAACCAATCTACGTTGCCCCGCCGCTTCTGTGGGACGGCATCCCCGACCCTTTCACACCAGACGAGCGCCAAGTTCTAGTGCCTGGGGTCAACCGCGAGGTGGATCTGCACACACTACGCGAGGAGTTGGCTGCCGTAGCCCTGCCCGTGAAGACGAGCCGTCCGAAGCGCAATAAGAAGGAAGCGTCCCGGGACGTAGACGCGCCATCCGTCACACCTCGTCGGACCTCATCACGCCCTGCTTTGCCCCTGCCCGAAACACGCTCGCTTGGTGCGGACCATTTTATTTTACGGCAAATCAAGGGTCTCGCACGCAAAGGCGCTGAAGAACGGAGCAGCAAGCGTTCGGCTGACCGTGCATGGGGACTGGGCCGAATGGCCTCCGAACTCGTCCGTGTTGCTTTGGCACGGGTGGAATGGGGCAAGACCTACCCGGCGTTTGCAGCTTGGACAGCCGCCGGCGGCGTTCCTGACGGGGAGCGCGACGTTTGGCTGTACAACATCGCCGCCTGCCTGGCCCACGCTCTGCCCGCCGAGGCCATCAAGGCAGGCCAACTCGGCCGCCTCGTTGGCCAAATCGGCAAGGCCCTGTGCTCCGAGGACTGGATGACGAACGAATGGCATCGTGGCGGGTATGCCAAGAGCGTTCTGGAGAAAGCAGGTGCAGCAGCGCGGGGCGACACCGTGGAGTGGGAAGGCAAGCAGGTTGACCCGCGTTATCGAGTCTCAGCCGCCCGCCTGCGCACTGAACTCCAAATCGGTGACGACGAGATACGCGCGCTGTGCCTGCTGTCTCTGGCCGACGGCGCGACGCTGAGCGCCAACCGCAGGGCACTGACTGCCGACTTTTACGACCGACCATCAGACAAGCCCCGACTGACACCGGGTCAGAAGCTTGCAAAGCGGCAGACGGTGCTCGCCCTGCGCAAGGAGGGGCACTCGCTTCGAGCCATCGTGGCGCAGACCGGTGTCCCCATCGCAAACGTGCAGCGGTGGTCAGCCGATGCGATGACGGGGGGTGATCCATTTTGGACCACAAGTCTAGAAAGCAGTAGTAGTAAGGAAGGGGAGTCTACGAGTACAGAGTCTGTACAAGCTGCCATAACCTGCGAGAAGCTTGGTCAGGCCATTTTCGGCGCTTCTGGCAACCTCGTTGAGAACAAGTATGGGGCAAAGCCTGCTGGTGCAGACCACGACGCCGATGGTTTTGCTGGGATGTCTTCGTTTCCTGAGGCATCCTACGGGGCGGACATGCCAGTGCCCAGCTTCATCTTGCGTCTTCGCGCAGACAAGAAGAAGGCGCAAGACCGTGCCGAGTCCTACATCGCAAAAGTGGAAAGGCTGGTCGCCAATCTGGCGGAACGCTGCTCGGAGCCGCTTGATGAGCTGCTTACAAGGCCATGCCTCGACTTACTTGGCATCGATTTGCGGGACGCGGTGGCCTTGGCCACGGAGAGACTGGAGGCGGCACAAAAGCGCTGCGTGCTCAAAGTGGAGCGCCAAGAGCGCCGTCGTGCGGCTGAAGCCGAGCGCATCGGGTTCTGGGAGTTGCTGGAAGCCAGAATCGGTCAGGATGGTGTCGATGCACTGGCCGAGGGCAAGACGCGCCTGCAGGTCATTGCGGGCCACTGGGACGGGCGTATCGCACGGGCACGTGCGGAATGTGGACGTGACCGCGATGACCTGAAGCAGTTGGTCCTAAACCTCACACGGGCAAAGTCGGCAGTCCTGAAGGCCGAGCTCAGGAGGTTTAATCATTTGCAGGAAAAGGCTGCGGCTTAGACTAACAACAGCTGACGACTTGCTGACCTCGATACTACAGTGTAGTAGAACAGGAGAGTCGGCATGCCGAAAAAGAACAATACGGCGGAAAAAACCAAACCAAACCTCAGGCTCGTAGCGGTATCAGGCGCGCCCGTAGCCGAGGAGCAGCCCGCGACAAAGAAAAAGGCTCCGGACCGTCCCGACCCCGACAGCTTCCGTGGGCTTCGGGCCGAAGTTGCATCGATGTCCGACGAGGACCTGCTGTATTTCCGCGCAGGCATGCAGGCGGACCTGGATATCATCGAGAGGGAATGGCGACGGCGTGAAGAGGCCCGCGACTTGGCTGAGAATCAGCGCCGTCGTGCACTCGTCGTAGCCAGCGAACGGCTTGCTTCGGGTCAAATCCTGACGTCCGAGGCAGGGACGCCCTTGGCTTTCTCCTATTGCGGCACAGCGTGGATACTGACGGCGGCAGCGGCTGCCAGGCGCGGTACGCCGCATCTTGCGGGCTGCGACGTATGCTATGCCTATGGCAAGCCCGTGCCGTCCGAGATGGTATCCGCCGACGGAATCACGGTCGCCGCCGCAGGGCAGTCCCAGACGGGAACCGAATTCCTGAAAGTAGCGCTGGCCATGATTGACGGCGCTTGTCAGCGTCCAGAGACGCTGGAAGTGGGGGACGCTTTGGAGTTGCGGCGGGAACCCGACAACGAGGCCGACAGCAATGCCGTGGCAGCCGTGACCGAGGCCGGTGTGCGGGTTGGTTATCTCTACCGTCCCATGGCGGCCAAGCTAGCGCCCCTGCTCGATGCGGGACTGGCTGTCTCAGCGCTGGTGTGGCGGACAAGGGACAAGGTAGAACTTGCCCTAACAGGTGCGGCCATCGACGCGGCCCTGCTCGGATAATGACGGTTCTCGGCCAAGCGTACTCTGGGCATGACGACGTTTTGCCCGGTCTCCTTTCAGGCACCCTCGCGGTCATCCAAAGCAGCCTGCCACGGGACCGCACGATGCTGGCCCTTCAACTGTCCGCATGCGTGTCAGTGGGGCGGAGTATGTGGGGTCTGTTGCCAGCCGACCCGAAGCCTGGTCCCGTGATTTACGTCGCCGCAGGTGACCCTGAGCAAGCCTTTGCTCACTGGCTCCACGACATTATGAGCACTCCTCTCGACGGCGGGACGTTGGGCGGTGTGCACAGCCTCCATGACAACCTTCACCTGCTCAGCGTCTACGGCACTGACTTTCATCTTGGTCAAACGTCTGGAAGCGGCTTCGAGCCGTCGCCCGACCTGCTCGGGCTACGTGACGAACTGCTGAGGGTCAGGCCAAGGCTTTTGGTGCTCGACGACATGTTTCATCTCTTCTCCCATGTCGGCGAAGGTCAGCCCTTTGCACAGGCGGCGTTATGGTTGGAAAGGCTGATGCATGACGCTGGCGCAGCATGTCTCATACTCTCATCGGGACACGACCCACGTGCAGACATGCTACAGAATTGGGGAATACGGACGCTGACCATTTGACGCTAACAGGGTTGACCCTACCCTATATCCATCAGCACCGATGGTTATAAGACTGGGTCATCTTCGTTGCGTTCTACATTTGCCATGCTGTATTCTGTGCGATGGACACCAGCACCATCATCCCCGAAACCATTGACCGACTACGCACGGCTGTCGCAGCCGTACGCGCTGCGCCCGCGACTCATCGGACGGTTCAGCGTTTCGCTGACGACATTGAAGCCGTCCTCGACAACTTGCACCGTGACCTTGAACGCAATGCGCCCGTTCAGACGCGGCTCGCTGGCGCGTTTTATGCTCTGGGTGACCCGCCTGCTGTGCTGCTCAAAGAGGGCGACCACCTCGAACTCAGGCGGGAGCCTGACAACAGGGCGGATGCCAACGCCATCGCGATGTACGCTGTCAACGGTGTCAACGGTGTCAAATGCGGATATCTGCCCCGTGGTGTCGCTTCTGAACTCGCGCCCGCTCTTGATAGCGGTCTCGAAGCGAGCGCAGTGGTGGTCAGGGCATGCGGTACGGATATCGAGGTTGAGGTGAGCGGGCCAGCCGTTACCGGCCGAGATACGTCGTCGAGTGTCTTTGAGAACGTAGACTTCTAGCTCTCACTGTCTAGCCGCCGTCGGTGAGACGCCAAGACCATCTCCCTCATCTGTTCCGCCGTCGCCTTTATCGCCGCACGGTTCCGTTCAACGCGTTCCCGAGCCGCTTTCTCCGTCAGACCGTCCAGCGCCATGGCCTCGGCGATTGCCTCCTCACTGGAATGGCTCACCTTGTTCCTTCCTTGAAATATCCATCAGCACCGATGGATATCGACGCGGCGACGGCGAGCGTCGCCTTCTCGGCACCCCCGTCATCTGCACCGTACCGTTACGGTATTCTGACTAATTTTAGCACACTTGGAATCCTGTCCAATAGCCATTGGTCAGCCGTCTCGTCCGTCCCGGGACGGAACCCCATCAGCGCTCCGTAACTGATTTCCAGCTGTGTCTTGCATCGCTGGATTCCATTCTCGTAACAGGGATGGTGAAAACTGTCGGGGATTGCGAGGCATGTTGTGCGTATGACGCACAACACTCGCCAAGGGGCATAGCCCCTGTGGAACCCCCGCCTTCGGCCCGATAGCGGCATGAGGGAAGCGGTTTTCTCCTGTCCGTCATCGAACGGCAATTCCGCCATTCGCATGTGTTGGGAGAGAACGATGGACGACGACGAATTAGTTGACGGCTGGACGAGCGATAGCAAGGGACGCATGCATGCGGTGCTTGGAAGCGGATTGGATGCCGTCATTCTGCCGCCGCGTGGCAAGCGGGACCTTCTTTACGGCTTGGAGATATCCAGGTGCGGGGTTTTCATCGATGCCACGTCATTTGACAGTATGGAGGAGTGTCTCGATTACGCGCACGAGATGCACGGCATCCCTAATGGAGCACCCTCGCAAACGGTAATGGACTGCACCAGTGAACCAGGTGGGCTGCTTCATTGGTTGCTAGAAATGCGGGTCCAGGAAGAGCGTGGGCTCGCTGGCCTGCTCCCTGCTTTGGAAGATGTCCGGCGGGCAATCGGCACCGATGCACAGCCGCAGGATGCTTCCGTGCGCATGTTGCGCTCGGCTGACCCTGAGGCGTTCCTGACTGCCGTTACGAACGTTGCGGCGACTTTTGTGGAGTGTCGTGGAAAGCTTGGGTGCAAGCCTAAGGCGTTTGCGACGGCCGTGCTGGATGAGCTTCGTGGCGAGCTGATGGCCTTCGAAACACCAGGACACCCTACGGCGAGCCAGACGTGCAATCCGTAGCGCCAGAAGACCCCTTTGCACTACCGCCACTGCGTAACAAAGGCGGTCGTCCGTTTTCGACGAAGCCGTGGCGGTCAGAGATAGCGCAATTCAGGGTCCTGTCCTCCGAAAAAGCTCGGCTGACCGCAGCGGCGAAGCGGGCGGGATATCGAGACCTGTCGTCCTGGTCGCGGGGAATGCTCCTCGCTGCATGCGATGGTGACAGCCTCGTTCGTTGGGACGAAGCGGCTCGTGACGAGGTGGCACGGCTGCGCAGGGATTTGGGCAGCGGTGTTGGCAGCAACCTGAACCAAGCGCTCCAGCACGCCAATACCGCTGCCAAGGGTGGTCAGACTGTGAACGTGGGCGAGTTGCTGTCGGCTGTTCAGCAGGCTCAAGCAGCGCTGGAAGTGCTTACGGCAGACCTGAAGCAGGCTCTCCAGCGGGGCGGTCGTAGATGATTATCCAGAGCGCAAGACTATTGGCAAGCAAGGGTGCGCAGGCCACCGCTGACCACGTATTTCGCGGTGAAGCCAACGAGAAGATTGTGGTCATACAGGGGAGCGAACAGGCGCTGTTTGATATGGTCGACGATGCTCGGGAGTGGCGCAGAACCTATGCGATACGGCATTTCAAGATAGCACCTCGGGAGAACCCCACCCGTAAACAGCTGCTCGAATCAGTTACCGACTTGGCCCTTGAGTTTGGCTTCCGCGAGGAAGATACCGTCATTATTGGTCACGTTAAACGTCGGCATGAGGACGGGGCATCACCGTTTCATCTGCACGTGCTCGTGCCCGAGGTGAACCCTGTAGACGGGAAAGTGCTCGGCAACAGCTGGGACTACGCTCGGCAAGAAAAAGTGGCACGCGTTCTCGAAGCGCGCTGGGGGCACACTGTCACGCAGGGGGCATTCAACAAGATGGTTGTTGCTCGTCTCCGGGCCGAAGGGAGACACGATGACGCTGACCTTCTCATCGGAGATGGCCTCGACGTCGAAGCGAAGCCGCAAGCGGCCTACAGGACAGCGTTGGTTCAGGAAGTAAAGCGCATGGCCAATATCGGCCTGCCCGACGACCCAGAGGAACGTGAGCGGCTGCATCGCACCCTGCCCGAGTTGGCAGAGGCAGTACGCACCGCTCATCTGCTTTCCGATAGCCCCGCTGCCTTTGCAGCCGCTCTGGCTGAGGATGGATTGCGCTGCGTCCGAGGACACACGAACGGTCGCTGGATTGTCGAGGTTCAGGACCACAGCGGCAATTGGCACTTCTGCAATGCCCTGCACCGCTTGCTGAAGCAGAAGGTCGGAGAAACTGACACATGGATGAGCGGCTACGAGCCGCCTGAGGAGGACAACGATGTTGAACGGGAAAATCGCAAATCGAGTCTGGGGCGTCGGGGAGTACGACGAACTCTTGGCAGGGCTGGGCGAACCGAAGCTCCTGAGGGAGATGGACAGGCGGGGGATGACCCCCGCATACGCCGCTGCCCTGGACGCAGGAAGCGGGGTGAGCAGGTTGATGAGCCTGCTCGACAGCCCCGCTCTGACGGAAGGCGAGACGGCGCTCGACAGGATAGAGGTACTCCTCGGCGAGCTGGTAGCCGAGCAGCGCACCACGAACGAGAGGTTGAATGCGATGCTCCGCATTCTGTCTCCGAGAGCAGCGAGGGAAGCGGACGAGAAAGCAGCAGCAGTCACCTCGCCGCCTCGGCGGTCGCGTCAGGACGCAAGGCAGGAGAGCGCCTGAGGCGCTTGCTGGCTGTGGCAGCTATCGAGCAGCACTACCGCAGGGAGGATAGCCACAAGCGGCTTCAGACCATGCTGGAGAGCGTTCAAGAGCCAATCATCCCTCTGTCCCGGGACACGCCGAACCGAACCGTCCAATGTGCTGAGGATGAGCGTAGCGTGCGCGAGCGGCGTCGACGGTTTCGCGCCTTGCTGCTTCGCCGGGCATATTCCCTTAGCGACCATCTACCCGTTGAAGCCGTGGCCAACTTGCGGCGGGTGGACGTGGACCCAGACGGCAAGTTCGTCCTACTGACGCTCAACAGCGGAACTCGCCTACTAGACACCGGCGACCGTGTAACAGTGCGTGGCGTCTCCGACGATATTGCGATTACCGAGGTGGTTGCATGCTGCGCACGGCGCGGTTGGCAATGCGTCGAGGTTTCCGGTGACGAGGCATTTCGTCTAGCGGCGTCCCGCGAGTTGCTGCGGCAGGGCATTGAGGTGCTGGATTGCCCTTTGTCACTGGAGGAGCAGACGGAACTCAGGGCCGAAGCCGACAGCCATGGCTTCGACTGGAGCGCGCTGGAGGCGGAGACGGTGTATGCTCCTACGCCGCCGTGGACCATCTGAAGGAGGCCTACGGCCGGAAGAATAAATCACCCAGCGCTAGTCGGCGCGCAACGTTTCAGGGCTTTGAGGGCCGTGATCGGTCCGCCTGCAACTTGGACAAGGACGCGGTTCAGGTGTTTGATGGTGGTGTTGGCGGGACGAAGACCGGCCACCATCAGGGACTGTGATGCAGGATCGTTGGACACGGCACTTCTCCTACTCTGCGCACAGACCACGTCGTGTAGAGCCAACATAAGGAACGGCTAGCTCAAGCTGCTGACCTCAGGCCGAGCCGCGCAGCTTGGACAGGACCGTGGCAACTCCGCCTCCGACAACAATGACGGCTCCGGCCGTGTAAAGCGCAGCTTGCTTCCACCACGATACTTTGAACTGGCTACAGCTCGGGCACGCTGTCTCCTCGCCTTCCAACTCTCGGCCACATGAGCAGTGACGCGGCTCTACGGACATTCCGGCATCTCCGATTGCGATATATCCATGGCTATGGAAGGCAGGTTCATCGGCGAGGATAGAACGATGTCCGTCAGGCGGCCAACTGCTTCACCGAACCGTTTGATAAGCACCTCTGGAGCCAGCATTCCCGGCTGAACGCGGACCAGACGTGCCCTTTTCGCGACTTCCGGAAGATTGGCTTGCTGCAGTCCGCCGATGATTGTTTTCAGGGCGGTCTTGGCGGCCTGCCCTTCGCCCAGCTCCCCGTAGGCTTCGAGCAAGACCACCAAGCCGTCCTTCAGGCATTGGAGGTCCTTGTATACTTCGCCCCACTTTGCTTCAGCTGTGCCTATTCCCGAGCCCGTGAAGCCTTCAAGCCAGCTGCTCATCGGTTTGGGCATCGCCTCCGAATGGGCCTTGAGTTGGCCGACAAGCTTTCCAAGGCTTACAGACAACGTGCGGCATGAATCCAACGTGTGATGCCGCCTCTCGACCGGTGACTGCAGGGCCTTGGCTTGATGCACTGCGCCTACCGCGCCCTCGACCTCTCCCCTTGCCGACGAACCAATCAGAACTGCGATGTCTCGAACGTCTTCCTTGATGGCGGCGAGGTCGGCTGCAATCGCAGCCATGTTCACGCTCATGACGATATTGGAGACCATGCCGGCATAGTCCGGCGAGATCTTTTCAAGGTTCACGTTCTCGACGAACTTCCCCCCGTTGTGGAGGTAGGGTTTCCAGTAGCCGTCGGCACCCTGCTTGAAGAGGCTGGCATTCTCGGCACTCATGACCACGCGGAAACTGTCCGAGGCAGCAGCCTTGCGGATTACATCTGCAAGGCGCGGCAGATGCTGAAAGGCCTCTATCAGCCGAGACCTGTTTGCCTTTCCGGCATCTGTCTGCGGAATTGGAACGGCCTTTCCGCGCGGGCCAACGGTTCGGTTCTGATTCGGCATCCGCTTCTCCGCGCTCTGAAGTGTCGCTACCGGCACAGTGGCAAAACCCTTGCTTCTTGGACAGTACGGGAAGCGTGTCCAGGAACCGGTAGGGCGTTCCAGGCCATCGCTGAGGCGTCGGGCGGCTGTGTCCTGCCATTCGCTGCGGGTAGCCCCGCAAAGCTCCGAAAATTGTTGGAAGCCCTGGCGGTCCTTGCCGTAGGGGGACTCAAGCTGCTGCAAGAGAAGCGGAAGGCATTGCCGGGTGCGGCGCTGCTGTTGGGACACCTCGGAGAGTCGTGAGAAACGGATCGTTCGTCCGCTCCGACGAAGATATCGCTCGGAGTAGTTTGGAGCACTCGATGTTCGATAACCCCGCCTCTTATGCACCTTGTAGGCCGTCAGGGCAGTTTGCCCGTCGCTCGACTGCAGGGCGTAGTCAACCATGTCTCTCGCGTTCTGTGTTTGCGCCTGTGCTGCGGGCGGAACGCCTAGAGCCAGGGCGAAGGTGAGCGATATAACAGGCGCATGTGACGAGAGCCAATCGTCTCAAGGAGGAAGGTAATAGCTCTGGACAGACGAATAGCCTTGTGCCAACGCATTGGCGGTTTGTGCCAAGCGAGCAAATTCGTTTATCGGGTCTATCGCTCTCTCCGGCTCTTCAACAGGGGAAACGTAAGGCCAAGCTGTCCCAAGCGGGAAGAGTTTCGAGAAGCTCTCCGCTTGCAGAGAGGTCTCGGAGCAACTGGTGCCATAGACATGTAGAAGAAATCTTCCAGCTCCAATTGTTGTAGAGTGAGCATCGAAGTTTGCTTCAACCTCCTCACCAGCGCTGAATGTCCGAAAACTGCGCTTCCAGGCCGTTCCGTGGCGACGGTCATCTTGCAGTCGTCCAACCAGAACCAACCAATTGCCCGGTGGAGTTTTGGATTGCATGAAGAACGTGCGCTCTGCCTGCGTAATGGAGCGAGTGCTCGTGTCGGCGGTGTCATAGACCATCGTGAACATGACTGCCCAACGTGAAATGGCGAGACATTCCGACTCATTCAGCGTGGACCACTCGCCATTAAGAAGCGGCTTGAGTATAGGGATTGCCGCCTTCTGAAGTCGGCTCATCCAGCCATTGTTGCAGCAACGGCAGACAACCTTCAGGCGCTTCGATAGTGGCCCACCAGGCCGGTTCAAAGTGCCTGGGCCAATTTCAAGCAGATCGGGGGTCAGAGTTCCGCTATCTCTCACCAGACGCGTATGGTGAGTGGTAACTTCACTCTTCAATGGCAAAAACTCCTGCATCCAGACCGGCCAGAAGTCCTCGCGCGTTAGAGTTCGACCAGGTTCCTGGCAGAAAATGCATATCTTCGGCCATTCCTGGCGCTTGTAGCGTTGTTTAGAGTTATGCACGGAACTGCACCTTTGCCGACTCACCACTGCATAACGACGGCTCAGTCATGACATCAGCCATGGCTTTGCACCAAGTTGCACACTTTAAGAGGTTTCGTTGTTCATGTGCCTGAGATGCATCTCGTCTTGCGGACGTCAGGCCAAGGCACGCAACCTTCTCAAGTCAGGGTAACGGGAAGTGCGTCGGCGTCCTAGGACGTTCGGGCTGGGATAGGCCGCCCTGGTTTCCAGGACGGCAACGGCCCGCTCAGCATCTTGACCATCAAGCGCAGCCAAGGCATCGACCCGAGCTATCTGTCCTTGCGACAGCGTAGCAGGCCGTCCAGGGGCAAAACCGGGCACCTCGTCCGGGCTGGTTTTCAGCACCGTGCCGATGCGCATCAACGCGCTAATGCATGACACCAAACTCTTGGACGTCAGTGCCGGCGAACTCTGCGGTTCAGTCAATGCAACGCTAGCCTGTCAGCAGAAGGGCTCGTGGTCGCGTCCGAAAAGGGGACGCTTGTCATCGCCGACCTTCCGGATGCGCCGCGAGCGCCTCAAGCACAGCAAACGCCCTGCGTTTGTCCGCCTCTTCCAAACCGTGCAGCAAAGCCCCCAGCTTAGCGGTTACGGCATCATTTGTGCCGAGCGTCTCGTGTGCCTCGAAGCCCAGAACCGCGTTTGGTGTCGTCGCCAGCACGCCGCATATTTTGGCTAGGGTGGCGAAATCAGGCTCCCTGCTCTCGTTCACGTAGGCTGAGTAACGCCGCTGTGGCAGGTCCAGGGCACGGGCGACTGCGACATCGCTCAATCCGAGTTCGCGTGCGCGCATCTTCAGCCGTTCGCCCCAGCCTGCCTTTGCCATGGCAAGGGTGTGCCTGGCGTGACAATACTTTGGCTAAGCTCTTATCGAGAGTTGACAAATACGGCGTTTACGGTATATGCGCGCACCGTGTCGACGCGAGCGGTCAAGCGCTCACAGACAGAAAAGCGAGGCAAGATGCCGGCCGTCCCGCCTTGCGCGTCAATGCTGGATAGCGTCCGGCGACGGTCTGGTCAGGGCTCCATAGCCCGTAGGCAACTGCCCACCCTGACCCGCAAAATGCTCCCGCAGCAGCCGAAAGGCATCGTATGTATTTCTGCCCCTTTTTTCGCCTCGCACTGACCGCGCTCGTCCTGATTGGCCCTGGCCTGGTCCCCGCCTTTGCGCAGCAACGCCCCGCTGCCACCGGCACGCCCACCGGCCCGGGTGGCGCAGACCCGAGCCTCTTTCGTGCTCCCGTGCTCGACCCGCTGTCGCTTGTCATGGCCTATAACCGCCTGAACGGAACCGTCCCCGACTTCCGCCCGTATGCCGAGCGCAGCAGCGCGTACGTGAACGCTTCGGCCTTCGACCGCTCCGCTGTCATGGCACGCGAGATGGCCCGATTGGAAGGCCAGTTCGCGTCGCTCGACCTCAACCGGGTCTACGCCATGCGCATCAATACCCAGTTGCATCAGTATGACTCGGCCCGGCGCGGCTACGCCCTCGGGTTTACGCCTGACACCTTCGTGCCGATTGGAGACCCTGTTACGGGGCGGCGCTACGACCTCCAGTTCCGAAACTTGGACGAGGTGGGCTTTTTGCCGGTTGGTGATGCCGTTGCTGCGCGGAATTTTGCGCAGAGCCACGCCTTCAACACTCAATACGATAATGCCGGGTTGGTTATCCTGGATTTCGTCATCCGGTTCGCCGAGGCTCCTCCTGAGGTCTCCGGCGGCAGTACGGTGATCCGAGCCGACATCGTGGCAGGTCGCATCATCACTCCGAGTGGCCAGCCCGTGTGGGATTTCGGCCGAACGGCAGCGGGTGCCGTGCCGGCTCCAGCCGCCTTGGTCCCCGGCGTGCTGCCGCTGCTGAAGGCCGCCGACATTCAAGGCATCAGCGTCGGCATGCCGGCCGAAGAGGGCGCAGGCATCGCCTCGCGCGCCTATCCGACCGAGCGCTGGCACAATCCTCAGGGCGGACGCTGGTTCCGTGCCATCGACCCAGGTGCCGAGCCGACGGGGTTCGTGCCGAACCGTGCTCAGGCCGTGCGCTGCGGCTTGGACCCCCTGTCGGGCTACGATGCGAGCATGCGGGCGCAGATGGACGGTCGCACGGGTGACGACCCGGTGGCGGACGCATCACAGGCCTGCCTTGGCTATGACGTGCTGGCAGCGGATGGCTCGGCAACCACGGGCACCATCACGTCCGTAACATCGGGTCAGCGCCTGCCCGGAGCAACCTTGGACAGCGTGCGTCAGGCGATGGTGGAAAAATACGGGTCGCCGACCTACACGCGGGAAGGCGGCCGCTTGCTCCAGTGGGTCGGCCGCGACCCTCTGCATCCCGACGCTGCACCGGTTTCCCTGATCGCCCGCCTGGGCACGGAACGCCCGGGCAGCGTGGCGCTTGGCATCAAGGCCCAGCCCTACACAGCCCCGGGCAGCTCACAGGCAACCCAGTCCCAGGCAGCGCCAGCTGCGCCCCACCTTTAGCCTTCCATCAAGGCGGAGAAACACTTGCGCTACGTCATCCTGGTCCAGCCTAATCCGGTCACCGGCGCGATTGGTGCAGCACTGATCGTTGGGTTTGTTTTGTGGGTTTACGGCCAAGCCGGCTTCGGCGTCGGCCTTGGGCCTGTCGTGTACGTCGCCGTGCTGGTTGCGTGCCTCGTCGCCGTGTTCATCGTGTGGCTTTGCCTGGCTCTGCTGCGCGTTCCACAAACACGAGTGATCTCCGGGGTGGCGCTTATTGCAGCCCTCGGCGGTTGGGCCGCCTACGTGGCCGATGATGTTACCGGTGGTCCCGACCGTCGGGCGGCAGTGCGGGACTATGCTGTGTGGGGCTTGCCTTCCGTCCCGCCGGGCCAAGTTCATTGGACGGCTGACCGCTACCTGCGTGAGGCCGGGCTGCCGCCCCCAGGGCCGGACACCGGCGACGCCGTCTTCCGTCAATGGCAGTTGCGGGCGCGCGACGCTGCCCAGCAATGGTATCCCCGCTTTCGGCTCGGGGCGGCGCTCGCGCTTGGTGACACGACGGCTGCGCGTCCCGTTCTGCGGTTGGTGTTTCCCTCCCTGTGGTCGATGCCGTCCCTCCGCTGGCAGGCACCGCCGGACGGGCCGGACGCCCGATGCCGGTCCTACTCGTGTGCGGCGGCGACGGACGTGTTCTGTACGTTGATGCTGGCCACCCCGGAAGAGGTAGTCGGGTTGCGGCCACCCCCGCCGTTCTTTCTTGGCAAGGACGGCTTAATGGAAAAGGGCTATGTGCAGCCGGCCGGGGCTACGCCCGCTGCTGACTGGCTGAACGCGGAGGCGGTTCGCCGCCTACAAGGTAACCACTCGCAGGCAGGGGACTGGTGCCGAACAAGGTTCGGGCTGCAGCGTTAGTTCCTTAGCCCTGGAGAGAGCTGACCAAACCGCGCCAGGCCAACCGGTGAGACGTTGGACTTCGCCTGAAAGCTTCTACTTGCGCTCGGGCCACATGCCGGACGTGATGAACGGAGGCCGCCTAGGGCGTGGACTCATTGCAGCCAATCGGTGACGAGCACTGCGAGGCAGATACCTGCCAGGAAGTTGCGGGCCGTTTTGTCGTAGCGGGTCGCGATCCCTCGCCAATCTTTGAGGCGGCAGAAGGCGCGCTCTATGAGGTTGCGGGCACGGTAGGCGACTCTGTCGAACGCCGGTGTGGCAAGGCGTCGCAGATTGGGCGAGACGACAGGTTCGGTGCCCTGGCCTATGAGGAAGTCACGCAGGTCGTTCGCGTCGTAGGCCTTGTCGGCGATGAGCTTGCGCGTTGGTGGCACGCTGGCCAATAGCGCCCGGCCACCATGGACGTCGTGAACCTGGCCGGCAGTTAGCATCAAGGCATAGAGGCGGCCCGCTCCGTTCGCGAGCGCAGTGGATCTTGGTCGTGGGTCCGCCGCGCGAGCGGCCGATAGCCTGATGTTGCTGCCCCCTTTTGCGCCCGCTGCCGATCGGTGGGCACGCACGGCAGAGCTGTCGACCATGGCGAACTCAGGCGGGTCCTGGCAGGCCACGAGTGCTGCGAGCAGTCCCTGCCAGATGCCCTTCTCGCTCCAGCGGTCGAAGCGGTTGAACAGCGTCGTGCGCTAGCCGTATTCAGCCGGGACCGCCCGCCAGCGAAGCCCTTCGCGATAACGGTGCAGGATGCCGCTGATCACCCGCCGGTCGTCGACCCGGGGCTTGCCACCGAGATGAGGCAACAAAGGTTCAATGACCGACCATTGCACATCGCTCAGCTAATACTGCACCGCCATCGTCCACCTCCGAACGAGAGCGAATCAGAACGACCGTGACCTACGCAATAGGGACAGACCCTAATCGACTACAGATTAACGGGCCGGGCCATTGCCTCTCTCACGTTACGTGGCTCGGACAAGTAGGAAGATTGAAAGCATCTAGTTGGCTTATTGGCTCAACACGGGCCGGCGGGCGACTCGGTCGCGGCGCGCCTGATTTGTTGGGCTCCGGGAGGATCGGAGCATGGTTGAAGGGTTCTGGTTGGACGACGCGCAGTGGGCGGTGATCGAGTCGCTGTTGCCGAGGTTCGGCGGCAAGTTGCACAACGACGATTGCTTGGTCATCAGCGGCATACTGCACCGGTTCCGCGAAGGCCTATTCTATGATCGGGTGTGAATAAACGGCGGTGGGGCGACCATTTCTGATCGCCCCCATAGCTGCGTGCACGGCAGTTCACACCTTTGGTCGAGGACTATAATCGTTAAACCACCTGCACGGCGGATGGCAATCATATCCTCAGCCACCTGCACGGTGGATAACGCTAATAAATAGGGAATTCTCTCCCCCGTCAAGGGAAATCTTCTGGGCCGCTCATATATGCCAAGAGATATACTGTCCCAGCCGCATTTACTGACATCTTGTAAGTCGAGCCTATGGGAACCGCGAAAATTGGCAGGTGACCACTGCGGTAGATATCGCACCTAAACCTAACACGATCGCTACGGATTGAGCTCCTGCCCAAGATAGACGATTGAGTCAGTATTACCGTTAAGCGCGCCTCCTGAAACGCAAGATGCACTCGTCTATGGACCTCGATCGATGCCGATCATTTGTCCCAAAACCGGTCGGTTGTAGGACACGTCACCCCCGTTTTTGCCGCGCCAACAAAATCAACGTCTTTTCCGTCCCGCATCATTGTCCCGTTGTGACTTGCATGGATTGACCCCGTCCTAGGACGAGGGGAGGCACTTTCGCGTCCCAACGGAGGGGACAGTCATGGGAGTTTACGGATACGCGCGGGTGAGCACGGAGGAGCAGAAAGTCGAGGTGCAGGTAGCCACACTCAAAGCGGCAGGGGTGCCCGAGAGTGAGGTGACGACGGAAGTGACAAGTGGCGCGGTTCCCGCAGCGCGCCGCCCTGCTCTGTCAACGTTGCTCGGCAGGCTGGGGAGCGGCGACGTGCTAGCAGTTGCTAAGCTCGACCGTCTGGGGCGCGACGCGGCAGACCTGCTGGGCGTGCTCGCCGACTTGGACCGACGTGGAGTGACTGTGCGCTTGCTCGACATGGGTGCGGACACCAGCACTGCGGCAGGCCGCCTGGTGGTGCAGGTGCTGGCGGCGGTGGCGCAGTGGGAGCGTGGGGTGATGCTCGAACGCACGCGAGCGGGTATTGCGGCGGCACGCCGTGCAGGACGCGTCCCGGGACGCAGGCACAGGCTCACGCCATTCCAACAGGATGAGGTCAGACGTATGCAGGCAGAAGGACGGAGTGTGCGCGATATCGCGCGCGTGTTGGGTGTCGGAAAGAGTATCGTCGGTAGAGTGGCTAGGCAGCCGGCGTAGGTTCTCGTTCTATGATGCGCTGGGTCTAGCATCAGATAGGAGCGGTTGAGGTGTTGCACGAGTTGGATAGGCCAGGGCGTAGACTATTCGGCGGGGCCTTGGCTTTCCGCATGGCTGCGGGATTTCTCTACAAGCATGCACCACAGCCGACTCCATGGGCCACTTGCTTCGTAAACTTGGCATTTTCTGTTGAGTTCGGCCTTAAGGGCTTCCTGCGCGAGAGAGGTGGAAGTGCGGCTCAGCAACGAGCCCTCGGCCATGACTTGGTGAATGCGCTCGAAGCCGCCAAATCGGTCGGTTTCGTTGCAGAACGAGACTACGAGGAATTTATTCGTCAGCTCAGCCCTTACAGCAAGGACATGGGTTTCCGATATCTTGAGGGCGACGAGACGATAGACCTGCCCCCCATACCTGATGCGCTTGAAACGGTGGGTAAGCTGCTTCGTGAACTCTACGACCAGTGCAAACCAGCCGACGAGGAACCGCTGTTCTGACGTTTTACGGCGCTGATCCGGCGCTGGGTTTTGGCGATGTAGATTTCTGACTGGCAGTGCTGTCCAGGGACCATCCAGAAAACAACATGTCGCTTTGCTTGAAACGGTGGAGCATGCTTGGAAGGCTCAATAGGAACAACGACGTTTGGAGATGCGATGCCGGAGATTGTGGCGGGCTTAGCTGTGGGGATGGATGGTGCTGGGAGCGAGGGTGATCTCCTTCCAGTCATAGTCGCTTTCATGAGCGAGAAGGTTGCTATCCTCGCCTTCACCGAAAGAATGCGCGAGCAGCTTAGCAAGGCCATTGCGGACGAGCGTATCCACAAACGGCTCGGAACGGGCACCATGCCAGACACTTACAATCAAAGCTTGCGTGAATCGGAGTGGCTGCAAACTTCTAATGGTCTAGCTGAATACCTACCGGTAATCACGAATGTGGAATCAGATGCTGGGCGGGTTACGGGAGCGAGCGTAGAAACTCTTGAAGAGATTATGCTTCAGATTAGTCTTCGCCGGGAGCATGGCGATCCAATCGAGTTTGTTCTTGACCCTGTTGCCCTGAGGTATTTTGAGGCAATACTTTGCTAGCACACTGCCGAAGATAGTCGAGTTCTGCTTGGAGCCCACGCTCAAACGAAGTTGGCGGACTATGCATAAGCATACGCCAGTAGCTTGAGATACAGGAGCGTGGTAATTGTGCGCCACTTGTTTTGATTTCTGCAACTGTCAATCGGTATATCCTTCTAACAAGAGGCAATCGACACCCCCTTTTGACAGTGTGCCGGGCCGTGCTGGCTGGAGTCAGCTATCTCGTGCAAATGGAAGTCCTTTCGGCACACATCCAAGCGTGAGACCCATAGCTGACATGGCGAGCGCCGACGTGCGACATCGTGCCATGGCCAAGCTCACCAAGGCGGACCTGCGCGCCCGTTTAGCCCTCGGTGTGCGGCACGCCGAAGAGGTATTGCTGCGCGATGGCCATGTTGCCCCATTCGCGGCGCTCACCACCGGCGACGGCACGCTTATACCCGTAGCACTGAACTTCAGCAGTCCAGACGCGAAGACAGCGTCGATGAACGCAGCGCGCTTCCTCGCCATCGCCGAGGACGCCCAAATCGCAATTCACATGACGGAGGCTTGGCTCGTCATCGGCCAAACCGAACCCGGTGTGTCGCCATCCCAGTCCGAACGCAGGGTGGAGACCGTGGTCGTCGCCGTTCAGGGTCGCATTGCCGGTAAGCTGTTAACTCTATCCTCCGTGCGCGCAATCGAGCGGGGGATGGCCAGCCTGCCGGTCTTCGGGCGCTCGACATGCGCACGGGACCGGCGGGGCAGACAAGCCTGAAAGGGTCGATGGTCAACCTGCTGCCGCCCAACCCGCCCACGCAGGAACAACGGCTCATGGCGCGAGTGATGCTGATGCGCTTGGGCGTGCCAGCCAAAGGTTGAGACCACCCCAGCTTTAGTGCCAAAACGAAATTTACTCACTACAGATTGGTCAAGCTATGAGGCTGCTAGGGCAGCCATGTCCAAAACAAGCTTGATCTCTGTCACATGTTTTGAATAGAACGCCGACCCCGATGACAAACATGGTCACCCGCACCGAGCGTTTTTCTACAGCAGACTTCTACGTCTGTTCGGCGGTGCTGTCTATCGGCATTTTCCATACTGGTTCCCTCATAGCTCAGTGAACCAGACGGCTTCGGCCGTTAAGTTTCACTCGCCGGCTTGTCTGCACATGCAGACCGGTCCGACCCCATCCCTCTGCTCAGTTCGCCTTTCCGCGCGGTGCGGCAAGGGTGTGCAATTGCGCGCCGGCTGGGGTTCCAAGATGAGGAGTCAGCCCGTGCCTAAGTTTTTCACTCCCGCCCTAGATCAGTTTGGTCCGTCGTCCAAGCAGCCCCGGATGCTGCTCGTAAGCAGCCCCACTCATGTTTCGGCCCTGGCCGGCATCGGCATCCTGCTCAAGTTGCCCGGCCAGCCATGGAAGCACACAGGCCTAGTCATGGACGGGTCGCCCGTCGGTGTTGTGGATTTCAACAAGCAGTCCCCGCTGTTCGAGCGCTCGTTAGTGGGCGGATGGCATACCGCCGCCATTGAAGCCAGCCGTGGCTGGCCGTACGACCTAGTTGTCAACGACGAAGGGCGGGCCTTGAACCTGGACCAATCGCTTGTCCTGCGCGACCCGCTTGACCGGACGCACGTGCTACCGATTGCCGGGCCTGCCTTGCTGGTCAAGCGCCGCCCAGTGCGTGGCCGCCTATCGGGCGAGTGGCCTGCGGAAAGCATCGTGTTCCCGTCGCAGGCAAGCCGGCACGCCCTGATGAGCGGCCTGATGGCGGAGCTGTTCGACGATGCCGACCTGCAGCTCGACCATGGCACCTACTCCGTCAATCTCACCATTCACGCGCCGAAGGGCTGACCCATGAGTCTCATCAACCGGCGACCCGTCGAAATAACGCGCTCCGGCCCGTGCTGTCCCGCACGTGGCCCGCCCTCGCATGGCCCCTGACCAGCACGCCGGTCAGCGGGTCCGAGTGCACGAGCGTGTTCGGACTACACCCACATGGACGTTCCTCAGCCTGCAAATTCGAGCTTTTCCCTTGTTGAACTCTTTGCCGGAATCGGTGGCGCGAGCCTCGCCCTCGCCCCTTCATTCACCACGTTGCTGGCCAACGACAACAGCCCGTTGAAGGCGGAGTATTTCCGCCGCAATCACCCTTGCGCCCCATTCGACAGTCGCAGCATTACGGAACTACGTGCCGCTGACCTACCCAAAGCCGATTTGCTATGGGCCAGCTTTCCGTGCGTCGACCATTCCGCTCTTGGTGGTGGCCAAGGCTTTGACGGAAAACGTGGCTCGCTGGTCTTCGAGATGCTCCGCATTCTGGGCGAGCACCGGCTGCTCGGTTCGTTGCCGCCACTGGTATGCTGCGAGAACGTGCCCCGCTTCGTTTCCCACGACGGAGGCAAGGACTTCGCGGCGCTGGTGCAGTCGCTCGTCAGCATGGGCTACCGTGTAGGTGGCATGGTGGTCGATTCCGAACAGTTTCTGCCCGTCTTGCGCAAGCGCCTATTCCTTGTCGCGGTTCGTCGCGACGTCGATGTTCCGCCAGGCATCATTCTTAAGCGGCCAGACCCTGTGTGGCATCCTAAGCCGTTGGTCGAGGCGGTTGCTACACTTCCACTTCATGCCCGGCGCGCATGGATGTGGCTAGGCATGCCCCAACCCGATGCACCCGTGCCGCCGCTGGCGTCGCTGTTGGATGATGGCGAGGAACAGGAATGGTTCACTGATGAGCGTGTGCAGCGAGTCCTTTCGGGATGCCGAAGCGCTGATGTGGCCGAGGTGGACCGCTTGCGCTTGGAGGGGCAGGTGCTCGCCATCGTGGCAGCCCAACGTGCTGACCGTATGGAGGGGCGCAGACCCGCTCTTCCCATCTACACCGATGGGTTTGCGCGATGCTTGACCGCAGGTGCTGCTCGCCAATTGGTGCTCCGTGCCAACGCAGATGGCATCCGCATCCGCAACGTCACAGGCGCGGAACTCGCGCGGCTATTGGGGCTACCGCCCAGTTTTGAGTTGCCGTCCACGCTCTCGGGTAGCTGGAAATGCGTGGGCGATGGATTGTGTATCCCTGTCGTCGCTTGGCTGGGTCGACACATTCTTGCTCCCTTGGCGGCGGCATCCGAGCAGCCTCACATCGTGCGTCCCGGGACGGAGATGCTTGCAGGTCCCCCATCGCGTAAGCGGCGTGGTCCAGACGCAGTTGAGCGCGTCGGCATTAAGCACGAGAGGGCTTCCACGTCGATTTACCTGACCCCCGCTGACCTTGACCGGCTACACCGCCAGGCAGCGAACGATGCTGTCCCTCTTCATGAGTGGATTTTGCGTGAACTGGATGCGACTCTCGCTCGACAGGGTCAGCCACCGCTTGAACGATGGGTCTCGAAGCGAGACCGAGGTCGTGGGTCGTCTAACGAATATAATCCGTCCCGGGACGCAGCCTTTGCGCCGAAGCAGCCGAAAGCACCCAGCTTCTTTAAAGGTGGAGCGGCCCACTTATCGACGCATTGCGAGTGGTGGACGCCCCAAACCCTTGTGCAATCGTTGCTGGATGCTCTCGGCCTGAAGCAGTTTGATTTGGATGCCTTCTCACCCGGTGCGACGTTGAGCCATGTGCCAGCCAGCAAGCACTACACACGTGCGGACAACGCTCTCGTTCAGCCCTGGCACGGTGTGGTCTTCGCAAACCCGCCATACGGGCGTGGCATCATCCAGCCGTGTGTCGCCCGTTGCCGCCAAGCGTTTGGGACGGGAGAGGCCCGGCTAGTGGTGGGCATCCTGCCCGTCCGCGTCGAAACGCGCTGGTGGTCCGAGGGCGTCACAGGATGGGCTGACGTGATCATGCCGACAAAGCGCATCAGCTTTATCGATGGCACGGGCCGTGAGGGCGGTTCGCCCGCTCATGCCAGCGCCATCGCGCTGTGGGGTGCGACGGCGACAGAAGTAGCGGCGATGCGGGCATTGTTTCCGCACGCCAGCTTCATGCCACGGCAGGTCGTGACACTGGCTGCGTGAAGCGCTTGAGACTTAAGGCGACGCTCCAGCACCGCCCTGAGCGCCCGCATTCCGGAGCGCGTGCCAGAACTCGCCTGGACCAAGCAGCGTCCACAGGATGCGGGGGTGAATGCCTTCCAAGCCTAGCCCTTGGAAGATGCCGACCACCAGCCCAGCGCTCGAAAGACGTGCTGAGGAGGCAAGCCAGAACCGTTCAGGTCATTACGCATTGGGTATCAGCGCCCCTAGTCTGCTTTGAGCAAGTAGGTTTGGAGACACAGAATCACTCAGGGAGAGGTCCGACGTGAAACGAGTGTGTCCAACGCCTGGCGGAAGGTCGCCCCTAATCGCAGGGATTGCGTGAAGGTCAAACCATCGAAGACTAGCCCGAGACGCAGCCTCGTCAAACCGATGATCGAGAGCTGTCGATAGTGAGGCTCCCATTGTTGCTGTGACTGTTTCCCGCAAACGCAACGCAGTCTCGGGCGAATTGGCCAGCCGAGCTTCAATTCTATGTAGGAGGTGGCGCAGGCTCGTGCCGCCACCCGATGAGTCAACTAACAGAGAGGCAACCAGAGCCGGGCGGTGTGGCGGGTTACATTGTTCCCAAGAGAAGGAGTGGAGTCTTAGGCCAGATGAGGATGCCTTAACCTCCAACCTTGCGTCTCCCGCCGCAAAATCAAAATGATCCTCAGGAGTCACGCGCCAACAATCGACCGCTGTAATCGGATCCAAGGCCAGAAGGATGACCATCAACTCCCCGATCAAGCCCGTGACGCTCTGTCGTGAGGGCCGGGTGAGCGCCGAGAAAATCGCGGCAAGACGGCTGACCGCGATTGCCGCCTCGGTCATTGTAGGCGTTGGCCCAAGCACGCGTAAGATGGTCATCGCCGTTGCGGGGAAGAGAGCCTGAACATCCAGACCAGCTGTGCATTCTAAGATACTGACCCGTTTCTCCGTCTCAACACCCGTTTCAAGAGTTATCCTGCAAAGCACATCAAAACTCGCGGTCAGACCCGAAAGCATCATGTCCTTTGGTCTCGGCCCTCGTCCATCCGTTGTCAGCAGCAAACTCGGCCGCCCGACCCCAGATAGAGCAACCATATGACCGCCGCACTCGGGGACTGTCAGGGCCGAAAAGGCAGCCTCAGATGAACAGGTTCGGCTTTGCCTAAGCCTGTTGAAGAGGCCGTCAAGCTGATACTCGTTCAAAGCACTGTCTGATTTGGCTGGTCCTGCGTAACAACGGGTAAGAGACCAGTTGCGGGCAGATGGACAGCCAGAAATGGCACTCCGTTGGCTACCACAGTATCTGACTCATCGGTTAGGTCTAGAACGTGTATTTGGACCGTGACTGAACTGGGATGTTTGATGGCCCTGTCGCCTGGATACACGGTTCCACGCTGGTCCTTCGGCGAAACAGGATATTCGCCCTGGAAAAATTGCTTAACACGACCGGTAGGATATATCCCACGCCGTCGTGGGCTGCCGAAACTCATTCGATAGACAGTAGCCGTCGCACCCTCACCTTCATCTAGCAACCGACCGAGCAGCGCCATAAGGCCTGTCCACTTCTCGACTTCACCCGGGTCGCGAACCCGATAGTCGGCAAGCAACCCTTCAACGACGGAGCGAAGCGGCAACAACCCACTTACAAGATGTCGCTGTGTCTGAGTTCGCCCGTCGTCGCCCGCGTCGGCGTGAAACGCCACGCCAGCCGTGAAGCGCGCGACAACTTCCTGGTTGAACTGTTCAACCCCCGCGCCGCCGATGTAAGCCTGCGGCGTAAACCACTCGTCGGCAGTTGTGGAACTGCGATCATACGAGTCTCTCAGCACGTTGTCGCGGCAGGGCTTCAAGGTGGGGTCCAGCACGAACCGGCGTGGCCACTCCTGGAGTGACTGACGAGCATCTCGAACCGAGATGAGGTCTTTGCGAATGAATTCCTCATGCTCCACGTAGTCCTCGAACGCCTGCTTCGTTTGACGCTCCAAGAACACACGGCAGTAGCCCAGATAGCTTGCCTTGTATCCGAAGAAGCGCGCTCTCTGCTGCATCGAGTCAGCGTGTCCTACACCGAGGCTGCGCGGCATGTAGGTCACCGTGAGACCCTCGACGGTGAATCCCCGGTCCATAGCCTGACCTCCAACGAGTATCCACCCAAAGCGCTGCCTCCACTCAATTATCACTGGGGCACCTCCTTGCCGACGATTAACCTCCTTGGTGTCGGTAGCATTGAAGGCTCGGCGCAGTTGCTGCTTGACCTGCTCAAAGCTGGGCAGCGTGTCCCCCGCAGACAAAGCGATGTCGTCATAGGCTGGACGGAAGCTCTCCATCAGTTCCTGAGCAGCAGCATCGTGCTCGCCAAGGCGTAAGGTTGCACGCCAACTATAGAAAAGGTCGTTCACCCAGTGCAGATAGGTCTGATGGTCTGCCGTCCTCACTGAGGGGTGAATTAGCATGGAACGGTTGCCGCTTGCTTCACCTCGGGCATAGGCGGCTGCCACGCCCACCATGAACAAGCGCAGAGCGAGCTGTAGAGATGAAGGTACCGTCTGGATTGGGTTTGCTGATGATGGAATATCCGTCGCGGGTATAATCCTGACGATGCTTGCTTGCTGCGGTGTCCTGGCAGGCGGCGGACTGTTTGGCCTCCTGTCGCGAGCAGGACCGAAGAAAGAGAGACCGCCCGTGTATCCGTCTCCTGGCTCAAGGATCTCCACCCAGCGAGCTGAGAGGCTGTCGATGATACTTATTAGCAATGGAGCTTGCGGCGTAGCGGTGTATTGCAAGTAGGTGTGAGACGGCAGTGCTCTTCGTACCTGCATCAGTCGCGTGTAGGTCGTGCTCTCCCTCGCACGCTGAAGTCTTGCATTCTGCTGCGACTGCGTGTTGAGACTGGCTTGGTCCGCCTCATCGTCGATGATGAGCGCCGACACGCCTGCAAGGTTTAACTCGGGGCTGGTTAGGAGGCGGCTTAGATTGCGAAGGTGAGTATGCTGCTTCATCACCGTTATCAGGACCGTCTGACGCTGATCTTGCGGAACGTGAGGGTCTCGCCACTGGTCTAATAGACCTTCGATACCAGAAGCCTCGTGCGGCTTAGGATTTTGGTAGAGCGCCCACACGCGACGGCTGTCGGCGTGCACCCGCAGGTCATCTCGGATGCGTTTGTGGGATTGATCGGAAAGTTGTGCTGATGAACCTGCGACAACGATGATGAGTTGAAACCCGTTGTCGCGCGCTAAGGCCATAACCGCCGTAAACGAGAGTGTCTTCCCGCTTTGAACGTAGCCGACAACCAGGCCTGTATCGCTGCCGCGTTCGCCATAAGGTATGCCACGTCCAAGGACCGCTTGAGCGGTCAGCGATACTTGTCCTTGAGCGGTTGGCTTGCCTTCAAGTTTGAGGGCAAGCAAGCCTGCGAGTTCCTCACCTGGTAAGGGCAACCAACGCAAATCTTCCATAGCGGGGGTGCGTGGCACGACGGGAATGACGGTTGCGACTTGATTGGAGTCCACCACGGTAGACCTCTCTCAGATGCTTGAGAATACGTCTCGGAGTAACTCGTTTGCTGTTCGACGTATGGCCGCTGGGTTGGCAACGCCCATACTCCGCAGCAATGCCTCCGCGATTCCTAGGGAGGCGGCCACACGGACAAGGGCTTGCATGACTTCGGGCTCTCGGTGTGCAAAGCGCGCCATAAAGGGATGCGCTCCTGAAATGCGTATCTGTATTTTTCGGCCATTCTGTCCTGGAAGGAGTTCGGCGTCGCCTACTTCGAGCCACTCCCCTTGCGCCTCATCACCCAGCACTTTGACCGACACCAACCAACTCGACCCCCAAAAATCGAAAGTCAGCTCAGCGTCCGCTAAAGGTGTTTCGCTCTGTGTTACCTCATTCGAAGTAGGGTCAGGTGCAGCAGCCTGTTCGGCTGCTGGCGGCATGGCGCTTTCGAGGTTCTCGCGCATGTCCTCGCGCGTACCAGTAACGGCTAACGCAGCACTCCGCTGGAGCACCGGACGCGCAGCCTTTTGCCGATGTCCTTCACCCTGCTTGAGCAGCGGTGTCGGTTCTGAGTCGAGTTCATCAGCCAAGAGTTGTGCGAAAGCCGCCTCATCGTCCCAGCGAAAGCCGTCCTTGGTGTGGCTAACCTCGAATCCGTCAAGGTGCAGTTCACCGAAGAGCCGCTGGTGACGATAGCTATTCGGGCTGCCGAACACCTCAGGGTGTTTCCAACCTTCGTCACCGCTCCCTTGAATAAGCCGATTACGCCTGAAAAGAGCGAAGCCCGCGCGTGCGCCTTTGCCGTCCTGTCGCAGGGCTGCGAAACCCGTGGCGCGCTGCCCGCCTCCTAGATCCAAGTTCACTGATTTGCGCCAGGAGATGGGTTCGCCTGTCACGTCCCGATAATAGGGCGCGGTCAGAACGATCGGTTCTTCGTAAGTGAGGGCTTGACCGTTCACGCGCAGAACAAGAGAACCGTCTCTAAGATAACAGCGGTAGATATCAGCAAGATGTTCTCTGACCCTTCCCAGCATTCGACCCGTGATGGGGACGAATGGCTCTTCGAGAACGACTTCTGTAAAGTGCTGACCGGGCGGGTATGGGATGGAGTGGATTATAAGCTCCTCCGTTCCATGCGCCACAATGCTGGCTATGTCGAACCTGACAACACGCTCGAATGGCTCCCCCACGGCGCTCGACTTGACATGCCACCTTGGCGCGAACCAGCAGGCTGCGCTCTTCATTCCCATACCAAACTCACTAAGACCAGCCGCATCAGCCGGAATTTCGGCAGGTCGGAATGCGCGGGCGTAGTCTGACGTGGCGATGCCTGCTGCGTTGTCTCGGATGGAAATGCGGCCAGGCAGTGACGCTTGTGCCTCGATGGAGACGACGACCTGAGCTTTACCACCAGCCTGAATCAGCCGGTCTCGGTTGTTGAGAAAGCTCTGCAACGAATTATCCACGAACTCAGCAAGTGCGAACCACTGCTTGTAGTTGAGGTGCCGCAGTGTGCTGAGGATGCCCGTTCCAGGACGGATGTTGACCCGGTCGATGTCTCCAATACGGTCAGGCAGCATTCTGGACATCACGCTTGGCACGACGATAGGCGGCAGGATTCTTGATGGCAGAAGGATTCGGGCCAGCGATGGATGACCCATTGGGGAGCAGAGCGCGTGCGACAGCCCTGACCACCTCCACATTGACGGCATTGCCGAGTGCCTTGAATGCGGCCGTCCGCGCATCAGGCAGAAATTTAAGGTCACCCATACTCTGAAGGCGAGCGCATTCACGGGCGGTCATGTAGCGGCCCTCCCACGTGATGACAGGAACCTGGCTCATCGTAAAGGCCACCAGAGTAGGCGCACGAGCGGTTGACCGCACTCGAATACCGGAGGCGCGAAACTGAATTAGGTGACTATCTAGGCGACGAACTCCACCCTTGATATTCCATTCGAGCTTTTGAAAGCTTGGTGCTAGCCCATCCAGCAATCCAATCCATCCATCTATAACCAGCTGGTTTCTGCGATAGAAATCTCGATTCTTGCGGATAAAGTCTATTTTCCACTGCGGGAAGCGTGCGACAGGTTCACGTGCATAGGACGGCAATGCGTCCTGCACTTCGGCTGCGGTTTTCCAGGCCAGCGGCTTACCGAGAGCGCCGCTTAGGCGGCCCAGGCCGCGCCAGTCTTTGGCGAACGGCGTTGTGTCCGCGTAGGGGTAGGTCGCGCCCCACTCCATTCCCCACATTGGGAAGGTGGGCAGTTCCGCGCTCGCGGGTAGTCGGTCTAGGAGAGCTTGCCAGGCGGCTATCGCTGCTTGCAAATGTGGGGGCAACTGCGTCGCTTCCGTTGGTCGTTTATCGAGGATGCTTCGGATGTCGGTCCGGATAACGTCCTTGCAGGCCGGCCACTGGAAATTAACTAGACCACCGCGACGGCCAGCAATAAACGAGCGTTCCCTAATTTGTGGCACACCAAAATGATGCGGGGATAAACGCTGTTCCTCAACGGCATAGCCAAGGTCACGCAACTTCGCGCGGATGTAGGACCACGTTTCACCACCAGCGTGGCGGACTAAGTTCGGAACGTTCTCAAGTATGATGAAATCTGGTCGTTTGGCGTCGAGAATACGGAAGACTTGAAGTATTAGGTCACCCCATCGGGTACATTCCAGTCCTCGCTGCGAACCAGCTTTGGAGTAGGGCTGACACGGGAACCCTGCACACAGAACATCGTGGTCAGGCACTTCCTCCAGTGCAATTTGCCGAATATCCCCTCTGGGGTGTACGCCGAAGTTTCTCGCGTATATATCTCGAAGCTCCGGGTCGACCTCCGAAGCCATCACACATACATGGCCGAGACTGGTCAGAGCTGCGTGAAAGCCGCCTAGACCTGCAAAGAGGTCTATGAACCGAAGCTGCTTCGAATTAGTGTCTCCGGCTTCCAAAGCCATACGTCTCCCCGCAGCCGACTCGGCCGTACAAGCGCCATGAACCATAGGCGAACAAGGCCACACTCGGTGTTGCTAGTCAGCAACACACGGCAGCAATTTAGTGTTGCAGAAATCCCAGCATTTGCGTTCTAAAAGTGTTAGCCAAAACGCCAGCACTCATGCAGCCCCAACCCACGCACCTCGATACCGTCCCGGGACGCCGCCTTGTATCCCCAATGATGGTGCCCATGGACGATGAGCTTGACGCCCATAGTCTTTGCGAGGTCGTCGATTGCACCGAAGCCGTGGGGGTGGCTTGTGGGAGCCTCATGGCAGACCAACACATCGGCCCGCAGCCGGCGCAATGTGTCATGGTCTTCAGGATAGATTGTCGCACGGCGTAGCAACGGCAGTTCATCACGGCCAACGCGCAGGTTATCCGGGATATCGCGATGACCCCGCCGCTGCCGCTTCAGCCAGCGTAAGGTCTCCCGTCGCGTTCGTTGCTTCGGCTCCTCGTCACCTTGCACAGGATACCAAACGCGTCCCGCGTAAGTGCCGCCCAGCCCAGCCAGTCGGAGGCCCGCCACGTCGTTGACACGGCCGTGCAGCCCATTCGGTGCTCCCGTGAGATGTGACCACCAGTGCGGGTGGCGAACGTCGTGGTTCCCATGAATCCAAAACACGGGACACCCATCGGTGCTGATGGGTTCCAATGTTTGATGCAGGGGGCGCTCAAGCTGGCAATCACCGAGGAGGACCACGGCCTTGGCGGGCTGGCGGGCATACTCATCGAGGAGCGGCTGCCAGAAGCCGTGGGGGTCGCCATAAAAAAGGATTCCTGAAGGAGCGGGCATGGACACCTCGGACACGTGGAGAACGAGCTTGGTCAGCCGAATGGGCTGGTCAGCGTCCTATGCGTGCAGAGCGGAAGCAGGCGTCCATGAAGGCTAAGTAGGCTGTGGAGGGAGCGGTGTCAGCTACCCGCTGGACAGGATTTTCATTTCCTGAGGTGGCATTTTCGGCAGTCTGTGATACACACCTGTGACACAGACTCGGGTTCTGAGGCGAAAGAAGGCCAGAAAACAGGCTTTAGAAACAACGAATTAGTCGTGCATCTACGTTACAGTCCCCTACGGGACGCCAATCCTTTCAATGGGTTAGGACGATCTTAGCTGCCATTCCCCCGGCGTGGGTAGAATGGTGGGTAGTATCGGTTCTGGTCGTTTGGCCGCTTTCCCACCGCTAACGGCCTCGACCGCTCGGTCGAGCAGCAGGCCCCGGGCCATGCCGCCGGTTTTCTGAAGCAGGAAGGACGGCTGGGCGCAGGCCCCTTGGAGCGTGTTCCGCTTGCTTGCCGGTCTATCTCGCAGCACGCTGCTCGCGCGGGGGCCTCTGCCATGACCGAGCTTCAGACTTACCTCTTGATCGCCCCAGCTCTGCTCGTCGCTTTTGGTGGCGGGCTGGCGGTGTATGCGCGTTATGACGCGATGCAGATGACCAGGCCGAGGCCGGCCGGGCCGAGTAGCCCACCCAGCTCTCGCTTTCCTAGCCAGTCTACTTGTGAGATACCCCACACGAATATCCACATGGCATCCACATCGGGGCCCGCTATGAGCTACGATCGAACAGCATCCAAACGGGCGATCAATGTCAGCCTGAACGACGATTTGGTTCGCCAGGCCAAGCTCTACACTCGAAACTTGAGCGGCACGCTGGAAGACCTCCTGGACGACTTCGTCACTCGCGAGCGTGCCCGCCGACGTGACGAGGACGCGGCGCTCGACCGGGTCATCGGCGCCTTGAATGCGTTCCATGCCGAGCACGGGCTGCTATCGGACGAATTCCCGTCTCTTTGAGCGATGGCGCAGTTCGACGTCTTCACCAACCCTGGGCGTCAACGCGGCGCCGTTCCTTACGTGGTGGCGCTTCAGAACGCCCGCTTCGATCGGGCCACCACGCGTTTCGTGGCCGCGCTCGTGCTGCAATCCTTCATCCGGATCGAGGCCCACTGGCTTGCACCCGTGTTCACCATTGCCGGCCAGGAAGTCGTGTTGGACGTGTTCAATCTTGCGACCGTGCCCGTGTCGAACCTCGGGGCTCCAGTCGCGTCGCTGGCCGACGAGGAAAGCCGCAGCAAGCTCGTTCGCGCGTTAGACGAGTTTCTTAGCCAAGCCTGACAAGGCTCTCTGGCCCGCAAGTCAGCCAAAGTCTGACCTATTCGGTGGCGTTGCTGGCTTGGTTCTCCGGCTGAACGTGAAGTGCATCGATTTGCCGCAGGGCTTGGTCACCGGTGAGGAGGCCTTGCGCCCATTGGTGCATGATGGCCCGAGCTTCCGGCCCGACCGAGCCTCCTTCGATGGTTGCGGAGGCGATACCCGCGCGCATGGCGTTCTCACGACGGTGCTGCTCGTCAGATGAGATCGCATGGCTGAGGTTCGCCGATGTAGCGTGATCGAGCATGTCAATCTCCAGAGTTCGACGTGCGTCTACGTGACCATCATAGCATGTTCAGGATGATTTGGCGCCGCATCAACGCATGCCGGTGTTTGTTGACGGGCGGACCGTGCTCGCGCCCAAGCGCTTAGGTCGGTGGATTATCAGGTCTAGCTGCCGCCGACGCGTACGTCTGGGCAGGCGGCTTTGCGCCAATTCACGACGTTCAGGTCGATCGCCGCGTCGCCGGAAAGCGGACGTAATCGTCTTGCTCAACGACACGAACGCTACTCCCGGGATCGCATCACTCCGATGGCTGGGAGGCTAGTCCGCGTCCGAACTCGGATCGTCGCTGTGGTCGTCCGCCACGTCATCATCGAGCGCCTCGCCGGCCTTGAATCCACAGCGCTCCATGAACATTCAAGCGTTCATCCAGTTGTTGACCTCGTTGATCTTCAGCATGGATACGTCATCGCCCGAGCCGTGACCCGCGGCCTTCCGGGCGTAAAGGTCGTTGACAAAGCCAACATAGGCCTCACGCATCATTCCGGTAGGCCGGAACGCGAAATTGTGGGTGAGGACTACCTCCTGGCTATTGGTGACAATGGCGCCCCAGTAGGGCGTCTCAACTTCGGCCCGATAGGCATTGGTGAGGCAGTCCTTTATCGCCCGCTGAGCTAATCGAATTAGCCGCCCGTCGAAGGCTAATTTTGGTGTTTCCAGAAATAAGGCCCAATCACTCTCTTCCAATTGCGATAGAATTGTGCCGGCGCGGTCCGGCTCCGCAATGCGAAAAGGATTGAGTGCACAGACGAATAGACTGTTAGCGTAATAGCGGGGGATTTCACGCCAAGGCTTGCGGATAAAGCAAAAGCCGTGCAGCCGCTCGGCCTCCATCAGTTGTGCGGCATATCCGCTAAGTGCAGATAGGTGCTCTTCGGTCCATTCGTTGAGGTGATCGTCTTCCTCCTCGCTTTCAAACCAGCCGTCAAGGTCGTCGAAGGAAATCACCACGCACGCCATCGCGTCGTGCGACAATAGCTCGTTAGTTAAATGACGGAAGTCTTCATCACTCGGCAAGTATAAGTCAAGCTATAGGCTCTCCACGACGTCGGTCAGAAAGCTTGGCCGATAAACGATGATGTCTCGCTCGTTGATCAGGAGGTCGTAGAGGAAAGCCTGCTTAGTAATTTTGTTGTCAAGACTCGCTACCAAGACGTTGATGATGTCCTGATTCCTGACAACGGGAACATAACTGCTATGTAGTTGCTGTAGGCGAATAGCTCGGAAAATGCATTGCGCTCGGCCGACCGTTCAACCTTCAACTCCAGGACGAACAGACCATCCTCGTGGACGCCGATCAGGTCTAGCTCCATCGGCGTAGTCTTATCAGTTGGAAGTTTGATCTTGGTGCCAACAAAGGTCCCGTAACGGATCGTTCTGTGAAGCCGTTCCAGCTTCATCATCGCGCGGTCCTTGATGATCCGCCAAAGCTGGAAATCAGGTTTGTTGGCATACCCTTCGGCCGCGAGGCTGGTTTAGCAGGCTGCTGAAAAACTCTGGCTTGGTAGTCGAGTGATGTGATTCCCTCGGT
>CAXUNH010000010.1:0-42178 GCA_964252405.1 uncultured Acidobacteriaceae bacterium | reverse complement strand
TGGACGGTCAGGGAGGGCGAAGTTGTAGGTGAGGTAGAAGAGACGCTGCGGGCACCACGGGGCGCCGTGCTCGGGGAAGCGTTTCGGGTTGCCGGACCAGTGAAAGGCGGCAGTGGTGGCCGCGGAGACTGCCGTGTGGTCGGGGTGGTGGTTGAGCGCGCCCTCGCCGCCGAACGTGATGACCACCTGGGGACGGAACGCGCGAAGGCGCTGCACCAGCAGCCCTCCGAGCTCGTGGAGGCTGTGATGCTCGAGTTGGGCATCCTGGTAGGGGAGGAGTTCGTGGTGCGTGACGCCGAGTATCCGGCAGGATGCGGCGAACTCGGCGCGGCGCATGGCGCCCAGCTCTTGACCGTTCCGGGCGTCGCCCCGATGGGTGGCAGCCTGCCCGTCTGTGAAACAGATCACCGAGGTCTGGACACCGGCATCGGCGGCCAGGGCGAGAGAGCCTCCGAAGCCAAAGCATTCGTCATCGGGGTGGGCTACCACGCAGAGAAGGCGGAGGCTCATGCGGCGGGGATGTCCTGGCTGGTTTGAGGGTTCGTGTCTTGTTCCTCCTCTTCGCTGCGGGAAGACAAAGGTGGAGGGGTTATCGGCAGGGGGTCGTCGAGGTAAAGATCGGCTTCGGAGAGAGTGTCCTCTAAAAGCGCGTCTGGGTCGGCGTCGGCCACCCAGTTGAAGCTTCGACGGTGGAGCGGGGTGGGGCCGTGTTCGGCGAGCGCTTTACGGTGTTCGGGGGTGCCGTAGCCTTTGTGCTGAGCAAGGCCGTACAGCGGGTACTGCCGGTCGAGCGCGCGCATCAGGCCGTCGCGGTGAACTTTGGCGACAACGGAGGCGGCGGCGATCGAGAGGCAGAGGGCGTCGCCGTAGAAGAGCTTGGTCTGCGGGCAGGGGTGGTCGATGAGCATGGCGTCGATGAGGATGTGGTCGGGGGTGAGACCAAGGCCGTCGACGGCGCGGAGCATGGCCAAACGGGTCGCGTGGTAGATGTTGACGCGGTCGATGGTCTCGGCGTCGATCTCGGCGATGCCGATGGCAAGGGCGGTGCGGCGGATGCGACGGTCGAGCTTTTCACGCTCCTCGCGGGTGAGCTGCTTGGAGTCCTTGAGGCCCATGCGCAGCAGGACGGCGTTCTTGGGCGGAAGCACCACAGCCGCGGCCACCACGGGACCAAACAGCGCGCCGCGGCCGACCTCGTCCACCCCCGCAATGCAGCGGACGCCGCGGTAGCGCAGCGCCTGCTCCGGCGCATCCGTGCAGATGAGTTGCTTCAGCATCTGCTGTTTGGCGGTAGCTTTGGTGACGCCTGCGACGGGTGGGATCTGGAAGAGCTTGGCCATGTTCTGACCCGGTTAGTGTAGCGGAATAGCGCCTTCGGGGCGGTTGCCGGGATGTGCATTACCGGGGCGGTTTCTTCGCGGAACGTGGGAGTTTCCCCGTGCGGGGGCCGCTCTACGCTCGAGGTGCGCGTGGAGATCTGCGCAGTGCTCATGGAGGAGCGGACAATGCGGCTTCGGCTGTCGGTGATGAGGGGCGTTCTGGGAGGATTTCTGGGGTTGATGGGTGCTTTCAACGGGGCGAGGGCCCTGGCCGCAGGCCCGCATCCGCTGCGCGTGGAGAATGGCGTGCTGACGGTGGACGGCCTGACCGTGAAGACGGGCTTGGATCTGCGAGTCCCGAACCTGCACTACCTCTACGTGGGTTTGCCCGGAGTTGGCACGGCCTTGGTCGCCGAGCGGCCGTTTGTGGGAGCGATGGAGGAGCGTGGAGCCTTTCGCGGCAACTTCCTGACCGTGATGGTGGGCGGAAGCCGGTTACAACTGACCTCCACGAGCCGGCTGCGTGGTACGCGGTCGGCGTATGTGCGCTTTGATCGTGGAGCCGGCCCGGAAAGACCCGAGGTGAGGTTCGGAGACGCCGCGATGGTGCCTGCGGTCTGGAGCGCCGCCTTGCCGGAGCAACACTTTGCCCCGCGACGCGTGAGGATGCACGGAATCCGGGCTCTGCGGACGGCGAAGCTGTGCCGGCCTTCACGGAAGGGTGGTGAGAAGTGTGCCGTGATCCGTGAGGTGGTGTACAAGCCCGCGGGCCGGGATTAGGAATCGGGCCCAGAGATGAGGGATCAGGGCTTAGGCTTTAGTGAGTAGAAGGACGTTATAGGGAGAAAGGAAAGAGGCGGCCGGGATAGCCGCCTCTTTGTTGTTCCAAACAGAACGTTTATTTGGCGCGTTCGACTTCGCGGAGACGGGCAGCCTTGCCGCGCAGACCGCGGAGGTAGAAGAGCTTGGCGCGGCGAACCTGGTAGGAGCGCACCTTCTCGACCTTGTCGACGACCTTGGAGTTGTAGGGGAAGATACGCTCGACACCCTGGCCGAAGCTCATCTTGCGAACGGTAAAGGAGCCCTGGGGGCCCTTGCGGCAGGCGATGACCATGCCTTCGAAGGCCTGGAGACGCTCTTTATCGCCTTCCTTGATCTTGACCTGAACGCGAACCTGGTCGCCGGGAGCGAAGTCCGGGAGGTCGGTCCGCTCGAGCTTGGCGGCGAGTTTCTGCATTACGGGATGAATTGACATGACGAAATCCTTGCGTAGAGTCGCAGTCGTTAGTATAGCGCATCGAGCCGACTTCTTCGGTCAGGGTCCCAGATTCATCAATGTCCGACCCACCCGCCACAGGAACTTGTCGATGTCTCGGTAAGAAAACTTTTGCAGTCCAAAGTGCGTTCGAAAGGCATCGACACAAGTCCGGAACTCAGCGTACGTATCGAAGTAACGACTGTGCCGGGGGCAGAAGACACAGTGCTGGCGGTAACGCCAGAGCGCGAGATCGACATAGCTGTCCCAAATAGGAAACGCGCTTGGATTGTGCCAGCTGCAGAATTTCGTAGCGAAGGAGTAGATATTCCGAACGCCGGGGCAGTCCGTAACAATATCTACGGCATGCTCGGACCCGTCCGAGAGTAATGCATCAATTTCGGATGCGGCAATATGTCGGGCCAGTGGCCGCATTTCGATTGTCCTCAGTCGAGTGCTGTAGAGGCAGTCCAGCGCGATGATCTTTAAGAGCACAGTGACTGGGTCTTTGTTCTCTGGAAAATTGGCCCATAGTTGCCGCAAGGCTCTTTCGTCCAGCAATGTTGCGGGCTCATTATCGAAAGCTCTACACGCTTCTCGCACCTTAGCCGGAGTCGGGGTAGGTACTTGTTCGGTCTCTACATTCACTCTGCCAGTCACTCCTCTTCCTGCATGAGAGCCTCTAAGAGTTTCACGTCGTCTTCACTGAGCCTAACTTGAGCAAAAAGATCGGGGCGGTGTTGGAGGGTGCGCAGCAGGGCAGCTTTGCGCCGCCAGGCGCGGACTGCCTGATGATCCCCGCCGGCAAGGGCCTCGGGGATGGAGGCGCCGCGGAAGACGGCCGGACGCGTGTAGTGAGGGTAGTCCAGGAGGCCACCCGCGCCGTGGGTGGCACGCGGTGAGCCGTCGGGCGCGGTGGATTCGGCGGGGTCGTCGCCTTCGCCGAAGCTCTCGTAGCGGCTGGAATCAGCGTGGCCGAGCACGCCCGGGAGCAGGCGCGCAACGGCGTCCACGATGAGGGCGGCCGGAAGTTCACCGCCGGAGAGGACGAAGTCGCCGACGGAAAGCTCGCGGTCGCACAGCAGATCCGGGACACGTTGATCGACGCCTTCGTAGCGGCCGCAGATAAGGACGATGCGTTCGAGGGCGGCGAGCTGGCGGGCGACGGCCTGCGTGAAGCGGGTACCGCCGGCAGACAGCAGAATGACGGACTCGCGGGTAAGGTCGCGATCAGATTTTGGGGTCACGCCGAGCGATTCGGCGCACTCAAAGATGGGTTCCGGTTTCAGAACCATGCCTTCACCACCACCGAAGGGGCGGTCGTCCACGGTGCGGTGGCGGTCGTGGGTGAACGCCCGTAGGTCATGGGTGTGCGCCGCGAGTTTGCCGTCGCGGAGGGCACGATGGAGGATGCCGTAGTCAAACGGTCCACGGAAGAAGTCGGGGAACAGCGTGATGATGTCGAAGCGCATGGTGGTTCGATCTGTGGGTTCCGCCATGCGGCCGAAAACTGCCGCTTAGGAGCCAAACGCCCAGGTTACGTCTCCGTCGCCTCGGGTTCGTCGAGAAGGCCCGGCGGCAGATGCATCGTGATGCGCTTGCCCGGGAGATCGACCGAGGTGAGCCAGGCTTTGACGAAAGGGATGAGCACGGGCTCAGCCTCGGGGGCGTCGTTCACAGGCTTGAGCACAAGGAGGTCGACGGCATCCTGAAGGCGAGTTCGGCCGTCGGGACCGACAGGAAACTGCAGGTCCGTGATGGTGCCCAGGTGACGGTCACCGTCAAGAAGCGCACAGTCGATGAGGTCGCGGACGAGAAAGGTATCCTCGTCGAGGGCGGGCAGGTCGGCTTCACGAAGGAGGAGCTCCCGGCCCTCCAGCGCCTCTGCGGCGTCGATGGAATCGACGCCGGCCAGTTTGAGGACGAGCCGTCCAGCATTGCGGCCGGTTGGGCGCCAGGCGTCGTGCAGGGTGACGCTCGCGTCTGAGGAGAGATCTTCCGCGCCTGCCGCGAGGCGGAATCCGCGCCCCGGGCTGAAGATCTCGAATAGATCGGTCAGTGGCTCCGCCAGGAGCTCGCCGCGACGGCCTTGGGGACGGAGCAGGCGCGCCACGGAGATCCAGGTTTCAGAGGGCGAGGATGCAGACGCTGCCATCGGCGGCGCGGCTCCGGGGATGCTAGTCGCCGGGCTCATCGACCTCGACGATATCCAGTGCGAAGCGATGTTTCAGCTTCATACTCGCTGCCCCCAGGATTGTCCGCAGAGAACGGGCGGTCCGGCCTTGTTTTCCGATGACTTTGCCCAGATCCCGCGGAGAGACGCGGAGCCGGAGCACGGTGGAGCCGGCATCGTTCAACACGTCCAACTGGACGGCTTCGGTTTCATCGACCAGGGCCCGGGTAATTTCCAGGACCAGGGTCCGCATATCCGTCACGGCGCGCTGCTGCGCCTCGAATTCAACACTGTCAGTCACTCGCACACCTCTAGATACGTCGCCGCTAGAGCCTCTGCGTGCAGGAGCCTGTCCCAAAAAGGGGGCAGGCACATCTCGCTTCCGGAGCCCAGGCTGGCGCATGTACCCCTTATCGGCACAAATGCCCGCAACCTTGAATCGCAGCAATGGAGCGAGTCTACGGCGAGAGACCCATGCCCGCTGCAACTCTTTGGGCATAGGCCTGACCGCCCGAATGCGGAAAGCATGGTTACTTTAGGCAGCGGGCGTGGGTTCAGCGGCAGGAACGGCAGCTTTCACCAGCAGACGGCGGACAGTCTCGGAGAGCTGCGCCCCCTTGGAGCGCCAGTACTCGACGCGGTCATGCTTGAAATTGATGGTGGCGGGAGTGGAACGCGGGTTGTAGGTCCCCACAACCTCGATGGAACGACCGTTGCGGGCGCGGTCCTTCTCGATGACTACGACACGATACTGGGGCTGCTTGCGGGCGCCTACGCGCGCCAGGCGAATCATCAACACTGGGAAACCTTTCTGGGGGGAACATTGGTTGGCCTCGCCGGAAAGCGCGTTCCGGAGTGACGACGCACGGGCGCGGGCGAAGACCGAACACCTAAGTATCGCGGAAATGGAGAGTGGTGTAAAGCCAGACCATTTGCGCGGGGCTTTGCCAAGGGCCGCGGGTTACGGCTGGGTTGCGGGCGAGGTCGCTTGCATGCCCGCCCTGTCAAAAATGGCTTTCGCCTTCGCGGTCAGGCGTTCGCCATCGCTCCCGGGAACCAGGGGTGTGACAGAAAAGACCGTACCCAGGGGAAACTGGGCGAGCTTGGCCTCGAGTAGGTCGAAGCTGGGGATGTTGTAGGGGCCAATCTGGATGGAAAGGCGGCCTTCGAACTGGCTTACGTTGACCCTGTAGGACGGCGGCCCGAGAGTAGCGCTCTGTTCGAGTTGGGTGCGCATGAACTCGGTTACCGAGCGCGCAAGAACTTCTGCGCGGAGAGTCTGGTCCGGAATCCACCCCTGGTTGGCGAGCAGGGCGTTGGCGAGCGCCTGACCGAGCACAAGTTGCCGCCAGTTGGCGGACGGGGTAAAGCTGTTGACGGGTTGAAGTTCGGCGGTCTTGCCGGACCACTCGGCGGACCAGGTCCGGTAACGTTCGAGCATGGGCTGGAGGGCTCGTTTGTCGCCGTAGGTGGCGAGATAGCGAAGGGCGTCGGCTGCGGTTTGGGGATCGGGGTCGTTGATGGTGTTGATCGCGACATCGGTGAGCACAGGCGGGTTGCCATAGGGAGCGAGGTCGTCGAAGAGGACGCGGTAGCAGCCCGTGTGAGCGCGGGCCTGGAGAGCTGCGTGAAGGACCGAACTGCCGAGATCAGGGTCGGCCTTGAGGATGTAGGCGAGCATGGCGGCCTGCGGAGCGCAGGCTTGCTGATCCAGGGAGGCGCGGACTTTCGTGGCGACCTGGGAGGAGAACGCGCCTGTACCGAATCGAGTCATCAGGGCAGCGAGCGTGGCAGGGTTCGTTTCGCTCGCAGGATCAAGCAGCGCTTGCGCCCAGATGATTTCGAGGTGGGGCAGCGGCTCGGCGGGAAGGAACCAGAGGTTGGCCGCGGTAAAGGACGGGGTTGCGGAGCCGATCTGCGCGTAGGCTGCCTGGGTGGCGGCAACTGGATCGACTTCGTACCAGCGATGGAGAGCGGCGCTCTTCAGGCTAACCCGGTTGTATATGTCCGTGCGGCGGTCGCCTGGATCCGGAGAGGGCAATGAAACGATCTCTTGTAGTGTTTGGGTGTGGAGATAGGGGGACAGCGCGTCCCATTGCGCGTCGAGGAGAATGGCCTGGCGTTGTTCGGGCAGCAAGGTGAAGGTGGAGGCGAGTGCCCCGCCGAGAGCGGCCTTGGTCGCGGAGGAACCGGGGCGCCCGCTTTCTTCACGCAGGAGCAGGTCCGCGGTGTCGGCTTTGGCCTTGTCCTGTTTGCGCGGAAGAGCGGCGACGATGGCCTGAACAACCGCGGTGTGGGACTCCGAGCGGTCCCTGAACTGCGCTTCCGGCGATGCTTGCGATCCAGCACGGAGGGCTTCGAGAGCAACCATGAGCCAGGTGGAGACGGAGACGGCAGGGTTTGCGATCTGCTGCTCAAGTGTTTTAACGGCCAGTTCATGGAGGGACGGCGGCAGACCGGCGAGACCGAGGGCAAACCGTGGAGCAGCCGGTTGGTCATCTCCCAGATCGGCGGCGAGAGCGTTGATTGGGGCCGGGGTGGCAAGGAAGCGACGGGGGGCGATGGCGGCGGTGGTCTGGGGCGGGGGGGGAGCGAAGGGTGATGCCTTGGTCTGGAGGGTTTTGAGAGCGGCGCTGAGTGTGGCCCTTTGCCACTCAGGTGTGGCCGGAACGATGTGCAACGTAAGGGGATCAGCAACGACGGGGTGGTCGTGATCAGCGAGGGTGGGCTGGCCGGCGGCGAGGACGCGCGAGCTGCGGACGGTGACGGTATAGTCACCGGGTTGGTCGAAGCGGACCCACTCGTTCATGTCGAGTTGCATGCTGATGGGCTTGTCGGAGGACAGGGGCTCGGGGGGTGCGCTCATGCCGCCCATGATGCCTCCGGTGGCGAAGTAAGCGGCGAGCGGGTCGGTGGCGCCGGAGAACGGGCTGACCTCGAAGCTCTCGTAGGGCATGCGGCCGCTGCGGTCATAGGTTGCCATAATGAGGGCCAGGTGGGCGTCCTGGGGTGCGGTGAACTCCAGCGTCAGCGGGATACGTTCGCCCATGCGAAAGGTGAAGGCGCCGGTAGACGTACGGACGCGGAGTTGCGCCCGACTCTGGGCGGCTGCACGGACTGGGGCCGTGCCCAGCGAGAGCAGGAGCAGCGACGTGAATGTCAGAAAGCGGCGCACGGTGGGATAGACACCGGACAGGGCCGATATGGGACCAACCTTATTTGCTGGGCGGAAACAGCCACTGCAGCACGCGGTCGAAACGGCGGGCCCAAGCCTCTTCGTCGTGGACAGCGCCGGGTACGCGGAGGTAGCGGAGATCGACGTCGTCTTGCCAACCTCGGTTCAGCAGCCGCTGGTGGAGGAGGTCGCAGTCCCGCAGGTGGCGCAAACCTTCGTTGACGCCCATGTCGAGCCAGATGCGGGGACGCGGGCGCTCCTCGGGGAAGACGGAAACTGGGCGGGGGCTGGCGATGAAGCGACGGAAAGGCGGCAAGACGCGCGGCCGCTTGGACCCTTCCGGACTGATCCGCGTGAGGATGTCCCGGCGGTTCCACCAGACACTCGGGGATAGCACACCGAGCCTGCCGAAGACCTGGGGGTAGTCCAGGCCGATGGCAAGCGAGATGAGGCCACCAAGCGAACTGCCCGCCAGACCGGTGTTTTCCGGGCCCGTGAGGGTGCGGAACGCGCTATCGATCAAGGGCTTGAGTTCGTCGACGAGGAGGCGGGCGTAGAGCGGGCCTTTGCCCCCACCGTGGCGCCAGTCGCGGCTGGGGGTGTACTCGTCCATGCGGCGTTGGCCGGCGTTGGCGATGCCGACCAGGATGAGCGGCTCGATGAGCTGCTCGCGGGTGAGGCGGTCGGCGGTGGCGTGCGCGCACCAGGTGCGGCCGGGAACGTAGGACGTGCGAGGATCAAAGAGGTTCTGGCCGTCGTGCAGATAGAGGACAGGGAAGCGGCGTTCCGGTTCGGCGCCGTAGCACGGTGGGAGCCAGATGCAGATATCCCGGTCACCAGGGAGAAAGACGGAGTGAAACTGGCGAAGGTGGCGGAAACGGGGATTGCCGTCGAGATCGTCGGCATCGTCAAAGCGCCAGTGGCCTTCGGCATCCATTTCGGGCTGGGGACCGTCGAAGGGCAAATGCCGGGCGCTGATCGTGGGCGCGGCGGTACGGGAGGCGGATTGTACGGAGTCTGTCGGCAAGAGCGGTGGTCGGGGACGGGTGATCAGTGGGCGGTGGCTGCTGGGGGGCGCAAGCGTTCAGGCTACCAGAGGTGGGATGCATGAATCGGGAGTACCACCGCTGGCACTCGGGGGAGTTAGGCCGGGAGATGGAGATGCTGGTGTTTGGCCACGGGGGTCTGCCCGCCATTGTCTTCCCGACCTCGCAGGCGCGGTTCTGTGAGTTTGAAGACAACGGCATGGTGGCGGCCGTTGCGGACAAGCTGGACCGCGGCGCATTGCAGCTCTTTTGCGTGGACTCGGTGGACAACGAGAGCTGGTACAACCGCGGGGTGGGGTCGGACTGGCGGATTGCGCGACAGGCGCAGTATGACAACTACATCGTCCGCGAGGTGGTGCCCTTTGTGCGCTGGCGCAATGGGTCGCCGCACCTGATTGCGATGGGCTGCAGCTTCGGTGGCTACCATGCGGTGAATACCAGCTTGAAGCACCCCGATGTGTTTACGGGTTTTTTGTCGATGAGCGGGGCCTTCGACATGAAAGCGCTCGGCTTTCTGCCGGGGTATTACGACAGCAATACCTTCTACAACCTTCCGCTGGACTACCTTCCGGGGCTAAGCGACGAGTGGTTCCTCGGGCAGATGCGGCAGCGGAAGTATGTGCTGGCCACCGGGGTTCACGATCAGTGCTGGAACGACAATGAGCGGCTGGCCGCGGTGATGCGGGCGAAAGGGATTCCGGTGCAGTTGGACGTATGGGGCGACGGCGCGCGGCATGACTGGCCGTGGTGGCGGCGTATGGTGCAGGTGTACTTGTAACGTTCTACGTTGTAGGTTGTACGTTCTAGGTGCGGGAGCGAGGCGATGGCGACGAAGTTGATTGGCGTGTTGTTTGGGCAGGAGAACACCTTTCCCGGAGCATTAGTCGAGGAGATCAACCGGCGCGAGATCGACGGGATCAGGGCGGAGTTCGTGCAGGTCGGCGGAGTCAAGATGGCCGAGCCCTGCCCCTACGCGGTGATCGTGGACCGCATCTCGCATGAAGTGCCGTTCTACCGCGCGTACCTGAAGAACGCGGTCCTCACCGGAACACAGGTGATCAACAATCCGTTCTGGTGGTCGGCGGACGACAAGTTTTTTAACTATGCACTGGCGTCGAAGCTGGGCGTGGCGGTGCCGCGGACGGCGATCCTGCCGCACAAGATCTATCCGCCGAACACCGATGCGCAGAGCTTCCGGAACTACCAATACCCGCTGAACTGGGAGGAAATGTTCGAGTATGTGAAGTTTCCGGCGTTCCTGAAACCGCATGACGGCGGTGGATGGAAGGACGTCTACCACGTACGCAATGAGTGGGAGTTCTTCCATGCCTATGACCAGAGCCGCGACCTGGCGATGACGCTGCAAGCCGCGGTGAACTTTAATGAATACTTCCGTTGCTATGTGGTGGGGCAGGAGTTTGTGCACATCATGCCCTACGATCCGCGGCAGCCGCACCATCGCCGCTATGTGCAGGACCCGCCGGACTACTCGCCGGAGTTGTTGCAGCGCGTGGAGCGGGATGCGCTGACGTTGTGCCGGGCTCTGGGGTATGACCTGAATACGGTGGAGTTTGCGGTCGAGGAGGGCGTGCCGTACGCCATCGACTTCATGAACCCGGCGCCGGATGCAGACTACAACTCCGTGGGAGCCACAAACTTTACGTGGATCGTAACCAAGGTGGCAGATCTCTGCATCAAGAAGGCGCAAAGTGACGCACCGGTGGGTGCGGAGCTGAACTGGTGGCGGTTTCTGTCCGGGGGGACAGCGGACCTGATTGATGGCGGCTCGCGCGACAAGGTCGTAAAGCACCGGGAGGGCGGCGAGCCCTCGTCGGCGCGAAAGGCGCTAGAGAAGAAGGTGATCGAAAAGAAGGCAGTGCGGGCTTCCGCGAAGAAGGTGACGGGCCGGCAGGGGTAGAGAGCGACTCGCGTTGATCTGTGTTAAGGCTGTATAAACACCTTCACAGGCAGCACGAACAAGCGAGAGGGCCCTGATCGATGCGACCGTCATTCACGCTGGGGATTGAAGAGGAGTACCAGACGATCGATCCGGAGACGCGCGACCTGCGATCGCACATCTCCACGGACATGCTGGCGCAGGGAGCCATTCGGCTGGAAGAGCGGGTCAAGGCGGAGCTGCACCAGTCGGTGATCGAGGTGGGAACGCGGGTCTGCGGCAACATTGAGGTGGCACGCGAGGACCTCTACGACCTGCGGCGTAACCTGATCCGGCTGGCCGAGGAGAATGGGCTGGTGCTGGTCGCCGGGGCGACGCACCCTTTTGCAGACTGGCGCGACCAGCAGATCTATCCGGATCCCCGCTATGACAAGGTGGTCGAGGATCTGCAACTGGTAGCGAGGTCCAACTTGATCTTTGGCTTGCATGTGCATGTAGGCATTGAAGATCGGGATTGTGCGATCCGAATCATGAACTCCTTGCGCTACTTCCTGCCGCACATCCTCGCACTGAGCACCAATTCGCCCTTCTGGATGGGGATGGAGACCGGATATAAGAGCTACCGGGCTAAGGTGTTTGAACATTTCCCGCGTACCAATCTGCCGGACACGTTTGCCAGCTACTCGGAATTCGAGGAGTACGTGAACTTGCTGGTGAAGACCAATTGCATCGACAACGCCAAAAAGATCTGGTGGGACATCCGGCCGCACCCGTACTTCAACACAGTCGAGGTCCGGGTCTGCGATATCCCGATGCGGGCGGAGGAGACGGTCGCCATCGCCGCACTGATTCAGGCGACCGCGGCAAAGCTCTACAAGCTGCATGCCTGCAACCAGGACTACCGGCAGTACTCGCGGGCGTTGTTGATGGAGAATAAGTTTCGGGCGGTGCGGTATGGCCTGGAGGGCAAGCTGATCGATTTCGGCAAGCAGGAAGAGGTGCCGGAGTGCGATCTCATTCAGGAGTACCTGAGGTTTGTCGACGATGTTGTCGATGACCTACAAAGCCGTCCGGCGGTTGAGTACATCCGGACGATGATCCGGGAGGGCTCCGGCGCGGACCGGCAACTCAAGGTCTGGCGCCAGACCGGTGATCTGAAGAAAGTGGTGGACTACATGGCGGCGGAGACGCGGGCCGGGTTATAGAACGGAGATCCGGCATCGAAACTACAGAGAGACTCAACGGAAAGTGACAGGACGACCCAGGATTTGACGATCTTCGAGACGCAGCCCATGCCCTCCGCCCCCCAACCCGCAGCCACGGATCTACGGACAGTGCCGTTTCCTGAGGAGTTCCGCGAGGGAGCGCAGAATGCCACCACCACGTGTTTGCGGATCGAGCCGACGGAACGGGTGACGCTGATCACCGACGAGGCGACTGCGCCCATCGCGGCAGCCATCGCCGTGGAGCTGGACCGGATTGGCTGCGTCTGGCACGCCTTCGTGTTGGAGGAACTTGCGCCACGGCCGCTGAAGGAGATGCCCGCCGAAGTGCTTGACGACATGGAGCAGGCCCAGGTAAGTATCTTTGCGGTACAGGTGCAACCCAACGAACTGCGTAGCCGCATGCAGATGACCGACGTAGTCAACCGCCGCCGCATGCGCCACGCGCACATGGTAAACATCACGCCGGAGATCATGCTGGGCGGGATGCGGGCTGACTTCAACGCCGTGGACCGGCTGAGCCAGGCGGTGCTGGACCGGGTGCGCAAAGCAAAGTACGTGCGCGCGACGACGGCGGCCGGAACGAACATCTTCGCTGAATTCGACCCGGAGTACCGCTGGTTCAAGACCTCCGGCATTATCAGCCCGGAGAAATGGGGCAACCTGCCCGGGGGCGAGGTGTTTACGGCGCCCGGAGAGGTCAACGGGGTCTTCGTGGTGGATGGGGTGGTGGGGGACTTCCTGTGCGCCCGGTACGGCATTCTCCGCCAGACGCCGGTGACGATCCACATTAGCCGCAACCGCATCACCTCGGTGGAGTGCGCCAACAAGCAACTGGAGCAGGACTTCTGGGAGTACACGCACACCGACGCCAACTCGGACCGGGTGGGGGAGTTTGCCATCGGGACCAATATCGGCGTGCAGAAGGTGATTGGGAACATCCTGCAGGATGAGAAGTTCCCGGGGATTCACATAGCGTTTGGCGATCCCTACGGAGCCCATACAGGCGCACCCTGGAAGTCAACGACGCACATCGACGTGGTGGGTCTGGGGTTCAACATCTGGCTCGGCGGGCCGGAGGGTGAGCTGCAGATCATGAGCCAGGGCGACTTTCTGATCGAGGGCTGAGGGCGCACGGGTGATCGAGCCGTTTCGCAGCGACTTCAACGCGCGCTTCTCTGAGGCGAAGTATCGCGCACTGATCACCCGGCTCCATCGGGAGTGTGGCACACGGATCGACTTCCGGATGGCGGAGACCCCGTGCTTCTTCGCCGGGGAGTTCCTACAGGAAATGGTTCGGGCGGGTATCGAACTCACCGACCAGCTTGTCGGGAACCCGGAGTACCTGCGACGCTCCGCAGCGGCCATTCCGGCGATGTACGACGTCCCGGGCCGGGGTGCGCACCCGCACTTCATGACCGTGGACTTTGGCCTGGTGCGCAATGAGGCCGGAGGCCTACAGCCTCGCCTTGTGGAGATGCAGGCCTTCCCTTCAATCTTCGGATTCCAGCCCGTATTTGGAAGAACTTACAAAGAGGTCTTCGAGCTCGACACGAGCTTACAGTACCTCTTCGGCAGGATGACGGACGAGGCGTATTGGGGCCTGCTGCGCGAGGTCATCGTCGCGGAGCACAGCCCCGAAAACGTGGTTCTGCTGGAGATAGACCCTGAGAACCAGAAGACTCTGCCCGATTTCCGCCTGCATGAGAAGCACCTGAGCATTCAGACCGTGGACATCGCCACGGTCGTGAAGGATGGACGCGCCCTGTTCTATCCGGACGCGCGCCGAGGCGGAAAGCTGACGCGTATCGAGAGGATCTACAACCGGGCGATCGTGGATGAACTGGTGAGGAAGCAGATCCAGCTGCCGTTCGACTACCGGGACGAACTGGATGTGGAGTGGGCCGGGCACCCCAACTGGTACTTCCAGATCAGTAAGTTCTCCATCCCGTACCTGCGACATCCTACGGTCCCCGCGGCGGTGTTCCTGGACGAGTGGATCCGTGGCGAGGGCAGGGACCGGCTTCCCGCCTCCCGCGAGGATTGGGTGTTCAAACCGCTGTACTCGTTCGCGGGCAAGGGAATCCAGTTTGGGCCCAGCGACGCGGACCTTGCGGCGGTCCCGGAGCCCGAACGGCACAACTACCTGCTTCAGGAACGGGTGCGGTTCGAGCCGGTAATCCGTACCCCGGAAGGGATGACGCAGGCAGAAATACGAATTCTCTACGTCTGGCCGGAAGGAAGATCGATGATCCCGATGACGAGCCTGGTCCGGATGGGCCGGGGCATGATGATGGGCGTCGATCACAATCGTGACCGGGCGTGGGTAGGCGGAACCGCGGGATTGTTTCTTCCTTAAACACGCGTCTTCCCCCACGTATGTGCCTTTTGTGACCCACTTTGGGTATAGTCTTCGGTAACCCTTCGGATAGAATCTGGTGCAGCAGGAGACAGGTACCACCCTGGCAATGAACGATATGCCCGCAGAAGAACTGACCAAGACTGAGCCGGTACGAACGGCAGTGCGCTTTCCTCTGCACTTGGAGTTGGTGTTGTATGCCGACCAGAAGGAATATCACGCGGTGACAGAAGATGTATCCGCGAGTGGTGTGTTGTTTGCTGCCGAGGATCTTCCGCCCCTGGGAAGCTCGGTGGAGTTTCGGCTGAGTATGCCGGCGAAGGTCATGGGCGGCGCCGAGGACGTGACACTGCACTGTGTGGGCCGCATTGTTCGCCACGCAGCGAGCGAAGGCAAACGGATGGCTGCTGCGGTAATCGATGAATACGTGTTGAAGGCTGAGCAGGTATGACATTTGACGGAGCAAGAGGTACGAACGGCGACCTGACCAACGGGGACGCCACCGCGAACCAGATCCGCGTGCTGCTCGCCGACTCTCAGGCGATCTACCGCGTCGGGATGCGGAAGATCTTTGCGCTGGAAGACGATATCCGGGTGGTCGCGCAGGCGGAGACTCTGGATAATCTGTTTGCCGCGCTGGCCCGTTTTCCGACAGACGTGGTTTTGCTCGAAGGGGCTCTGATTACAGGAACGATCGACGCCATTCCGGAGTTTGTGCGCCGGGCGCCGGAGGCGAAACTGATCGTACAGGTGACGGAAGCCGACGAGAGCAACACGGTGGAGCTCTACCGGCGCGGCGTGCGGGGCGTTGTGCCGCGGTCTATCTCGCCGGATCTGCTGGTGAAGTGTGTGCGCAAGATTGCCCTTGGGGAGACCTGGATCGACAACCAGTCGATCAGCTGGGTCATCGAGGCATACCGGGCGCAGGCACAGATGCTGACCAACCCGCGGACCCAGCCCAGGTTGTCTGAGAAGGAGCTGGCGATCATTGGGTGTATCACCCGCGGAATGAGGAACAAGGAGATCGCGTACCAGATTGGCACAACCGAGCAGGTGATCAAGAACTACCTGCGCAAGGTGTATGACAAGCTGGGCGTCTCGGATCGATTGGAGCTGGCGTTGTACTGTCTGCACCATCAGATCCTCAAGAACGAGACCAACGGTGCAGAGATGGCGTACGCCGACCCTGGCATGCCGCTGCGCGCCAAAATGTAAGCGTGTTCTCGAGAAGAACGCAGATTCCCCTCGGGAATGCCCAGAAGTACAGCTAAGCTGCGGAGAGATGGCGCTTTTTCAACCCTTCCGCAGCTTGCTCCCTGCACAGCGACGCGTCTTCGCAGCCTGTTTCCTGGGCTGGGCGCTGGACGCGTTCGACTTTTTTCTGCTGACGTTCTGCTTGGATGCTGTCGCAGCGACGTTCCGTGTCAGTCTCCCGACGGTCACCACCGCGATCTTCTGGACCCTGTGCATGCGCCCGGTAGGCGCGCTGCTGTTTGGGTGGTTGGCGGAGCGGTACGGGCGCCGGCCGACGTTGATGGCCAACATCATCTGCTTCTCGGTACTGGAACTCGCTTCGGCCTTTGCGCCCACGTTTCACGTATTTCTGCTGAGCCGGGCCCTGTTTGGCATCGCCATGGGAGGGGAGTGGGGCGTTGGCGCCGCATTGGCCCTGGAGTCACTTCCGGCGGAGAACCGCGGATTTTTCGCCGGCCTCCTCCAGGAAGGCTATGCGGCCGGAAATCTGCTGGCTGCCGCCGTGTATGGGGTGCTCGCGACGGTGTACCACGGGCAGGCGTTTGCCTCCTGGCGACTGCTGTTTGCCATCGGGGCGTTGCCGTCCCTCCTGGTGGTCTACGTGCGGATGCATGTGCAGGAGTCCCCCGCGTGGAAAGCCCGGGAGGAGCGAGCCCACCTCGGACGCGATGCGGCCGCGGCAAAGACGGTTCATCGGGTTGAGCGACCATCGCCTCTCGCCGAGTTAGCGCGGCACCTTCCAATCTTTCTGGTGCTGGTGCTCTTGATGACGGGGTTGAACTCGTTCAGCCATGGAACCCAGGACCTCTATCCGACGTTCTTGAAGACGGTGCACAAGCTTTCGGCGCGGCAAACTTCCTCCATCGCGATCGTCGCGACCCTGGGCGCGCTCTTTGGCGGGCCGACGTGGGGCGCGTTGTCGGAGCGGTGGGGACGCCGTCGGGCCCTGGCAGCGGCCGCTCTGCTGGCCCTGCCTGTCGTGCCGGTGTGGGTCGGGAGCCACTCGCTGCTGATGCTGGGGATCGGCGGGTTTCTGATGCAGTTCATGGTGCAGGGCGCGTGGGGAATCGTGCCCGCGCACTTGAACGAGTTGTCCCCAGCGCCGTTGCGAGCCTTGCTGCCGGGGCTGGCGTACCAATTGGGCAACCTGATTTCGTCCCGCAATGGCGTGCTGCAGGCGAAGTTCGCCCAGCGCTGGGCGGGTGGCAGTCTTGCGCCTGTGATGGCCTGGACGGTCGTGGGTGTCAGCATTTTTGTGGCAATCGTCGCCATGCTGGGAAGCGAGGCGCGCGGGGCGGATCTGACGGCCGAGTAGAACGCACCCCGGCGCACACTGCCGGGAGCCGGCCAAGGTGCGCGAAGGGAGGTGTGCGCGAGGGCGAGAGGGACGGAGAGGTTTGCCTGAGTGTCGGTTCCCCGATACCCTTAGGGGGTGAGCTCGAACTCTCAGCGCCGGCTGTGTTGGCTTCGCTGTTGTTGCTGAGGCATCTGCCGAGCCCCCTGGGCGGTCGCTGGGCCGTCACCCCGGCCGCGGGAATCGTGGCTTTCCTCCCCTTTGCGTTTTGACCTGGAGATGCGTCTTGAGCACTGAAACCCCCGTTTCGGCTACCCCGTCCACCCTACCCGCACCTGCCGCGCCGAAGGAGACGAAGGCGCAAAAGGTGGAACGCCTCAAGCGGGAAAAGAATCCATGGGAGGCCTGGGAAGAGGTGCAGCGATTTGCGCGCGAGGGACGGGAAGCTGTGCTACCCGAGTGGGCCGGTACATATTTCAAATGGTGGGGCATCTACACCCAGGGTGACGGCGTGGGTGCGACCGGCGGTGTCGGTGGCGAGGGGAAGGCGACCGAGTACTTCATGCTGCGCATTGGGATCCCAAACGGGCTGCTGACCTCGCGTCAGACGCGGATGATCGGGGAGATCGCGGCGAAGCATGGGCGTGGTCTGGCTGATGTGACGACGCGGCAAAACATCCAGCTGCATTGGCTGACGATTCAGTCGCTGCCCGAGGTCGTGGACGCGCTGACCGAGATCGGGTTGAGTCCCAAGGGCGCTTGCGGCGACGTGGTGCGCAATGTGACGGGCTGTCCGCTGGCGGGATTGGATGGTGACGAGTTGCTGGACGCGTCAGGACTGGCCGTCGAGATTGCCCATGCGCTGACGGCGAATCCGGACTTTGTGAACCTTCCGCGAAAGTTCAAAATCTCGGTGACGGGATGCCCGATCTGGTGCTCGTACCCGGAGATTAATGATGTGGGATTGACGGCACTGAAGCGGGTGAAGGATGGCGTGGAGGAGATCGGCTACAGCCTGCGCGTAGGCGGGGGCCTGTCCACCGAGCCGCATATGGCAGTACGGCTGAACGCCTTTGTACCGCAGGAGAAAGCGCTGGCTGCGGTAACCGCGGTGTGTGAGATCTTCCGCGAGCAGCAGGAACTGCGCGAGAACCGTACGCGGGCCCGGCTGAAATACCTCTTCATGAAACATGGGTGGACCGCCGAAAGCATGCTCGCGGCGGTGGAAGAGAAGATCGGGTTCAAGTTCGATCCCTGCGACGAGGGACCGGTTGCGGACGATCTGTACCGCGATCACGTCGGCGTTCGGCGCCAGAAGCAGGAAGGGCTGAGCTCGGTGGGAGCGACCGTGCTGCGGGGACGGCTGAATGCAGAAAAGCTTAAAGCTTTGGCCGATCTTGCCGATATGTATGGTGATGGCCATCTGCGGACGACGATCATGCAAAACATCGTGATCGTGAACGTGCCGAACGGGCGCGTGCAGGAGCTGGCGAGCGAACTGGCGAAGCTGGAACTGCAGGTAGAGCCTTCGGTGTTTTACCGCGGAGCGATTGCATGCACAGGGACGGAGTTCTGCAAGCTCGCCATCTCGGAGACGAAGGGCTTTACGAAGTGGCTGGTGGAGGAGATGGAGGAGCGGCTGCCCGGGTTCGATCAGCAGATCAAGCTGCATGTGACCGGATGCACGAATAGCTGTGGGCAGCACTGGATTGCGGATATTGGCCTTGAAGGCAAGAAGATCAAGAAAGACGGCGCGCTGGTGGACGCGTACTACTTCTGCGTGGGCGGCGCCGTGGGGGAGCATGCAAGGGCCGGACGCCCGATTGGGTACCGGGCCGCGGCGGAGGATGTGCCGCAGGCGATCGAGCGACTGCTGCAGGGGTATCAGCAGCACCGGTTCGAGGGAGAGAACCTGCGCGGATACTTCAATCGCACGAGTGACGAGGATCTGCGGAACCTGATTGCCGGCGCGGTGGTGGCTCCGGTAGAGCGGGATCCTGCGCCGGGCCGGCACGCGGCGCCAAACATCGACATGTAGCTGCCCGGGCGGGAGCCAGACTCCTTCGGGGAGGGAAGATTAGGGCCAAGCAGGCACTGGCCGAGGCGCAAGATGAGTTTGTTTCCGATGTTCCTGAAGCTGACGGCTCGGCCTTGCCTGGTCGTGGGGGCGGGCGCGATCGCCGAGGGCAAGATTGAAGCTCTGTTGCAGGCGGAGGCGAGCGTGCGGGTGATCGCGCCGGAGGCCCTGCCGCGTGTGCGGGCGTGGGCCGAGTGTGGCGAGATTGAGTGGTTGCCGCGGACCTACCGGCCAGGGGATTTGGACGGCGTCTTTCTGGTAGTGGCAGGGACGGCCACGGCTGAGGTGAACCGGGCCGTGTTTGCGGAGGCCTCCGAGCGCGGCGTGCTGTGCAATGCAGTGGACGACCCGCCATTCTGCGACTTTTATTTTCCGTCCGTTGTGCGGCGTGGAGAGTTGCAGATTGCGATCTCGACCGCGGGGGACAGCCCCGCGTTGGCCCAGCGCTTGCGCAAGGAGATTCACGCTGCACTGCCGGCAGACATGGGCGAGTGGCTGATGGAACTGGGGCGGCTGCGGCGCGAGGTGACCGCGGTGGAGCCAATCAGCGAACCACGGAAGCAGTTGTTGCATGCGCTGGCGCAACGGGACGTTTGCGGGTTCGATGGCTGCCCGGCGCGGATGCGGGCACGGCAGCATGCGCGGGGGTTCGGGTATGCCGCGACCGCTCAAGGGACCGGTGCTGACCCGGAAGCCAGGGGCGATCGTGCGGTGGACGGCGCGGAGATCTTCGATCTCGAAAGTCCGGAGGAGTCCGTGCTTTGAGGCAGACGCGGGCGCAGGGGAGAACGGTGTACCTGGTGGGCGCGGGACCGGGTGATCCTGAACTGCTGACGGTGCGGGCGTTGCGGCTGCTCCAGACCGCCGATGTCGTGCTTCACGACGATCTTGTCCCGGCAGAGGTGCTGGCGTTGGCTGGATCGAACGCCGAGGTGACGAGCGTGGGCAAGCGCTGCGGGCGGGCCCGGATCACCCAGGCAGAGATTGGCGAGTTGATGGTAGCGGCAGCACGAGCGGGCAGGGCCGTGGTGCGGTTGAAGTCGGGGGATCCCCTGGTCTTCGGGCGTGCGGGCGAGGAGATTTTCGCGCTCCGGGAGGCAGGCGTGGAGTTCGAGGTCGTCCCTGGTGTGACTGCGGCCCTGGGCGCGGGAGCGGCTCTGGGGCTGCCGCTCACGGACCGGGAACGAGCATCGAAGCTGGTGTTTGTCACGGGGCATCACGCAACCGAGAAAGGGCCGGAAAAGCTGGTGTGGGATGGCCAGTTGCCGGACGATGCAACAGTGGTGGTGTACATGCCGGGGCGAAACCTTGCAGGTCTCGCGGGGGAGCTGATGGCGGCTGGTCTGGGTATACAGACGCCCTGCGCCGCGGTGTCTCACGCCGCAACGCCGCGGCAGAGCTTCGTGGCTTGTACTTTGGGCCAGCTTGGGGCAGTGGCGGCAGGGCCTGCCCCGCTGATTCTTCTGGTGGGGATGGCTGTCGAAGGCTTGCTCGGTGGATCACGAACAGGTGATTAGGCCCGGTTCCGGGAGTCCGCGCATGATCCGCTACCCGGAGACCTGGTCGCCTTGGATGTAGGTCGCAATGAGGCGGCCGGTCCCGTCGAACCGGTTGAGATGCGCGGGGCTGCCTGGGACAAGAGCCGTGAGTTCGGGGCGGCCCAAAAGGGCGGCGGGGGTGTGGGTCGCTGCGCGTACGGCTTCGGCCAGGGCGCAGCCGGTGTGGTGCCGCAGGTTGACCACCGCGGCGTCCAGCGTGAGGATGCTGCCCGCGAGGGTTTCTTTTCCCGCGGCGAGGTCGCCGCTCAGCAGGGCACGACCATTGCTGACCGTCACAGGGAGGCCGCCCAGAGTGTAGCTGCCCTCGGGGGAGCCAGCAGCCGGCATGCTGTCCGTGACCAGAATGGCGCGCTGGGCGCCTTTCGCGCGGTACCAGAGGCGCACCAACGGGGGCGCGACGTGGATCCCGTCCACAATCAGCTCGGCAAACAGGCGGGGATCGTCGAGAGTGGCGCCGAGGATGCCGGGCTCGCGGTGATCGAGCGGGCGCATGGCGTTGAAGGTGTGGGTGGCCCCCGTGGCGCCGGCGTCGAGCGCGGCGAGCGTCTCGGCGGCGGTGGCGTTCGAATGGCCCAGGCTGACCCGCACCCCGAGGTGGACAGCATGGCGGATGAGATCGAGCGCATTGGGGAGCTCCGGGGCGATGGTCAGCAGGACGATGTGGCCTCGCGCGGCCTCCCACAGGCGGTCGAAGATGCGGATGTCCGGGGTAAGGAGGTGCTCGGCCGGGTGCACGCCTCGTTTGGCCGCGGAGAGAAACGGGCCTTCGAGGTGGACTCCGACAGGTTGGGCTTGAAAGGGCTGCGGGCCGCGTTCGATTTGGGTCGCGATGCGGTCGAGGGCGCGGAGCGTGGCGTCCAGAGGGGCGGTGACGGTGGTGGGGCAGTACCAGGCCACGCCGCGGGTCGCGTAGAACCGCTGCAGGGCCGCGAAGCCGGCCGGAGAGGCCGACATGACATCCTGGCCGACGGCGCCGTGCGTGTGGATGTCCAGAAATGCCGGGGCAAGCGTCGTAGCGTCGTCGTCCGGGAGCGCTGGATCTACATCCACCGAGCTCAGAAAGCCGTCACGGTCGATGCGCAAGAGCGGATTTGCGAGCGGACCGGCGGCGGTGAGGTATTGGCTGGCACGAACTGTTTGCATCGCTGTTAAGTGCCCTCCGTGCCCTGTGTTCCGCCAAAGGTCACTGACCCGCGAGGGCGTGAGCTTCCCGCGGGAGCCTGAAACTCGCGAAAATCGTTTCCCAGGGCTCAGGACTGAGACATAGCCTGCGGCCCGTTGAAGGCGGCGACCTCAGCTTACCGGAGCAGGTCTGCCTGCGGTGCGGCTGTGAAACCACTTCCAGAGCGAAACGACAGTGGCGACGATGCAGAGCAGGACAAAGGCGGTCATGCACCAGAGAAACGGCTCCGACTGCGAGATGGCGAGGACCTGCTTCCCGAACTTCAGAGCCAGCCAGGCGAGCAGGGCGAAGCGGGCCGCGCGTGCCAGGAAGTTGACGAGGAGCAGTCGCGGGATGGGGTAGCCCAGGGCTCCCGCTGCGGCGACGACGATAGTGTAGGGGAACGGTGGGGGCGCAAGAGCGCCAGCGGTGATCGACAAGGCGCCGTGGCCGCAGATCCAGCGGCGCAGGAGATTGAACCGCTTCTGGCCCATCATCTTGTGGATGCGGTCTTCGCCCAGCTTTTGGGCGACGACGGCCAGCGCGAAGGCGCCCAGAGTGGACCCAAGAGCGGCTGCGGCGACATAGATCCAGACATCATGACGATGCTGGGCGACGAGACCGACCACGACCAGGTCGTTGCCGAAAGGGAGCACAAGAAAGGAACTGTCCAGCACACCCATGACGAGGGGGCCGAAGTAGTTGAGGTGAAAGATAAACACGAGCAGCGGATGGAAGAATTTCATGCGGAGCGTTCAGAGTTGGATGCGGCATGGTTCACAGGTGAGTCTCCGATCCAAACTTAACGGCATGGTCCGGTGTACGGTGGGACTAGCTCAGCGCCAGAGGAAGTTTCAGGAGCATGGTGGTGCCGTGACCCAGGCCCTCGCTTTGGGCACGGACGCTGCCTCCATGTTGGCGCGCGATGGTGCGGACGAGGAAGAGGCCGAGGCCGGTGCCTTTGATCTTGACACGATCCGTGGTGTTCGCGCGGTAGAAGCGCTTGAAGATGCGTTTGAGATCGGTAGCGGGGATGCCGAGGCCCTGGTCGGTGATGGCGATCAGCGCGTAGATGTACTTCTCAATGCTAAGCCGGCAGGTGATGTGGACGCCGTTAGGGGAGTATTTGACGGCGTTGTCCAGCAGGTTGAGTAGCGCGGTGCGCAGGTCCTCCGGCGTGCCCCAGGCATGGAGGCGTACGCCGCCCGGAACATCGTCGACGGTGATGGCTTCGGGTGGAAGATTGTGGCGGTCGCGAACGGTGGCGGTGGTTTCGAGCAGGAGTTGGTGCAAATCGACGCGGGTGCGGTGGGCGGCCTTACGCGTGCCGAGTTCGCCGGCTGTCAGGACCTGCTCCACCGTGGCGAGGAGGCGGTCGGTGTCGGCGCGCATGGTGCGGTAGAACTTCTGGCGCTGCTCTTCGGGAAGCGGCCGACGCTCCAGGGTGTCAAGGTAGAGGCGGAGCGAGGCAATGGGAGTCTTGAGTTCGTGGGTGACGGCGTTCAGGAAGCTGTCCTGACGCTCGTTGCGGCGAATCTCGCGGAGCAGAAAGATGGTGTTCAGGGCGACGCCGGCGATGAGGATGGCGAAGAGGATGACGCCAAGAACAACCCACGCCAGTCGGCTTTTGTTCTGCTGGATCCAGGTGATGTTAAGGCCGATCGCCAGGCCGGTCAGGCCGATCCCGAGCGTGAGAAAGAAGGCCTGGGACGCTCGGCGGCGCGTGAGGTTCATGGCTTAGGGTAGCTCTTCGCGTTGGCTAGGGTTGGCGCTGCGCGGCGCTTCACGTTGACTGGGGCTGGCGCTTCGCGTTGGCGGCGTCGTCGTTGGCTTAGGTGGACGCGTTGAAATTGCGATCTTGGCAGGCCGTGGTTGGCGCTGATATCTGCCTGTCGCTCCTCTTGCTACCCCTCCCAGCGTTTTCCTCCGCGACAAAGAGAAAGAGCCGCCCAGGTGGACGACTCTTTGAGAGCAGCAAAGCGATGAGTTCAGAGGCAGTGATTGCTGCGCCCAGCTAACGGCGGAGCCGCCAACACGCAGCGCCAACCCTAGCCTCCCCTCACGCCATATAGGCGCCTGCGGGCTTGGGGTTCTCGGGGTCGAACTTGGCGATTTGGACCTTCTTGGCCAGACCGACCTTTTCGAGGACCCAAATGCCGTAGTAGTTGATGTCGAATTCGTACCAGGTCAGGCCGTGGCGCGCGCTGACGGGGTGGGCGTGGTGGTTGTTATGCCAGCCTTCGCCGCCGGTCAACAGAGCGACCCACCAGCTGTTGCGGGAGTCGTCCTTGGTTTCAAAGCGGCGCGAGCCCCAGAGGTGCGTCGCCGAGTTGACCAGCCAGGTGGCATGGAGCCCCAGGGTCGTCCGGAGGAACGTTCCCCAGAGGACCATCGTCACCGCTCCGAGGATGTGGTGACCCGTGGGCGCGACAGCCGCGCCGATGACCGCCTGGAGGATGCCGCAGACCGTCATGGGCAGCCAATGAAAGCGGCTCAGCCACACCTGGCCGCGGTCGCGGGTAAGGTCGGGAGCGTAGCGGCCCAGGAGGGCGGTCTCCGAGTGCAGGGCGCGGCCGGAGAGGATCCAGCCGGCGTGGGCCCACCAGGTGCCGTCGTGCGGCGTGTGCGGGTCGCCTTCGTGGTCGGAGTTCTGGTGATGGACGCGATGCGTGGCGACCCAGAAGATCGGTCCGCCCTCAAGCGCCATGGTGCCGCAGGCGGTGAGGAAGTATTCAAGCCACTTGGGGACGCGGTAGCCGCGGTGCGTGAGCAGGCGGTGGTAGCACATGCCGATGCCCAGGTTGATCGCGAGGAAGTACATGATCATGCCGGCGGCGAGGTTCTTCCAGCTGAAAAAGAACAGGGCGGCGATGGCGCCGACGTGGAAGGCGCCCATGAAAATGCTGGTGATCCAGTTGATGCGGCCTTCCTGGTGCTCACGGCCCATGCGGAGGTCTTGCTTGATCTTGAGCGCGGCGAGTTGAGCGGCGGACATCGTCGCTGCGGTATCTGCGTCTGCGGTCAGGGTCGGATTAGGAAGCGTGCTGGAACTCATACGGGCGTGAATCTCCTCATCTCCTAGCCTAGTGAGAAGCGCGCATCCTGTGTGTAACAGTTCTGTAAGCTGCCCCGCTTGTGGTAGCTGCGGGTGAGTCCCGGGCTGTGAGTCGGGGCTGAAGGAGAAAGAAACCCGGTTCAGACGTGCACGGCTTCCGCTTCCGACAGCTGCTGCTGGGCCGACCGGCCCTTGTGTGTGCGCCGGCGGCGGCCGGCGGTGCCGAAGATGCCGATGGTGACAAGGAGGATGACCACGGGCTCAAGCGGCTGCCGGTAGTCCATGGAGCTGTGGGTCAGGTAGTAGGGAAGAGGGAAGACGAGGACTGCCACAAGGTAGGGCAGGGCCGCATGTTTGTCCTTGCGCCACCAGCGGCGGAGCCCCCTGAAGGTAAAGAAAGAGAGCACACAGCAGAAAGGAACGTTGGGCAGGTCAAAGGGCTCGTACTTGAGGTAGGCCGGGTTGAAGGACCAGTACCCGGTCCAGAAGCGGAGCACGCGGCGCGCTGTGGCAAGGGCGAAGAAACCGGGGTGATGCTGCACGAAGTTGACGGACAGGGCGCGCTTTTCGGCCATGTAGCGGATCTCGCCCTCTTGCCCGTAACGCGCCATCTCCACGGGGTTGCTGGCCGGGTGGGCAAAGGCGGAGTTGGACTCGTGCGTGTCGCCGTTGTTGCCGGCGTAGAACTCCAGCCAGAAGCCGTCGCGAATGAAAAAGTCGGCGTGCATAACCCGGTGGTTCCGGATCTGCCAGGGCGCGCAGACGGTGACGGAGGCCAGGGAAGCAAGGACGGCTCCGCGGAACCAGAGACGCCGCGACCGCTCTGCCTTCCAGGCGCGGTACATGGCCACCAGCAGGAGGCAGGGCAGAAGCGAAGCCACCGAGGGGTTGGACAGCACCGTGACGCCGTAGAGGGCGCCGAAGCCGAGCCAGGCAAAGGCGGAGCGGCGGTGCAGTGTTTGCGCCACCAGCAGGCAGCAGGTGAACAGGAGCGATGTCAGCGCGTAATCCCACACTCGCGTGGCAGAGAAGTACACCGCAAAGGGATACAACGCCCAGCCCAGCGCCGTAAGCGCGGCAATGCGGCCATTGACGGCCCGGCGAGCCAGAAAGAAGAGCGGAAGACAGGTCAGCGCCGAGAACAGGCTGTTCAGGCTAAGGACCGCGAAGGCCACCTTAATCGTATTCAGCCCAAAGAGATGGAAGCCGCCGGCAAGCAGGTAGGGGTACAGCGGTGGAACCAGCGCCGTGGGCCCGGTGAGCGGCAGGAACGGGGAGCTGAAGCCCTGGCCCAGGAAGAGACTGCGGGCGGTCCAGCCCATTTCCCAGCTCTCCCAGCCGAAGTCGTTGTAGTCAATGGTGTGATTCGGGGCATGGCTGAGCAGGCCGGCCACCACGATCAGGCGGAGCACAAAGGCCAGAAACACCGTTCCGCTGAGAAACATGGAGAGAGAGAGGGAGGTGCGAAAGACTTTGGCGAAGGGACCCCGATCCGAGATGGGCGCTTCAAATTCGCAGAGCTTCGTCGCTAAGGTCGGAATGGCTTACATCCTTATCCGGGCTGAGGGTGTCCTGATTCTACCGTGAGCAGGCATGCAGACGTACCCGCACGGGTGCTCCCGGCAGCGAGCCGAACTCGCTTCCTTGTACCCCTTAGACGGGAGAGGGCCGCTGTCTGTTACACCCCGCCGGGAGATTTGCAGGTCCACACTTGAACCTTGGCGTGTACCGCCACTGGCCCCGGCGGGTCACTGGCAGGCAAGGATCCTGAATCGTGGCTCCCGCGCAACGGTGGGAAGCGTCACGGGCCAGCCGCTGCGGTTAGTCCACTGCGGGTCCCAGGGGCTGAGGACGAGGTACTGAACCCCGAATCGGTGACAGAACGCTTTTGCCCACGCGGCCGGGGGCGCGGGCAGGGTATAAAGGTGGGCGGTGGCGTCCTGAATGGAACGGCAAGGGGCCGGGTCGCCCCCAAAGTGGGTCGCGCATTTGCCTTCCGCATTCAGCATCTGCCGGCCAGTGTGCATCACGAGCATGCGCTGGTAATACTCGTTCGGGGTCATTACTGCCCCTTGGCGATCGAGTACGGGATCGATCGGGCGAAAGGCGACGACCGCGTTCCGAGCTGCCGACCGGTTCAGGGTGTCGAAGGCCTCGCGAATCTGAAACTCGTCGTCGGGCGAGGTCGTGAACCCGTTTTGCGGAATGGCTGCTTCGATGGGCAGCCAGGCTCGCAGGAGGAAAGCCCAGTAGACGGTGCCTGCGATGCCGAGCAGGAGCAGGCTGTAGAGGAGCCTGCGTGTCGCGGGTGTCGGCTCAACGATGCGCGGGGTGCCTGCCGCTCTCCAGGACCCCAGCATCTCGGCAGCGAGTAGCAAGAGGAAGAATTGCGGCAGCATCACGGCCCGGTAGCCGAAGTCGTTGTTCGTGATGACGGACGAGCTCAGAAACATCGTCATCACGAGGCCGCACACTGTAAGAAACAGCGCGGTGTTGTGAGGATCGTGGGGATGCCGGGCGTTCATTGCGGGGGTGCGCCGCTTCTCGATCAGGAGAAGGACCAGTACGGCTCCATAGAGGCCTAATTCCATCGCCAGACCGGGCAGTAGCAGGAGAAGGCGGATGATACCGTCCAGCAGGATGGGATGTGTGCGATTGAGGGTTGCGAAGAGGGGCAGGCCCGTGAGCAACTCGGAATCGATCATGCGCCGGATGCTCAGCGAGAACAGGTGCGGCGTGGGTGCGGCGGTCTCCCACGTGCTATGGGCGGCGGGGTGCATCATGCCGGAGGCGAGCTCGCCCAGAAAAACAGCGCACAGAAGCGCACTCAAGCCAGTGATCGTGGCCACGCGGCGCAGGATCTGAGGACGCTGCGGATGCCGGAGCACGCAAACCCGCACCAGCCAGGCCGCCATGAGGAGCGCGAAGCCGAAAGCAACGTAAACAGAGAGACCGAATGCGCTGGCAAAGGCTGCCGAGGCGAGCAGGTTTGCCCAGAGATCCCGAGTGCCCGTGCGGGACTGCAACGTGTTCCAGAGCAACAGGAAGCCGAGCAGGCAGCATAGGGCGCTGGCCACGTGGTGCGGCACCCACAGCAGGGAGTCACCCCAGCCGAAGATGGGATCAACGGACCACCACTCGGTATTGCCGTTCAGCGTGGGTTGCAGAATCGCCTGGCCGACGGCGGGCAGGAGGTCTGCGCCGGTAACAGCCAGCAGTCCCAGGGCGATCCAACGCTGTGGGCGTCGCCACTGGAAGAAGCAAGTGGCGTAGAGCTTGACCGTGGCGAGCAGGCCGAAGCCCGCCCACACCGTGCTCGCGGTAAAGGCCTGGCGCGCGGAGACGTGCGCCAGCTTCATGACAGCCGCGCATAGCACATACCAGAAGTAGAAGTACCGCATGGGCGCAGGCGAGCCCGCGAAGTACAACGGGTTGGCGGGCGGCACGCCGGTGCGCGCGACGGCATCGGTGAACGCGATGCGGTAGCTTTGGTCCGCCACCACGACGCTGAAGTAGAGCTTGTGGCCGGTCTGGGCGTCCACCAGCATCATCAGAACGAAGGCGGTCCAACCCGTTGCGACGAGCGCGGTGATGCGGCGGTCGCGCCCCGGCCAGCGTGTGTCCCGGTGCGTTTGCAGCAGAAGAAGAACGGCGGCAAAAGCGGTCGCCGATAACGCCCAGCACAGGCCTGTCAGGCCGGCCAGGCGGCCGATCAGATGGGCGGCGATGGGCGACACGCAGAAGGACGTCGCCAGCGCACCGACAGAACGGTCGGCGAAGTTTCTTTGCCTGAATCCGAAGAGATCCGTCGCGTACCCGATCAGGTAGCCGGGGGCGTAAAGGACGGCAGCGAAGGCCAGCACTGCGGCGAGCGTACCGACCAGGTCCTGGACCATGTAGTTGTGCAGATGGTTGGTCCAGTCCGGGTGCAGCGCTGTCGCCTCCTGAGGTATGTTCGCACAGGGACCCCGGCCAGTGCGGCCGCGCCCTGAAGGCCTGCCCCACAGGCCTCTCGCTACTCTCTACCGGAGAAAGATGCTTAGCTCCGCCGCAGCCGCACGCAGCGGCTGCAGAAAGCGGGTCTGCATGTCGAGCATGGGCATGCGCGGAGCGTGACCGCTGAGGTTTACCGTGGCGACCACACGGCCGTTGGGGGCGGTGACCGGGACGGCGAGCGAGCGGAGGCCGACTTCGTACTCCTGATCGCACAGCGCATAGCCGTTGCGGCGGACGTTGCGGAGGGCGAGGCGAAGTTTTTCGACCGAGTTGATGGTCCGCGGCGTGTACGGCGTCATCACCACGCGCGACAGATAGCTTTCCAGCTGATCCTGAGGCAGATAGGCAAGCAGCACGCGGCCCATGCTGGTGCAGAAAGCCGGCAGCCGTGAGCCGATGTGCAGATCGACGCTCATGACGCGGTTCACGGTCGAACGCGCGATGTAGACGATGTCATCACCGTCCAGGGTGGCCACGGAGAAGCTCTCGTGGTGGATGGAGCTCATGCGTTCCAGGATGGGTTGCGCGGCGTTGGCCAGTGTGCTGGAGGCGGTGTAGGTGTTGGCCAGCGTCAGCATCTTGGGGCGCAGGGAGTAGCGCTGCGCTTCGTCCGCGCCGGCGAACCCGAGCTTGCACAGCGTATAGAGGCAGCGGCGGACGGCGGCGCGCGAGAGGCCTGTGCGCAGGCTCAGCTGCGAGATCGTCATCTGCGGCATCTGTGGCGTAAAGGCCTGAATCACCACCAGGCCGCGGGCCAGCGAGGCCATGAAGTTGGGGTCGCCGGTGTACTGGTCGAGGGCGACGCCGGGAAGCTGCTTGGCGGCTTTGGGCGCCGGTGTGGCGGGAATGTGGGTCGTGGCCGGGGACGGGAGAGTGGCTGCGCTGGACAAACGAACCTCCTGCGAGCTGCAAGGAGGGTCTCCGATCAGGACTGTCCGATTGCCGCTCTAAGAATACGGTAAACGAACAGAGCCCCGAGAGCAAGGGGACGTATTCGCAGCATCGAAGCTGCGCAGAACGGGTCGCTCTGGGCGCAGCTCGAGACGGAACTCCAGGGGGCCGTTGTCCGGTGGTAGGCTGGGGCCATCCCAACATCCGCCGTGTCGCTCCCCGGGAGCGCCCGCGCGCTCTGAGAGACGTGATGAACCGATTTGCCCATGTTGCCGTTGCCGCTCTGTTTGCCCTTCCGGCTCTCTCCGGGTCCGCCCAAAAGGAAAAGCTACCCAGCGATGATCTGACGCCGAGCTTCAAAGCGCCGAAGGTGAACAGCGACTTCGACAAGCGCGTCGTAATGGTGCCCATGCACGACGGCACGAAGCTGTACACGGTGATCTGCGTGCCCAAGGGAGCGCATGGCGCCCCGATCCTGCTGACGCGCACGCCATACAACGCGGCGGCTCGCGCGGCGCGGTCCAAGAGCGCGCGGATGATCGAGGCGCTGCCGCTCAGTGACGAGGTCTTCGTGGAGGCCGGGTACATCCGCGTGTACCAGGATGTGCGCGGCAAGTACGGATCGGAGGGCGTGTACCTGATGACGCCTCCGCCGGTGAACTCGGGCTACAACCCGAGCGGGGCGGACGATACGACGGATGCCTACGACACGATCGATTGGCTGGTGAAGAACGTGCCGGAGTCGAATGGGCGCGTGGGCATGATCGGGTCCAGCTATGAGGGCTTCACCGTGGTCATGGCGGAGTTGAATCCTCATCCGGCACTCAAGGTCGCCGCTCCCGAAAGTCCGATGGTCGACGGGTGGATGGGCGACGACTGGTTCCACTACGGAGCCTTCCGTCAGCCGAACATCGACTACGTTCTGGGGCAGACCACCAACCGCGGCGAAGGCGTGCATGTGCCGCGCGACGGACGGGACGACTACACGAACTTCCTGCGCGCCGGGTCGGCCGATGCCTTTGCGCGCGCGGAGGGCATGGAGCAGCTACCGTTCTGGCGCGTGATGGTGGAGCACCCGGCGTACGACGGCTACTGGCAGAGCCAGGCCCTGGACAAGCTGATCGCCGCGAAACCGCTCACCGTGCCCACGATGTGGGAGCAGGGGTTATATGACCAGGAAGATATGTGGGGAGCCATCCACAGCTACCGCGCCCTGAAGGCCAAGGGAGCTTCCGATGAGGTGAACCACCTGGTGATGGGTCCGTGGTTCCACTCGCAGGTCAACCGCGAAGGACGCGCGCTGGGAACACTCACGTGGGCCTCCGACACCACCGCGCAGTGGCGGCGTGAGGTGCTGCTGCCGTTCTTCAACCAGTACCTGAAGCCGGGCGCGCCCGCCGCCACTACGCCGAAGGCATGGATCTACGACACGGGCGCGGACCGCTGGGACAGCCCGCCGGAGTTTCCCGCCAGCTGCGAGGGGGGATGCCCGGTGCCCTCGCGGCCGCTGTACCTGACCGCGAGCGGGAAGCTGTCCTTCGACAAACCCGGCGGAGAGGCCAAAGGCGATCGATTTGACGAGTACGTGTCCGACCCGATGAAGCCCGTACCCTACCGGCCCCGGCCGATCGATCCGGCCGACTCCACCGGCTGGCGCACCTGGCTGGTCACCGATCAGCGCTTCGTGGATGGTCGCCCCGATGTGCTGACCTACGAGACCGAGCCGCTGAAGGAGCCGATGAAGCTTTCGGGCGAGCCGGTGGTGCATCTTGTAGCGTCCACCAGCGGAACGGATTCTGACTGGGTGGTTAAGCTGATCGATGTGCAGCCGGATCGCATTGCGCCGCCCACAGACATGAGCGGGTATGAGCTGCCGATTGCGACCGATATCTTCCGCGGACGCTACCGCAAGAGCTTTGAGCACCCGGAGGCGATCAAGTCCAATGAGCCGCTCCCTTACACCTTCGCCTTGCCGATGGTGAACCACACGTTCCTGCCCGGACATCGCATCATGGTGCAGGTGCAGTCAACGCTGTTCCCGTTGTATGACCGCAACCCGCAGAAGTTCGTGCCCAACATCTTCGAGGCGAAGCCTGAGGACTACGCGAAGGCGACGCAGCGGGTCTGGCATGAAGCCGGCCAGGCCAGCTTCATCAGCTTGCCTGTCGTCCCGGTTGCCAAGCCCTAGTTGGGGTGGCGAATCGAGGGCTTCCGGCGTTGCAGGCTGCATCTGAAGGGTGTGTGATGCGGTCTCGCACGGGTGCCAACGCAATCTGGACCACCGCCGCGCTGCTCCTCGCAGCGCTGGCCATTGCGGCGTTGTTCGCCTACCAATCGGCACAGCGCAGGCGCGCGGCGGAGCAGCAGCTTCGCGCACAGTGGCGTAGCGCGAACGTGCAGCAGCTCATGGCTTTGAGCGCAGTGGGACGCCTCTCCGTGGAGGAGCAGACACGGTTGGATCGCGCCGGGAACGATCCAGAGCGCATACGACAGGTCCTGGTCCAGATCCACGAAGAGCGCCTGGCGAATGCGGGCAAAGATCTGCAGGATGCGGAGCAACGTAAGGTAGAACTCCAGGGCACGAGCGGGTACAAGGTCTACGCCGACCAGCCGCAGCCCAAGGATCTGGTCGAACTGGCGAATCAGGACGAGTGGACGGCGACTTCGGCCATTGCGCAGTACGCCGACGCTCTTCGCCGCATCCGGGCGTGGCAGCCGGTCAGCTACGAGGACTTCCCCGCGAGTTGGCCCGCGTCCGGCACGACCGTGGCGCTCGCCCCTGCACCCGCGGCGACGGCGGGGGACAAGCCGAATCCGCGGGTTCCGATCGCCTCCGGCACGAAAGGTCTTCCGGCGGTGCGGCAGCCTTCCCCGCGCATCCTCCCCGCACCGAAGGCGAGCGAGGTTGCGGAAGCAGCCAGACATCCCTCGCTGACCGTCTACCCCGACCAGGGAACTCCGGAACCGCGCAGCGCAATTGCGGATCTCGCTGAGCGGCAGTCTGCGGAGGCCGGCATCCGCGATACCTTGCAGCGATGGGCGCAGGCCATGACTCTGAATGATCCCCGTGCCGAAGCCGCCGAGTACGCCCCGCACATGGATCGCTACTTCCTGCGCACGAACGTGGATAAGGCCTTTGTGCAAGCAGACAAGGCGGCATACCTCGGCCGGGGCAACCGGACAGCAAGCTTCAGCCTGCGCGATGTGGAGATCGAGAACGAAACCGACACCACGGCGGATGTTCGGCTTGTGAAGGATGTGACCTGGGCACAGAGCACAAGCGGTGCAACACACATGCTCATCCGCTCGCAGCTTTGGCTGGTGCGCACGCCCGACGGATGGAAGATCACAGGGGAGCGCGACTTCCGTTAAGCGTGCGGAACGCTTCGCGGGCCAGTGCCGGTGGCCCCGTAGTAGGCTCCGGCTCATGTCTGACCAGCCAACGATCCAAGGCTTTGACCTGGCAGGAGCGGCGCTCAAAGATCTTCATGCGGCCGGCTTCAATCCCGAGTTCACCCCCGACGTAGACACGCAGGTGCAGCAGATCGCGGCCGCAGCCCGGAACGCCAAACTGTCTGCGGACATTCCGGATCGGCGCGCTCTGGGCTGGTCGTCGATCGACAACGACACGTCAAGGGATCTCGACCAGATCGAGGTTGCGGAGCGTGTTCCGGGCGGGGTACGGCTTCATGTAGCGATCGCGGATGTGGCGGCCTCTGTGGCGAAAGGAAGCCCGGTAGACCTGCATGCAGCGGCGCAGACGGAGACGATCTATACCGCGGTGCAGAACTTCCCGATGCTGCCGTCCGAGTTGTCGACGGGGCTTACGTCGCTGAACGAGGATGCTGATCGTCTGGCGTTGATCATGAGCTTCACTGTGGACGATGCGGGTCAGCTTTCGGAGGAGGCTGTTTCGCGTGCATGGGTGCGAAATCGTGCGCAGTTGGCCTACTCGCGCGTGGGTTCGTGGTTGGAGGCTTCGTCCGATGCGGACCCCATGACTCTGCGCTCCGACAGCGCGCCGAAGAGGAGCTCCACCGACGGAACACCTGCGCGGAATGGCGTTTCGCCGGCAGCCCACACAAGCCAATGGCTGGCGGAGCAGTTGCGCCTCCAGGATGAGGCCGCAGGGAAGCTGCATGCGGCCCGCATCAAGGCCGGTGCGCTCGAGTTCAAGCGAGCCGAGGCAGATCCTGTGGTGATGGACGGGCACGTCGTCGATTTGAAGCAGGTGGTGCAGAACCGCGCGATGAATCTGATCGAGGATCTGATGGTGGCCGCCAACGGGGTGATGGCACGCGCGCTGCGCAACGGCGGGCGCAGTGGTCTGCAACGCGTGGTGCGTGTGCCGCAGCGTTGGGATCGCATTCAGGCTCTGGCCGCCGAGCGGGGAACCACGCTGCCGGCGCAACCCGATGCCGTGGCACTAAACAACTTTCTTCAACAGCAGCATGCATCGGATGACGCCCACTATCCGGACCTGGCGCTTGCGGTCATCAAGCTGTTAGGGGCCGGCGAGTATGCCCTTATGCGGCCGGACGATGATCCGCTGGGGCACTTCGGTCTGGCGGCGCGGGACTACACACACTCCACCGCGCCCAACCGGCGCTACCCGGATCTGGTAACGCAACGCGTCTTGCATGCCATGCTGTCAGGCACGCCGGCGCCGTATAGCGACGCGGAGCTGACCGCCATCGCCACGCACTGCAACGAGGCGGACAAAGCCCTGCGCAAGATTGACCGTGCCATGCAGAAGCGCGTTGCTGCCGTGGCTTTAGGGGACAGCCGCGGGAAGGTCTTCCATGGTGTGGTGACGGGGGCCAGCCCGAAAGGTGTGTATGCGCGCGTGTTTCAGCCGCCGTTTGAAGGACGGATCACGCAGAACGAGGCGGGGTTGGATGTGGGGGCGTGTGTCCGCGTGAAGCTGATCCACACCGATCCCCCCCCCCCGCGCGTTCATCGATCTGGCGAACGTGTCTGGCTGAACCGCAACATAATTCCCAGCGGATCGCGAAGCCTCCCTGAATGGAGAACGCCACCGAAGAGATCGGTGGCGTCCTGGCTGGCGAACGGATTCTGCTTACTTTGCGTCGCGGTAGCGCTGGATCAGGTTGTTGGTGCTCGAGTCGTGCTTTAGTTCGCCTGTGCCTTCGATCTCGGCGGCGATGCGTTGCGCGAGCTGCTTCCCGAGTTCGACGCCCCACTGGTCGAAGCTGTCTATGTTCCAGACAATGCCTTGCGTGAAGACGCTGTGCTCGTAAAGGGCTACGAGTTTGCCGAGCATGTTGGGCGTAAGTTCGTTCGCGAGAATGGTGTTGCTTGGCCGGTTGCCTTCGAAGACGCGGTGAGGGACGAGCCAGTCCGGGGTGCCTTCGGCTTTGACCTGCTCGGCGGTCTTGCCGAAGGCGAGCGCTTCGGTCTGGGCGAAGACGTTGGCCATCAGGATGTCGTGGTGTTGGCCGAGTGGATTGAGCGTCTTGAAGAAGCCGATGAAGTCGCAGGGGATAAGGCGCGTGCCCTGGTGGATGAGCTGGTAGAAGCTGTGCTGGCCGTTGGTGCCGGGCTCGCCCCAGTAGATCGGGCCGGTCTCGTAGGTGACGTGCGCGCCGGAGAGCGTGACGTGCTTGCCGTTCGACTCCATGGTGAGCTGCTGAAGGTAGGCGGGGAAGCGCTTGAGGTATTGGTCGTAGGGAAGGACGGCTACGGTTTCCGCGCCGAAGAAGTCCGTGTACCACACGGTGAGCAGGCCAAGCAGCGCGGGCAGGTTTTGTGCGATGGGCGCGGTGCGGAAGTGTACGTCCATGGCGTGGAAGCCCGCGAGCATGTCGCGGAAGCCGTCCGGGCCGATGGCGATCATGGTGCTGAGGCCGATGGCCGAGTCCATGCTGTAACGGCCGCCGACCCAGTCCCAGAAGCCGAACATGTTTGCGTTGTCGATGCCGAACTTGGCAACTTCTTTCGCATTGGTGCTGATGGCGACGAAATGTTTGGCGATGGCGGACTCGGGGGCGCCGGATTTGAGAAACCAGTCCCGTGCGGTGTGCGCATTGGTCATGGTTTCGAGCGTGGTGAAGGTCTTGGAGGCGACAAGGAAGAGAGTCTCTTCCGGGTCCAGGTCGCGCGTGGCCTCGGCAAAATCAGTGCCGTCCACGTTGGAGACGAAGCGGAAGGTGAGATTGCGGTCCGAGTAGTGCCTCAGCGCCTCGTAGGCCATCACAGGTCCGAGGTCGGAGCCGCCGATGCCGATGTTGACGATGTTCCGGATGCGCTTGCCGGTATGCCCCTTCCACTCGCCGGAACGGACTTTGTCAGCGAAGGCGGACATTTTGTCGAGCACTTCGTGGACCTCAGGGACCACGTTTTGGCCGTCGACGTTGATGACGGCGTCCTTGGGCGCGCGCAGGGCGGTGTGCAGGACGGCGCGGCCCTCGGTTACATTGTTTTTTTCGCCGGTGAACATCGCCTCGGTCCGGCCCTTCAGGTCGACCTCTTCGGCAAGGGCGATGAGGAGCTTGAGCGTCTGATCGGTGATGCGATTTTTGGAGTAGTCGAGGAGCAGACCTTCGGCTTCGAGGGTGTACTTGGGACCGCGATGGGGATCTTGCGCGAAGAGGTCTTTGAGGGTGATGCTTTTTAGCTCGGCGGCGTGAGCGGCAAGAGCTTTCCAGGCAGTGAGGCCATCGAGAGCGGGGGATTGCGACATGTCCATCTCCTCGGGTTGGTTCCTTTGCGAGGGTAAACCAACGAGGAGAGAGATGCGTGGGACGCCACAGAGGTTAGAGCGAACGCCAGTTTCCCGAGCGGACGTGACAGAGAAAATGCAGGGTGAGGCCGCTGTGCTCTGGAGTGGTTAGCGGCGGTTTTGCGTGATAAGGGATTGCTGGTAGCGATCGATGGCTTGTTTCAGCAGGTCGTCGTCGGAGCGAAGAACAGTGTGGCAGAAGTTAACAATGACCTGCTGGCGGAAGGTGTTGGTGAGGGCTGTGCCCTTCTCATTCATGGCTTGCATGGAGACAGCGTAGCGGTAACGTGATTGAGGTAACGTGGAAAAATCGTCCACAACCCTGCTTTCTACCGCTTTGGTTGTACGCCGTTCGGCGGTCTACCGTGTTTCTTCGGGTTTTCTGGGAAAAAGGGGTCGATCAGGGCGTGGAAAAGTGTCGCAGATCGGTGACGATGCGCAAGCCGGACGGCGCGATTGGCGCAGGTCTGGTGCAGAAAGGCATCACATGGTCCATGCCGGTTGCGGAAGAAAAAAAGCAGAAAGTTCGGCGGGCGAAGGCGTTGCTGAGGCCGCTTGTGGTGGCGGCCGTTGTGACGAAGCAAAGCGACGCCGGGGAGGGTGAGAGCGGGGTGGATCCGCTGGACCCGGTCGCGTCGGCCAAAGCGGCGGGACTGCGGTATGTGACGGACAAGAAGCCCGGCATTCGACGTCACCCAAAGGGCACCGGAGGCAAGGCGTTCGAATACACCGTCGACCCCGGGGGCGAACCGTTGGAGGATGAAGCGACCCTGGCCCGCATCAAGTCACTGGTGATCCCGCCGGCATGGACGGACGTATGGATCTGCAAGCAGCCGAACGGGCACCTGCAGGCCACGGGGCGGGATGCGCGGGGGCGCAAGCAGAGCCGGTATCACCCTAAGTGGCGCGAGGTGCGGGACGGGACCAAGTATGAGCGCATGATGAAGTTTGCCGCGGCCCTGCCAAAGATCCGCGAGCGTGTGGCGGCCGACCTGAAGCTGCCGGGGCTGCCCCGGAACAAGGTGCTGGCGACCATTGTGAGCGTGATGGAACTGACCCACATCCGCGTAGGAAACCAGGAGTACGCAAAAGAAAACAAGAGCTACGGGCTGACCACCATGCGCAACAAGCACGTTGAGGTGCATGGCGCGGAGGTGACCTTTTCCTTCCAGGGTAAGAGCCGTGTGCACCATACGATTAGCCTGCACGACCGGCGATTGGCGCGCATCATCAAGACCTGTGAGGACATCCCGGGCTATGAGCTATTCCAGTATCTGGACAACGACGGGAATCACCACGCGATCGATTCCGCGGATGTGAATGACTATCTGCGCGAGATCTCCGGCGAGCACTTCACGGCAAAGGACTTTCGTACCTGGGCTGGAACGGTGTTGGCGGCGGAGATGCTGCGATCTCTTGGACCATCGGAGACGGCTACGCAGGCGAAGAAGAACGTCGTCGAAGCGATCAAGGCGGTTGCCAAGCAATTGGGAAACACGCCGGCCGTGTGCCGGAAGGCGTATGTTCACCCCGCCGTCTTGGAGGCGTATCTGGCAGGCCAGATCAGCGCGGAGGCCGCCAAGGAAGAACTGGAAGAAGAGATCGCAGAGCACGAACACGCGCTGCGGCAGGAGGAGTTGGTGCTGCTCACGCTCCTCGAACAGAGAACAGCTCTGGAGGTGGCCGGCTAGACCCCACTTCCGGTCCGGATGGCTTGGCCCCCTTTTGCGGGGTTCTGCGCTTGTCTCAGTGAGGGCGATGGACCGACGTCGTCTTCAAAAGGAGAAGCCGCCATGAACACTCGATTCAGCTTCGTTCGTACATCGTCTCTCGCAGCCCTGCTCGCATTGGCCGTCAGTGTGCCGGTGGCTCGTGCGCAACATCCTCGGTCTCTGGCCAAAGCGACCGTGCCGTTTGCGTTTCAGTACGGAGGCCGCGCCTTTCCAGCGGGCAAATACACCTTTGGCATGCTCTCCGACAACATCCTGCAGATCCACGGCACAAACAGCGCCGCGCTGGGTGTGGTGGAGTGGGCTGATGACAATCGGGTGGCTCAGGCCGGAAAACTGATCTTCCGTCGGGTGGGGGACCGCTATGTTCTGCGGGATCTCTGGGTGCCGGCACTGTCAGCCCATCTGCTGTGCCCACAGCCCAAAGAGCAGAAGCGCCGCGAGGTGGTGGAGGCAAACTCCGCCCCCGCCAATGTCGAAGTAGCCTTGCTGGAAAGTTCCCGGTAGAGCTTAGGGCGAGCCGGCGTCCAGAGACACGGCTCGCTTTCGCGTTCGAGGTGGTTTGCTCCCTGGCATCAAGTCCCAGCGTTGCTGACGTGGCGGCTGTGGCCCAGGCAGCCGTGCCCCCGGCCGCTTAGTGCACAAAATCTTCCAGGATCGCAAGGGTCTTGGCAGGCTCAGGGCGCAGACGGTGATCCGCGTACCCCTCTGCGTACAGCACGGTGCCAGCCTCGCGCAGGACATACGTGGCAGGAAGGGGAAGGCGCCATGTGTCGTCCCCATTTAGGAAGGGAATGTTGACCAGCATGGAGCGGAAATATGCCCGTGTGGCCTCGGGCACGGTATAAGCCAGGCTGAGTGTCTCCGCAAAGGTGCACGACGGATCGGACAGGAGAGGAAACGACAGATTGTGGCGGTCCGCCGTGAAGGCATTCTGTCGCGCAGTCTGCGGACTGATAGCGACCAGGAGTGCCCGTCGGCGACGCAATGCGGTCTGCAGCGCTTCCCAGGCCTCGAGCTCGGTCATGTCGTACGGATCCCAGCGGCCGCGGAAGAATTTGAGCACCAGGGGACCGAGCGCAAGCAGGTCAGAGGAACGAATGAGCTTGCCCGTCGCTGCTTTCAACTCAAAACCGGCGATGAAATCTCCGGGGCCGAGAATCTGGCCTTCGATGCCCGTTGCTCGCAGTTCCTGGACGAGCTGTTCTGTTCGGGCCAGGCGATCGGCGGGGACGAGCGCGCGCGTGTTGGCCGTGATTTCGTCCAGTTGCAGTTGCAGCGAGGGGCCGTACGGCTCGGCAGGGGAGGTCACATGGGCCAGTGTAGCGGAGAGAGTTGGTGCGGAAGCCAGTCGGCTTTTCCGCGCGTGTGGGGCCGAGTGACGGAGCGAAACGCGGCGCCCGCATTCTCGCCGGGAATTTGCCGTGTTGAGCGCGCTTCACGAACGGCCGCTCGTCCGGCGGGATGAGACTGCCGCAAATTTTGTCTCCGCGGCGAAGGTGAAAGCCGTGGAAGATGAGCCTAGACTCCGCAGAGCGGGCATAGGGTGTCGGACGACCGCGGCAGCCGATCCGGTGGCAGCGCGCCCGCCCCGGGATGCTGCGTCGATAATAAAAATGAGTCCCTCAAGAGTGAGAGCGTTGGTTCATGAGGCCCGGATCCGCGCGGACAACGCTAGATCTGAGAGGCTGCGAGCGGGCTGAGCATCAGGTTGCTGATGTTGCTTACGATGGCCTCGTACGCATAGCGCGGCGAGGTCTGCAGCTTCTTCCAGGCAGGATCCGTGCTGAACGCAGCCCAGTTCGTTTCCAGCTCATGTGTGTCCGCAAAGCTGAGCATGTAGGTAAGGCTGGGCATGCCGGGCCCAATCAGTGTTTCGCCGAAGAAGACTGGATGCAGTCCGGTGCGTTGAAAGATCTCGAACTCGCCCTGGTTGAACATCTCCACCTTGCGCACGTGGGCGGCGTGGCTGGGGCTCTCGTACGTGCGTAGTTGGAAGATGCGCCTGGCCTTGGTGGCCGAGGAAGCGGGTGAGGTGAGCCTGGGCCACCCCTCAAAGGCAAGCAGAAGCGAGCTCTCGACGCGATGGAATGCGGGCGAGCGTGCGGGTGCCGCCCAGAAGGGCTCTGCAGCTTTCAGAAAAGTCTCATCGTGTGCGAGCCGGATATCCATGACTGCGAGTTCGTTCGCGGAGGAGCCCGGCACCAGCAGATAGTACGCAGGGGTGTCGGGACCGATGTCGAGTTTGAACGCGCCGACAGGCCCGAAACCGAGCCGGGTGAGGGCGGGGAGCAGCGCATCGCTGAAGTACCCTTCAGCGAGCGCGGTCTGCGGCCCCATCTGCAGCGCGTAACGGCGAAGGGTATAGAACTCGCGGGCGACGGGAACGGCAAAGGAGGGCATGGGCGAATGGGATGTTGTCTGTGAGGCGAAGGCGGAGGCGGAGCTTGCGAGCGAAGCGACGACGAACTGACGACGATGCATGCTGGCTGATTGTAGTCGCGTCGGCAACCGGCGGCAGATGTTCAACGGGTAAAGGAAAGACCTGCATCCAGTGCGGGAAGTGAGTCCCGTTGTCGTAGTCCTCCTCGCTTCCGTGAGTGGTCTTCCTTTCGAACATGCCTGTTTCTTGATGCCCCTCGGAAAAATGTTGCGCAGGGCTGGCCAGCGTCCCCACGCCTTGAGGGAAGTGCATCAACCATCTGCGCCGCACTCAGCAACGGAGAACCTCCTGCCCGCACCCGTCCCCATCTTCGACATCCTCATGGTCGAAAAACAAACGCATCACTTTGCGCGTGGGTGGGTCTCGTCGTAAACACGCTGCACCTGACCCACCGTTAGCTGGGTGTATCGCTGTGTCGTGGACAGACGCTCATGCCCCAGCATCTCCTGGATGGCGCGAAGGTCTGCACCTTCCTCCAACATGTGCGTGCCAAAGGCATGGCGCAACGTATGCGGGTGGACATCCGCGGCCAACCCCCGGGACTGCGCAATCGCCTTCACGATGCGACCCACGCTTCGCGTCGTGAGCCGGCATGCTCCGCGCATGGTCGCATTGCAGAGCAGCGGTCCGTCGTCGACCAGACCGGCTTTGTTCGCAGCGATCAGCCGGTCCCGCCGTTCAGGCAGGTAAGCGCGGATCGAAGCTGCGGCGAGATCGCCTAACGGCACAAGGCGTTCTTTGCTCCCTTTGCCCCAAATCCGAATTGCATCGTCACCCCAGATCACACTCATAACGTTCAACCCCACCAGCTCTCCATTGCGAATCCCACATCCATACAGCAGTTCAAAGATCACGCGTTCCCGGGTGTGCCAGATCGGTCCCGGCGCGTGTTGTGTCGCAGCCTTCGTGGTCTTCCCGCGCCCGCCCTCAGCCTTTGCCTTCCCACTCTTCGCCGCGCCCTGGACATCCTGTGCCTTGCCCAACACCGCACTCGCCGTTGGCAAGGAAGCGGCAAGTCCATCCAGCACCCGGTTCATCTCTTCGATACTCGGCACCCGCGGCAGATGCTTCGGCAGCTTCGGTGTGCTCACCAGCATCGCCGGATTCGCCCTCACCACACCTTCTTTGGCCAGCCACTTGAACCAGCTCCGCACCGCAGCCAAAGCGCGCGCTACGGAGGTCTTCGTCAGTCCCTTCTCAAACAGAACCCCCAGGTACGCCCGGATCTGCAAATGCCCAACACTTCCTATATCGGCATCCCCGCCCAACTCTTTACCCAGAAAACCAACAAAATTTGCCAGCTCCCGCCGGTACGCCCGCAAAGTGTGTTCACTCGCACCCCGCTCGTCCCGGAGCGCCGCCAGAAAACGCTCCGCCAGGCCACACAACGCCACACCGCCACCGGGGCGCTTGGCCATGGAACCCAGGCACTCATGGCCACCGGAGCGCTCACCCTCCAACCTGTCATCTCGACCGGAGCGCAGCGTAGTGGAGAGATCCGCAGCCCCCCCACCAAACTGCCCCCGCA
>CAXUNH010000009.1:7471-43689 GCA_964252405.1 uncultured Acidobacteriaceae bacterium | reverse complement strand
AAGCCGCACGCGCTTCGTTTGATCGACACTCAAAGCTTCCAGCTCCCTGACTGATGTGATCCGTTGGTAAGCGGAGCTGTCACACACCATGCTTCTGAAGCCCATTGAACCTCTAGCTCAGTGGATCGGCATAACTGCACTTCTTTCTCTTCAAACGTTTACGCGCGATGCTCGAGCCCCCCCCTTGGTGCGGTGAAGGAGTCGTCGGCCCCAAGGCCGCGGTCACACGCGAACGACACGCGGCGTCATCATCTTATTCTAAGCTGCATTCACTCTAAATCCGGTCGCTGCCTCCATCGCGCGGTGCAGGACGGCCGGATCAGAGATGCCCTGATTGTCTAGCCGTGGCGTATAAGGCTCCTCAAGTCTTGTAACCTCATCCTCCGTCAGATTGATGTCGAGAGCCGCAACTGCATCGTCGATGTGTTGAGCCTTGAGCGCACCCACGATCGGCGCCGCAACAACGGGATTACGACGTAGCCACGCCAGTGCGATCTTGGCTTGACTAGCTCCACGTTCCTTAGCAATAGCAGCCACCGCTTCGATGATCTTCTGATCGCTTGCGGCGGTCGCTTCATTTTGCCTGGCACCCGCAGGTTCAGCTTCGGAACGGGCCGTGGTCTGGCCCCAGGAACGCGCCAACTTGCCGCGTGCAAGCGGGCTGTAGACCATTGTCTGCACTCCTTCGTCGGCACAAAGCGGCAGCATCTCGCGTTCTTCTTCCCGCGCCACGAGATTATAGTTGTCCTGCATAGAGACAAAGCGCGTCCATCCATTTACCGTTTGCAGGTTCAGCGCCTTGCTGAACTCCCACGCCTTCATGGAGGAAGCGCCGAGATACCGGACTTTCCCCATCCTCACCAAGTCGTGAAGCGCTTCCAACGTCTCTTCCCAGGGAGTCAACTGATCACGACGATGAATCTGGTAGAGATCGACGTAGTCCGTGCCAAGCCGTCTCAGACTATGGTCGATCTCCGTCATGATCGCCTTCCGGGACAACCCGATAGCGTTCGGGCCATTCCGCGTGGCTGCGGCCAGTTTAGTCGCGATGACAACACTGTCGCGGTGGATGAAATCCTTGAGGGCTCTCCCGACGATCTCTTCGCTGCCGCCATTCGAATACATGTTGGCTGTGTCGAAGAAGTTGATTCCAGCTTCGATTGCGTGGCGAATCAACAATCGGCTAGCTTCCTCATCCAGCGACCAGGCCGGATGGCCGCGAGAAGGATCACCAAAGCCCATGCAGCCGATGCAAATGGGGGAGACGTCAAGACCGGTGTGACCGAGTTTTGTGTATTGCATATTCCCTCCGAACCGGATACAAATGGATAACTCTCCGGTAGGCTCTTGAGCTTAGCGGAGAACTCTCCGCATAGTCAAGATGAACATGATTGAAGAAGACTTGCGTTCCGATGCTCGCGCGAATAAGGATCGAATTCTGGAAGTGGCGCGCGAAGCCCTGACGGCTGATCCGGCGGCTTCGCTCAACTCCATCGCGAAGACTGCAGGGGTCGGCGCGGGTACGCTCTACCGGCACTTTGCGACCCGCGAATCCTTAGTACTTGCTCTTTACCGCAAGGAGATTGCGTCCCTGGTAACGCTTGCTCCCTCGTTGCTCGCCAAACACTCGCCAGGCCAGGCGCTCCGCCTGTGGTGCGACCGGCTCGTCAAGTTCGGAAAGATGAAATACGGGGTCGCCGATATCGTCCACGCGGCGACATCGGCGCAGGACCGTCAGGAACACTATGGACCGATGCTCGGCGCCGTCCGCCAGATGATCGAAGCATGCGAAATCTCCGGTGAGCTTCCCCAGGGAACCGATCCAGAAGACATTCTTGTCCTTCTGGGCCTCCTTTGGAGAATCCCTCCAACCCCAGCCGGTGAGGCCCGCGTCAGGAGACTTTTGGCGCTTGCCTTCCGGGGTTTAGGCATCAAAGTTCCGCCAGTTCCTCAATAGGCACTATGATCGAGTCTCGACTGGTTTGAGTCTCGGATTCTCCCACCCACCAACGGCTTCGGGTGGGGCGAGCGGCGACGTAATGCAGCACCCGGTGATTGTGGTGCTGATGGCGGATTGAAGCGTAGGTATCGGGGATTGAGCAGAAGGCGTGATAGGAGCGGAGGTCTCTCTTTCTAGCAAACAAGTTTAGCTATTAGGAGGCATCATGACGGTGTCGATTAGTACCTTGCGTTGTAAGCAACAGCTGAGGACCCGGAACTGCTTCTAACGCGAGTGCAGGGACAAATCCTTGAACAGACTCTTTCGTGGGGTCTCCCTTTCCTTAACGGCCTCTTCCTTCCTGTGGAGAAGGATTACAGCTTCCTCAAGGAACTCGCAGGTCTGCTCAAGTCGTGTTGCTTCTAGACAGACAACCAGTTCCTGAGCCCAAATGTTAAACCCAGTCTCCATGCCCATCAGCAACTTCCGGCCGTTTTTGGTAAGTTGAGGCAGTAATCTACGCTGATCGGTAGGGTCTGCCGATGTCCGAACCAAACCTTCTGTTTGCAACTCAGCCAAGAGCCTGTGGACGGATTGACGTGAGTAACCAGTCACCTTGGCGATAGCTGACGCGGAAACATCACCCAGTTCGATCCGTATAAGCACTCTCCATCGCGCGGCGCTTTGCTGAAAACGCGCATTCATCGCATCGCCATGTTTCAGCACAGCGGCATGCGCGGCAAACACGGCGCGGGTGAAACGCCGGAAGCGACGGGCGTCGTCATTGAGGGCCTCAAATGGGTCTGTCAACAGGTTGACAGATTCTTTGTTTGGGCCGACCATAGAGTTGGAATGTTGGCCTGTTGTGCTCGTGTTTTGTTTTTTCTTCATTGCGTGCGGGCCTCCGCGATTCCTGGGTGAACCGCACCCGGAATGCATCTTTTCAGGTCGAGCGAAAAACGTACCTGACCGGTGTTCCTTATCGTAGTTGCCCCCAGAGATTGCCGCTAACGATCCCTAAGCTGTTCTGGGATCAAACATAAACGTGAAAGGAGAAAAGATGAGCAACAAAGAGCAGGAAAGTTCAACCACGGCCCTTGACCTCGCGAAAGCTTTTTTTGCCGCCAAAGAACGCCATGATCTCGACGCAACCATGGAGCTCTTCAGCGACGATGCGGTGTACATCTTCCCCCTGGCTGCGTCAGGGAAACAAGAGAACTGGTTCACCTACGAGGGCAAGGAAGCCGTCACCAAGTATCAAGGTCAGGTCTTGGAGCGCTTCAAGCAAATCAAGATGCTCCATCCCAGATACTTCGTCAGCACAGACGGCAGCAATGTCTTTGTTGAGTCAAGAGGCGACTACATCGCCCAGGACGGCACCGCCTACAACAACGTCTACATCTTCAAATTCGTTATCCGAGATGGCAAGATTGCAGAGGGGTACGAATACGCAAACCCCGTGACATATGCCAAATTGGCGGGTCTGCCGATAGGGTAAGTTTTTACCTTTGCGGCGCAACAATGCCCTCCATGATCAATGGGGGGGGGCTTGTTGCGTCGTAGCAACTCCGTTGGGTAGCCTGGAACGCAGTTCTCGTCGGTGGTACCTCTGAATCGATACAAATCGCTAATGCGCGTTTCGACCCGTTGAAAACTGCAAATAAAAATTGGCCTGGTACCCCAAGTGAGCAGTCATCCGTTGACTTTCCTATCCGGTACACCTGGCAAACTCATGCCTCATATCGATCCTTAAAGGGGAACGAAACAGGAACACAATACCATGCCGCAATGTCATTGCGGCATCAAACGTTCCCTGCAGTGGAACATTCCGTTATTCCGATATTATTCAAAAATCCACGATCGCTGTCCAAAGAAAGAGGTCTGGCGACTAAGCGGCCGCTGGGTTAGGGCAGAGGTAACGTGGACAGAGGACATGGGTTCGATAAGGGCGCAATAACGGTGCCAAGGGTGACTCAGAGCTCCAAGAGTGGCCATCCGGGCGTCTGATCAATTAGCTACGAAATCCTTCCTTGCTGTCTCGGCAGAGGTCGCGGGTTCGAGCCCCGTCGTCCCCGCCATCAATCTAAGAGAGTTAGGTTGGTGACATCCCCGAAAGAGCAGAAGTCGTGGGTTTCAATAAAGGTGCAACACGCACCTGCCCCGATCTCCGGGTGCGAAACGACCCTGATTTTACCCAGGTCCACACCATCATACGCACAACCCTGCTCTGCGCCGCCCGCTTGTGCGAGTTCACCGCATAGGTGTAAGCCTCAAGCGTAATCCTGCTGTTGGCGTGCCGAAAGAGCTCTTGGACCGTCCTGCAACATGCAGCCGTCGAAGTCACTGTTCTTCGGCATCACTTGCCGTTGATCCGAATTGTGTACTGCATTTGTCCACCAGAGTTCGCAAAGCCCGCTCGGGCGTTACATCCACAAACGGGAGCGGACACAACGATTCCAGCGTCACAGTCTTTCTTTGAGAGAGTGGGTGCTTGCCTGCACAAATCGCCACCAGGGAATCCTGTGCGAACGGCATCGCGTCTACTCCTGAGGGTCGCTTCCTTGTCGTAACCGCGTGGAAACACAGATCTATCCACCCTTCACGGACAAGCTCCGGTGCAAACGGGCTGCTGACAGATTGGACCGTAAAATCCACGTCGGGGTACTCCGCGTGAAACTTGCCTAAAATGTTTGGCAGGTCGATATACGGGCTTAGGCCTGAAGTATTCCGAGCCGTATCCTCCCGCGGATGACGCGGCTCTGCGATCGAACAGCTTCCATGCCATCGTTGAGCATCGCTACGGCAGGCCTGGCATAGTCGAGAAAGAGGAGTCCTGCGTCGGTCAGCGAAACAAGCCGGGTGGTGCGCTGCACCAGCTTTACGCCCAGTTCGCCTTCCATCTCCTTGATCGTCACGGAGAGATCGGATCGAACGATATGCAGCTTTCGTGCCGCAGAGGTGAAGCTGCCTTTCTCCGCTTATGCGATGAAGCTTCGGTAGTGCCGGATGTCCATAACTCTCACCTTAGCCTGGCCGATTCATCTGGAACAGTGATAAATGGCTTGATGAGTTGTTCTGAGTGCCCTTCACTTGTTCTGCATCTGTTCTACAGGAGCATAGCGAACATGGGCGATGCGTCACTAACAGCGAGGCTATAGGGATGCCGGTGAAAGTTTTGGGAATTCCGGCAGCTTAAGGGCAGCGTCGTCAAGTACTGCCATCCTGAGCGCCCTTAGCAATCAGAGATTTGAAGACATCACGTTGACTGTAAGGACCCTTGGAGACGTCTCGCTTTACAACGAGGACCTGGATGTTGTTCCCGAGCTTCCATCGATCGCCAGACTGCGTTCCGACGTGGGAGCGAGTGACGGCGTGGTCATCGCCACACCCGAGTACAACCACGGCGTCCACGGCGTTCTGAAGAACGCGCTTGACTGGGCGTCTCGCCCGGCATTCGCATCGTGCTTTCGAAGCAAACCGGTGCTCATCATCACCTCTGGTCCAGCTGGGACCGGGAGCGTGAGGGCGCAATCTCAGTTGCGGGAAACGCGTGTTTCCATGCTCCCGGACGTCGTCGCAGGCCGAGAAATAGTTCTGGCTGGCGTTGAACATTGCCTATACGACGGCAGATTGGTTGGTCCAGACACGTTGCGCATTCTTACGGGCGGCATTCATGCGCAAGACGCGGCGAGACCTTCCATCGGCTGGCTGGGTGCTGTTCGCTTCATCGGACCGGTACCCAACCGACTTTGTGGCATCTCTCTGTTCCAAGTGTCAAGAAGGCGGCGACCGCATCGGAGACGACGCTGCGCTTCAGACCCTTCTCGATTTATCGGAAGAAGCAATTTGCCGCCAGTGAGGCGCAAGCGGAGCATACAAGCTTCCTTTGCTTTGCGTCTGCAATCAAAGCAGAAGGCTTGCCGAACGACACCGTTGACAGGACTTTGGAGGTGCCACGTGAACGAACCTGCTGTTCCATATGTTTTATCCAACCGAAGTAGCCCAGCTTTCTGGCTTATCGACAACCTTTGGATGCCGCTCGCGGGCAGCTCCCTGACGAATGGCAATTTGTGCTTCATCGAACAGGTCTGTGGCACTGGCATCGGCGGTCCATGCACCCATGCCCATCCTTCCGATGAAGGGTTATACGTCTTGGAGGGGCACTGCACTTTCCACGCGGGAGGTGAGACGGTGGAGGCGGGTCCCGGAACCTTCGTCTCGGTTCCGAGGTTCGTGGAGCACAGCTTCACAGTGGACCAGCCCAACTCCAGGCTTCTGAACTTTTACACCCCAGGTGGATTTGAGATGCTGGTGATGAGCATCGCAATGCCCGCTGCCGAACGAAAACCACCCGAGCCAAACTCGGCCCCTATGCCGCCGCGGTGGATGGTGGAAGAGTGCTCCCGGGAGTTCGGCCAGATTGGCGTGCTTGGGCTTCCGTTCGCGGATCCGCCCACGAAGGACAACATGGCGACCAGGCCATCTGAAGCAAATCTGACCAAACCGTACGGGATCGCCGTGAAGGCTGCACCCGCCTACTGGTCGCAGGGGATTCTGTGGACCATCCTGGCCAGCGCGGAACAAACAGGCGGATCGTACTCGCTGATGGAAGAGCTTTGTCCGTTGCACGCAGGGCCGCCACCCCACACACACCGGCAGGACGAGGCCCTCTACATCCTTGATGGCGAACTCACTCTCATCGCAGGCGATAAGAAAGTCACTGCCGAGGCGGGCTCACTCGCGTACATCCCCGCAGGTTGCGTGCACAGCTTTCGCGCCGAAGTTCAGCAGACACGGCTTCTCAACTTCTATCTCCCCGGCGGCTTTGAGAAGCTTGTTACGGAGGTCGGAGTTCCAGCGACTTCACGTACGCTTCCGCCCGCAGACCTTCCGCCACAAGGGACGCCGGAGCAGATGCAGGCCCTATTCCAAAGAGTTGGCACGAGTCCCGTTGCTCTGCCGGACTTCTTGAGAGAGAGCAGGTTGGCTTAACAGAATCCCGCTTCGTGCTGCTTATGCATGTGCCCCCGGTCCGACCAGGGTATTGTCACGTTCCGTCGTCGCTCTCCAACAAGTTGGGCAACGCTCTCACAAAAGCAACCGCTCGTGTCGCGTCGGAGTCACGTCGGTAAAACGCTTTACGTCGTCCATCACTTGCCGAGTCTCCGCGGATTGCAAGGATGCTGTGATCGCAGCTTCGTCGGGGATTTGCAATACAGATCGCTTTCCACACTGCATCACCAACGGTAAGGAATGCTGTGGTGGGTTCGGTCAAAGCGGGTCGCTTCATCACCCGAGTCGGTAACGTATACGACAGCCATATCTCATTCTCCTGGAGCGACAAGTCGTAAGCAGCTGAGAGCATATCGGGTTGGCCGTAACAAGAAGAAGCCGGGACAGGATGTACCGAGAGAGAAAGGTCCAGATCACTCCGGAGACGTCACAGGGTTGGGGAGCTGTTCGCGACCGGCGGTCTCAACCAGGTGTTCGTGTGTGAGCGCCCTCTGGGTCCCGAGAAGTTCCTGGGCCAGCGCGCTCTTAACCTGAACCCACGCCAAGTGCTTGTCCCATTGATCCACGCAGTTGGACGCAAAAATCAACCTTCTGATGGATAGCACCACCCGGTGTTCGCTCCGTAGCATTCGCACCGGCTCACTGACACCCCTAAGCACAGAAACCGAAGCTGATCGGGGTGTCACATGCTGGTCTGTTTCGGAGTTTCGTGAATGCCTGTGCGTCTCAGTTTTACGCTTTTCTGTCTTGGCGTTTTGCACCTGCCTCTTCTCGCTCAGTTACCCGCGGGATCAATCAACGGCACCACCAGCGACGCGAGCGGGGCCGTGTTGCAGGGCGTCCATGTCATTGCCACCAATGATCGTCAGGGCGATGTGCGAGACGGGATCAGTAACGCCGAAGGTTCCTTTGTTCTGTCTGACGTTGTGCCTGGCACCTACACCGTGGAGATAACCGAACCGGGTTTCTCAGCGGTGCATTACGTCCACGTACAGGTAGACGCGGGCAAAGCGGTCACGCTCAAGACCACCTTGCAGGTGGCATCGCAAGCCAGCGTTGTGGACGTGAACAGCAGCAGCGGGACAGAGGTAGACCTGGCCCAATCCATGCTGCAGGGACAGATCACCGCGAACACGATTCAAAGCATTCCGCTGAACGGCAGGAACTTCCTCGAACTTGCGTTTCTGCTCCCGGGCAATCGCCCCGCGCCGAACTTCGATCCGACCAAGACCAACACGGTCGAGATCTCGTCGGCGGGCGGCTTCGGGCGCGGCGGAAACATGCTGGTCGACGGTGCCGACAACAACGACGAAGTAGTTGGCGGCACGCTCTCCAACTTCCCGGAAGACTCCGTCGCTGAGTTCCAGATCGCAACGGCACGCTTCACGGCGGAGGTGGGGCGCTCCGGAAACAGCATCATCAACGTAGTCACCCGGTCAGGGTCAAACCGTGTTCACGGTTCCGCGTTCGTCTTTGAGCGAAACCGTCATCTCCAGGGGCTTCCGGCAACCTTTGACCGCTCGCAGCCCGTACCTCGCTTTGATCGTGAACAGCTCGGCGGATCCATCGGTGGACCGTTTCGCAAGAGCAAGGCTTTTGGCTTTTCTTCCCTCGAGTTTCGGGATCAGAACGCCGCCGTCCAGACCGGAACGCGCATCTTCTCCAGCACGCCCTTCGGTGGAACTCCTTACTACGGGCACATCATCAATACGGCGGCTTCTGCGCCGTTGCGCGATCTGCTGCTCTCGAACCGCGTCGACTACCACGCGAACGAAGCCAACCGCTTCAGCCTGCGGTACAGCTTCAACCGTTCCACTGACACCTCCCAGGCGACTGCTGCACAGGTTACTCCCCTGTCGACGGCCGCTGAGCGGCAGGATGCCCTCAATCGCTTCCATTCCACGATGGCCACATGGACGCGAATCATCGGTGTCCGGCAAACGAACGATCTTTCGTTCCACTTCGACAACTTCTTCAACAACATTCCGCCGTACCCGCTGAACGCGTCGACTACGGATCCGCAGCTTGGACTGACGAATGAGTTGTTGTTCCCTGATCTTGCGGACGGCGCAAACTTCAATCTTCCCCAGGCAACACGCATGAACCGGTATCAGTTCCGGGACGCGTTCACGGCCGCTCTGGGGGAGCACACCTTGCACGCGGGAGCGGAGTTCCAACACTACAACGTGAACGGATTGATCAACGTCTTCGGCACCGGATCCGTGATTCTTGTTTCCGATTTCGGCTTTCAGGACCTGAACGGCGATGGCGTAGTGAACGACCTTGACATCCCCGAAGCTGTAGGCATCCACAGCACCGCTCCAGTCACGCCAGTGCCGATTCCGAACATCACCAACAACTACACCGGCTTGTACGTCCAGGATGATTGGCGCGCCACTCCCCGATTGACGCTGAATCTTGGATTGCGCTGGGAGTACGACTCCGACGCCACCGGGCAGGGCCCGGCGCATCGGCCCTGCCCTTCGCTAACCAGTGCTCCGAGCCAGCCATGCACATGGATGGCCAACGTGCTGCCACTCCATAAGGACCCGGACACGAAGAACTTCGGGCCGCGTGTCGGCTTCGTCTTTGACCCCTTCGGGCGTGGCACGACCACGCTCCGTGGCGGCTACGGCATCTACTATGATCGCGTCATTCTGGAAGCAGGCTCGAAGGAGTTGGTGCAAAATGACCGGGCGCTCACCATCACGCAGTATGGGGGCTCGAGCTGCATCATCCCGGGTGTTCCCGCACCCGCCTCGCTGGGCAACTGCTTTGCTCCGGGCGCACGCTTCGCGCCGGGCAGCCCGACCCTGAGCAACGCGTTCAGCGGGCCGCACCAGACCGGCGGCGTCGGCATCGTTGCGCTAGGGCCTGACTCACACCATCCCCTCTTTCAGCAGTTCTCCATCGGTGCGCAGCAGCAGCTTCACGCGGATTGGCTGGTCAGCGCCGATGGCCTGCACGTGTTTGGGGAACGCGAGCTGATCGGCCATCTGCTCCGGTCCACCACGTCCACATCGCCCTATGTGCAATGCCCCGGAAACAACCAGCTCTGTCTGCTCTCCGATCCGCTCACGGGCATCACGGACAGCGTCACCGAACTCGACTCGTCCGCAAAGAGCTGGTACGACGGTCTTCTGGTAAGCGTGGCCCGTCGCGCTGGCCACATCGGGCGTCTTGGCTACAACTTCAACCTGAGCTACACGCTTTCGAAGACATTCGATTATTCCGACGATGATCAGCTTGAAAACAACAACGCAGACGAGCAGGTGAACCTCGTCGAAGGCACCTCCGGACTGCGCAAGGAGAAAGGGTATGCGCTCACCGACGAGCGACATCGCCTCACGCTCTACGGCGAAGTCAGCCTTCCATGCGGCTTCAGCTTGGCACCGCTGTACACCTTCGGCTCCGGTGTTCCGGCGGACTCGTTTCTCCCCGGGACGGCGAACATCTCGGGCGCCTCTGGCTCCCGGCTACCGCTGTTGCCGCGCAACGCGCTCGCCCGTGAGGTGAAGAACAGCGATCAACTGAACGCCGTGATCGACCGCTGGAATGCTCTGCCTGGGTGCCCGGGCAGCTACCCCTGCAATGCCGGCGGACCGGTCGCGCATGTGCCTGCCGGCATCCGCTTCTTCAGCCCTTTCAGTTCCCTCGATCTCCGGCTCCGCAAGGACGTCCACTTTCATGAGCGTGCAACGCTGGCGCTGATCGGTGAAGGCTTCAACCTGTTCAACGAAGTCAACGTGCGCGGCAGCAACAACGCCAACTTCGCAGGCCGGAACATCTCCATCTCCCCCCTAACGCAGAGCGCCCCTGTGCAGACGAACTTCTACCAGGCAGTGACCACAGCCGGAGGCTTCTTTGGTTCTGGTGGCCCACGCACGTTTCAGTTCGCCGCGCGCCTGGAGTTCTAAATGATGCCGCACCCGCAGAACAAGCTACTCCGTACAGTTGACGGCGCGCGCACACGCTCGCTGCGCTTTGCCGCTGAACGAAAGGCCTTCGGATAATGAATGACCTAACCCCTGCTCTCGTCCAGACAGCGAACGGCGAGGAAGCCACGTTGTCCTACCCCGGCTGGCGAATCCTCGCGGCCGCGTTTGCCGGCGTTATGGTGAGTTTCGCGCCCATCGTCCCCTATACGTTCAGCCTCTTTCTGGATCCTCTGCATAAGGCCTTCGGGTGGCAGCGTCAAGCCATGGGCGGAGCGTTCGCTCTGGCAGCGATCACCGTGGCCCTTGTCTCACCCCTCATCGGCCTGTTGCTGGACAAGTTCCCGCCCCGCCGCATCATTCTTCCGTGCATCATTGTTTTCGCAGCCGCTTTTGCATGCCTTTCACATCTCGGTCCGAACATTCGCGGGTTTTATCTCAGCTTCTTTGTGTTGGGACTGGTGGCGAACGGCACTGCCCAGTTCGCCTACACGCGCACGATTCTTACCTGGTTCAGCAAACATCGCGGGCTCGCCATCGCCCTCCTGCTTACCGGCAGCGGCGTCGGCTCGATCCTCATCCCACCAGCGACGCAACGGATCATCGCACACGACGGCTGGCGCAGCGGCTACCTCTTTCTTGGCACGATCGCCTTGTTGGGCCTGCCGCTCACGGCCCTCATCGTTCGCAACCGCCCCAGCCCGGTGGAGACGACCGGAGCCGATCCAGCTTCCGGCATCAGCGTAAGCGGGGCAATGCGCAGCCTTCCCTTCTGGTTGCTCGCGGCCATCATCATGCTCTCTGCCTTCAGCGAGAACGGTCTGGTCACCAACATGGCCGCGGTGCTGCACGATCGCGGCATCACGCTCCAGGCAGCGGCGTGGGCGCTGTCCGTGCGCGGGGGCGCCGGTATCGTTGGCCGGCTCGGGACGGGCTTGCTGCTCGACCGGTTCCCAGCGCAGCGCATCCAGACCATGATCCTGCTGCTTTCCGCGAGTGGCACACTTGTTCTTGCGTTCGCGGGTACCTCGGCCCTCGCTCTGCTAGGTGCCGCGATGCTCGGGGCAGGCCTGGGCAGCGAAGCTGACATCGCACCCTACCTGCTGGCGCGGTACTTCGGACGAAAGCACTTCTCCGTACTCTATGGCCTCACATGGACGGCTTACGCTGTCGGCGGGGCTACCGGTCCGCTCGCCGTGGGTCACCTGTACGACCTGCATGGTCACTATGAGCCGCGCTTCATTCTGGGTCTTGCCGGCGTCGCGCTGCTGGCTGCCATCGTGAGTCTGTTCTTGCGGGAAGCTCCGGCCTTTTCCGAAGGCCACGCTGAACCGGCAGCAGACGCAAGCCTCCCGCCGAAGAACCGCGCAGCCTATCCCTCGGTCTGAACATGCCCGCACGGCTGGTCTTCAACGCCTCGCCACTGCTGCCGGCGATTGTCGCGCCATGGCAAGGTCTCGCGCTGCGGTCGGCGGTCTGTTTTTGATCAGACCCCAAAAGTCGACGCTTGCCTCGGCAGAACCAGGTGCATATCGCGATGGAGCTCATCCCGCTCGCGTATCATCATGGGCTGGTGATCTCCTTGATAGGCACGCGCCTGGCAGCGTTTTGGGCCGTTCTCCGCATCGGTTCGGCGTCGGTCCGTCGAGCGCGAACCCTGAACCTCGCGCTGCTTGGCATGGGTGTCCTCCTGCCGCTCTTCGCCCAGCCCTCTCGTGACTTGGCCGACTCCGGACCAGCCCTGGCGGCCTCCCGCGCCAATAATGTCGGCGTCGCTTACATGAATCAACAGTTCCCGGAAAAAGCCCTCCGCAAATTCGAGGAGGCTGCCCGCGCGGACACGACGGCGGTGATTCCGCTCGTGAATGAAGGGCTCGCCTATCTGTACCTGCGCAAGCTGCCGGAGGCCGAGGAGACCCTCAAGAGAGCGACAGCGTTGGATCCGCACAGCGCCCGTGCATGGTACAGCCTCGGCGTGACGGGCTTCACCGCCGGCAATCAGGAGGCCGCGCTCGGAGCCTTTCAGCACGCGTCCTCGCTCGATCCGCAGGACGCTGACACGCACTATTTCATGGGGGCAATCTACTCCAGCCAGAAAAAGTTCGACGATGCCGTCCGCGAGTTCAATGCCGCGTTGAGTCTCAACCCCCTGCATGCATCGGCCCAGTTCGGCCTGGCGCGCGCCCTGCAGCGCGAGGGCAAAACCGACGACGCGCGGGTGCACCTCAAGCGGTTTCAGGAGATCACCGACAACAAGGTCGGCACCCTGATGAGCACCACCTACGGAGAACAGGGGCGGTACGCGACGGTCCAGGACATGCTGGCATCGCCGAAGCATGCCGGAGCGATGATTCCCGTCACCTTTGTGTTGAGTCAGGGCGGCTCGGCGTTGGGGAGTGCAGCCGCCAACGCGAACTCCGGGATCGGCGGCGGCCTCTGTGTTCTGGACATCGAGGGCAAGGGCAGCAAGGACCTCATCGCAACCGCCAACGGCCAAGGCATGCGCGCCTATCGCATCGCCGAAAGCGGTGCGCCCGAGCTGCTGCAAAGCAACGTCACCGGCCTTTCCGCCGAAGGCGATGGGGTCTCTTGCGCCGTCGGGGACTTCGACAACGATGGTCTCCCGGATCTCGCGCTCGCGTTGACCGATCGCGTTCTGCTGTTCCGCAATCTCGGTCACGGCAAGTTTGCCGATGTGACCGACAAGGTCGGCCTCAAGCCGCTCAACAAGCCTGCCGGAATCACCTTTGTCGACTTCGATCACGACGGCGATCTTGATCTCTACATCACGGGCTCGCCCACTGCAGGAAGCCCCGGCGTGCTGTGGCGCAACAATGGCAACTCCACCTTCACAGAGTGGACCAGGCCCACAGGTCTCGCCGGCTCAGGCCACACCGTGGGGGCCGTGCTTTCGGACGTGAATAACGACCGTGCCGTGGACCTGCTGGTGAGTGGAAGTGCGGGTTCGCCGGTGGTGTATCTCAATCCGCGCGAGGGCGCCTTCAAGCAACTCCCGCTGTACACCGAAGCGGCACTCGCTTCATCTCGAGGTCTCGCGGTTGCCGACTTCAACAAAGATGGTCTGATGGACGTCGCCGTCACGCACACCGGCGCTCCGGGCGTTAGTTTGTGGCGAAATATCGACGGCTCCCGCTTCGAGCGGGTAGGCCTCGACCTGCCCGGCGTGACCTCCGCCTGGGGCCTCACGCCCATTGACGTCGACAACGACGGATGGATTGATCTGGCCGTGCTGGTACAAACTGCCCGGGGCACTGAGCTGCGCGTTCTGCGCAACGAAGGCGACAACGCGTTCACCGACGTGAGCGAAGCATTGGGCCTGAAGAAGCTGAGCCTTTCCGGGGCGCGCTCGGTCGTTGCCGCCGACTTCAATGGCGACGGGGCGGCGGACCTGCTGATCGGGCGTGTTGACGCCGCCCCTTTGACCTTGCGCAATGTCGGGGGGCACCGCAACCATTCCCTGCGGATCGACCTGACCGGTCTTGCCGATAACAAAAGCGCGATCGGAACCAAGGTCGACGTCTTCTCGGAAGGCAATTGGCAAAAATTCGAGATCTCCGGCGCAGCGGGATACATGGGGCAGGGGGCCACCGAGCTCATTGCGGGGTTGGGGTCCAGCGAACACGCCGACGTCGTCCGGCTGCTTTGGCCCACCGGTGTGCCCCAGGATGAGCTGGACATCGCCGCGAATAAGACACTCGCCCTCACCGAACTCGATCGCCGTGGCAGCTCCTGCCCTGTCCTCTTTGCCTGGGACGGCAGCAAATACACGTTTGTCTCGGACGTAATCGGGGCCGGCGTCGTCGGGCATTGGATCTCGCCCACGTCTCGCAACCACCCCGACTCAGACGAGTGGACCAAAATCGATGGAAACATGCTTCGCGCCCGCAACGGTCTGCTCAGTGTGCGCTTCGGCGAGCCAATGGAGGAGATCAACTACATCGATCACCTCCGCATGGTTGCCGTCGATCATCCCGCGGACACCGAGGTCTACCCCGACGAGAAGTTCCTCACGGAGCCGCCCTTTGCCTCCGGCAAAACGGTCGTAGCGTCCCCGTCCACACACGCCCTTGCCGGAGCGTGGGACGATCACGGGAGAGACGCACTGGCCGTGCTCTCCAAACGCGACCATCACTATCTGCGCGACTTCACGAATCTCACCTACGCCGGCTTCGCCAACAACCACTCCTTGACACTCGACCTGGGCCCCTGGACGCCTGGGAACCCCCTCCGCCTCTTCCTTCACGGATACGTCGAGTACTTCAGCGCGAGCTCCATGTATGCCGCATGGCAGGCGGGCCTTCAACCGCAGCCGCCAAGCGTCGAGGCCCAGAGGCCGGATGGAAGCTGGCAGCTCATCATCGCCGACATGGGCTTCCCTGCAGGTCTGCCCCGGACCATCGTCGTCGATCTCACGGGCAAGTTGCCGCAGGGTTCGCGTCGCATTCGGCTCCGGACGAATCTCCAGATCTACTGGGACCAGGTGCTCGTAGACAACGGCCCGGACGGGAGCGCAACCGCACACACAACGGAGCTGCCGTTGAGCTCAGCGCATCTTGCCTTTCGCGGGTACCCGCGGCAGCTGGAGTTGCAGACGCCTGGTGATCTCACCTATGACTACCAGAGCATCAGTATGACCGGACCCTTCGGTTGGCAGCGCGGCAGCTACACGCGCTATGGCGATGTCACTCCGCTGCTCACGGGGCGTGACAATCAATACGTTATCTTCGGCAGTGGCGAAGATATTGATGCCGAGTTCAGCGACGCTTCCCTTCCCAAGCTGCCCGAGAAGTGGAAGCGCGACTACTTCTTCTATGCGGACGGGTTCGTCAAGGACATGGACTTCTACGAGGCCCTGCCCTTTACGGTATCGGAGATGCCCTTCCACGAGATGACCGGCTATCCCTACACCGCGCGTGAACGTTTCCCCGACGATGCCGGTTCACTCGCCTACCGCCTGGAGTGGAACGATCGCGTGGAGACAGGCGAACGCACGCAGCGCTTTGGGTTCGACTATAAGCACACGCTCTCGCAGCCCATGGACGCACGACCGTAGCGACCCCTTGGCAAGCATACGGCTTACGGCGAAGCTAGGCTTTGATCGGGATGAAGAGAGAAAACACAGAGCCACTGTGAGCGGCCGCTGTCGAGGAGCTGACCCGGAGCGAGCCCCCGTGTTTCCTTGCAATGCCGCTGCTGATCCAGAGCCCAAGACCCGTTCCATTATTGCCCTTGGTTGAGTGGAATGCCTCGAATAGATGGCTCTTCACGTCAGGGGTCATGCCGGTTCCGGTATCGGCGATCGTGATGCGCACACCTTGTTGCCCTGTCCGGGGATGTGAGGCAAGGCGTTCTCGCACTACGATCTTGCCGCCCTTTCGCATGGCATCGAATGCATTGCCTATCAGGTTCGTGAAGATCTGCCGGATCTCGCCGGGATAGCAGAGCACCGGTTGTTTATAGGTGTACCGCTTCTCCACCTGGATCCCTGAAGTAGAGAGTCTGCCCTGATACAGCGCTAGAACCGAGTCAAGAATGTCGGCGATCACGACGGCCTTATGCGCGTTCTGCTGGCGGTTGAACGCAAGGGTCTGGGCGGTGATCTCGGACACCCGAGCCAACTCATGTTGGGCCATCGCCACATACTCTTTCTCCGCAGGCCCTAGCTGCGAACCGGCCAACAGATACAGCAAATTTGTCACGGCCTCTAACGGATTGTTGATCTCATGGGCGATCGAACTCGATAGCCTCCCAACAAGCGCCAGCTTGTCTGCCTTTCTCAACGCCTGCTCCGAAAGAATACGCTCGGTGATGTCCAGCGTGACGCCCGCGAAGCGAAGGGTCCTTTCGTCGCCCGCCTGGTCTTTTCCGGAACTCCGCCTCGTGTCTTCCATCAACCGGCCGCTGGCCGACATCCACCGAACCGTTCCATCTCGCCAGAGAATCCGGTACTCCGCTGTGTAAACAGTCTCATTCGCAATGGAGGCTCGGAGCGTGTCGCGCAGCCGTTGTCGATCGTCCGGGTGAACGCGGCTAAGAAACTTCTGGTAGTTCAGATGCTCGTCGGGATCCAAACCGCAGTTCTTTCGGAAGGTCGCTGAGGCGACAAGCTCTCCAGAGCGCAGATCCAACTCCCACGACCCCAGGCGAGCCGCCTCAATGGCCGTCAGCAACCTGCTCTCGGTCTCGCGTCTCGCCTTGTCAGCACGGTCCCGCTCCAGAAGAGTGTCGCGCACCTGGTATTGGCGCCCTCTGGAGCGAAGCGCGGAGCGAACACTGCTGATCAGCGTTGCACTCCGGATGGGACGCTCCAACAGGATCGGGCTTCCCAGCGGAAGGCGCTCCTCTTCGCGGCGGCGCGACAACATCGTTGCTGAGCCGCCAACGGTCAGGATCAACAGCGGCAGATCCGACCACGCGGGCTGACTGGCCAGTTCCCCGCCCAGCAAAGCGATGTTCGTGACGTTGAGCACCTCCTCCGTGATTAGAAGAGCGCCTATTCCGTCATCGTTCAGCAGCGGAAGTGCATCGTGGATGTTCGCCACAACCTGGGCTTCGATACTCGCGGAGCGAAGAGCATCCCGCAAAAGCTGCGAATCGCGACCAATCGGGGCGATCACGAGAACTCTCAATGGCTTGCCAGGGAGGGGCATGGTCAAACTTGCTCGTCTCTTTTGACCGTAGAGCCTGCCGCATGCTCCGTGACGTTCCTTTCATTCTCCGCATACCCTGAAAGGATCCCTCGAAAGTGAGACAGGGGCTCGCCAATGTCCACACCCGCGGAGCTGAGTGTAAGCTCACGGATCGACGTCTCGTGAGCACCGCTTCGCTTCTTGATTACAGAAAGAGCTCGACGGACTGTCCCTTGCGTCTCGAAATACCGCATGAGAAGCACGTTGTCGGCCAGATAGCTGACATCCGCTTGGGTGCGTGTATCGCCCACGAAGCCGTGCTGCGTCATGACCAGGAACGTCGCCACTCCACGCCCTCCCAGGAACGTGAGCAACTCATGCAATTGCAAAGGCATGTCGGACTCACCCGTCATCGCATGGAGAAAACCGTTCAGCGAATCGATCACAATGACACGTGCGGCATTCTTATCGACTGCATGACGTATCTGCGCGACAAACTCCCCTGGACTAAGCTCCGCAGGGTCAACTTGTTTGAGAATCAAGCTGCCTTCTCTGATCAGGTCTTCGATGTTCAATCCGAGAGACTTCGCGCGAACACGAGCCGTCCGCGTCGACTCATCGAACGTATACAGAAACGCCCTCTCCCCGCGACCGGCTGCAGCGCTCAGGTACTGCATCACAATCGACGACTTTCCCACCCCCGTTGGCCCCACCACGAGAGTGCTTGATCCGCGATCGATACCGCCTCCGAACATGGCATCGAGGCCCGCAGTTCCCCCTGGAAGCACCTCCTCGGTGAAATCGGGAGGATGTTCCGCAGCAACCAGACGGGGAAAAACTCGCAGCCCCCCCGCATCGATGCTGTAATCATGCATGCCTTCCCGAAACCCGGATCCGCGAACTTTCACCACCTCAATCTGGCGTCTCGTGATGCCGAAGGTGCGCGGGTTCTTCTGCAAGCGAAGCACTCCATGAGCGATGGATTGCAGCTGAACGTCGTCTCCCGTGCCGCTCTTGTCGTCCAGTAACAGGGTCGTCATGCCTCTGCCGGCAAAGTAACGCTTCAGCGCCAGGAGTTGCCGGCGGTACTTCACCGGCTCCGCTGCCAGCAGACGCAACTCCGACAGTGAGTCCAGAACAACTCGCCTCGCCTTAACCCGTTCGATCTCTTCAATGAGCCTCTTGATTGTGCTGGCGAGTTCCACCTCGTTGGGATGGAAGACGGTATAGGAGTCCTCCGCACTAAGAGCCGCCTCCTCGGGCACGAACTCAACGATGTCCACCGCCTTCAGTGACCAGCCATGCGACTCCGCCGCTGCCTCCAGCTCTTCTTTGGACTCCGAAAGAGTGACGTAGAGCGTCTGCTCGCCCAACCGGGCGCCTTCCAGGATGAACTGCAAAGCGATCGTTGTCTTCCCGGTACCCGGATTTCCCTCAATGAGGTACATCTGGCCGCTGGGAAGACCCCCATGCAGGACATCATCGAGGCCTGCAACCCCGGTGGTCGTGCGTTGCGTCAACAGCTTTTCTGGCATAAAGGTGCGAGAGTCTTCCTTGCTCCGGAGCTACGATCTCCAGCTATTTTAGGGCCCATCCCGATCCGCTCACTAGACCGATACCGAAACTCGATGGGACAAGGTTGGCTTCGGGGGCTCCCCGCCCTAAACAGGAGCCGTGTCGCCGCCAGCAGCCTGCCCTTTGAACCCGCCAGGCATCCTAACGAACCTAGGCTAGGGCTGCGCCTCGCCCTTGGCTCGGCGAAGTTGATCGGAAACATCAAAATGCGACTGCAACAACTGCGTAACGACGTCCTCGAGGCGAACCTGGAGCTCGTCGCAAAGGGTCTGGTCTTGTACACGTTCGGCAACGCCTCAGGTGTCGATCGAGAGCAGGGACTCGTGGTCATCAAACCTTCGGGGGTGAGCTACGATGCCCTTCGCCCGGAGCACATGGTCATCACCGACCTTGAGGGCAACCTTGTCGAAGGGGATCTCCGGCCCTCCTCCGACCTGGAGACCCATCTGCTGCTCTACCGCGAGTTCCCGGCCATCGGAGCGGTTGTCCATACCCATTCCGAGTACGCCACCAGTTTCGCCCAGGCTGCACTTCCGATCCCTGCCTTCGGCACCACCCATGCGGATTATTTCTACGGTCCTGTGCCGGTCACCCAGCCGCTCTCTGAGGAAGCCATCCAGGGGCGCTACGTTCACGAGACCGGTTTGGCCATCGTGCGACGGTTCCGGGGCGAAACCGGCCACGAGGCCATCGATCCGCTTGCTATCCCGGCCTGCCTCGTCGCCGGTCACGCTCCCTTCGCCTGGGGCAGGACGGCTCACGATGCCGCGCACAATGCCGTCGTCCTTGAAGCAGTGGCGCGCATGGCGTTCCGGACCGTCAGCCTTCGAGCCAATGCCGAGGAGGTCTCGCAGGCTTTGCTGGACCGTCACTACTTTCGCAAGCACGGGCCGAAGGCGACCTATGGGCAGAGGCAGGATCTTCGGTGATCTCCTGATCGTCCTATTTTTCTGAAGAATGCGCGGCCCCTAGGTGCATCCGCAAAATGGCCGGTAAGTCACCAACCTGCAGCGCGCGGCGGATACGCCCGTCCGGACAAAGCTCAACGAACGCGGCAATCAAACGTGGCGCGCGATCATGGGCTGCGCCCCGCCGGCCAGTTCTCACCGCCGCATCGACAAACCGTGACCGTGACTTTGCCGCAGACCCTGTCGTGGGTTCGCGGAGATGGCCTCCATCACCTGCGCATACGGCGCCAGCTACGGCCTCGCCGGGAGTGTGTGACCCGTCCTTGACAAGGTCGCTAAACACTCGTAAAGCTTTTTTTCACATTCACCTTGCCTGGCGTCAGTACCATACGCCATGAGCTTGCATCCCATGACCTTGCTTCACGATGAGCGCCTTTTTCCTTCAGATCCCGATGCGCGGCGCATCGCCGGCCGCTTGTATGCCGCAGTCCGTGATCTGCCGATTGTGAGCCCCCATGGCCACACCCAGGCCGGATGGTTTGCCCGCAATCAGCCCTTCCCGGACCCCGCAACGATGTTTATCCAACCCGACCACTATGTTCACCGGATGCTGTACAGCCAGGGCATCACGCTGGACCAACTGGAGATTGGGGCCCCGCAAATCCAGAACCCTCGCAAGGTCTGGCGGCTCTTTGCAGAGCACTATTTCCTGTTCCGTGGAACGCCCACACGCTTGTGGCTCGACTATGCCTTCCAGGAGCTCTTCGGGCTCACCGATCGGCTGAATGCCGCAACCGCGGATCTGTACTTCGATACGATCTCTGCGAAGCTGGCTACACCCGAGTTTCTTCCGCGAGCGCTGTATGCGCGCTTCCGGTTGGAGGTGCTGGCCACCACCGATTCTCCTTTGGACTCACTCGCGGATCACCAGTTCATCCGCGAGTCCGGCTGGAACGGTCGCGTTCTCCCCACCTTCCGCCCCGATCCCGTAGTAGACCCGGACTTCCCGGGCTTTTCCAGCAACCTGGTAAAGCTGGGCCAGAACACCGGGCAAGACACCGCGACGTGGCGGGGCTATCTGGAAGCCTTGCGTCAGGAGCGCGGCCGTTTCCGGGCCATGGGCGCCACGGCCACCGATCATGGGCATCCCACCGCGCGCACAGCAGACCTCAGCACACACCAGGCCGAGCAGCTCTTTGCGAAGGTCGCCAAAGCGTCAGCTTCCCCTGAAGAACGGGAGCTGTTTCGGGCGCAGATGCTCACCGAAATGGCTCGCATGAGCCTCGAGGACGGGCTCGTGATGCAGATCCATCCCGGTTCCTATCGCAACCACAACACAGAGCTTCTGAACAGGTATGGTCGCGACATGGGCGCAGACATTCCCATGCGCACGGAGTACGTCTCCGGTCTGAGACCCTTGCTGCAACGCTTCGGGAACGAGAGGTCCCTTACGATCATTCTCTTCACTCTGGACGAATCGACCTACAGCCGCGAGCTTGCCCCTCTTGCCGGACATTATCCCTGCCTGCGCCTTGGTCCGCCCTGGTGGTTTCACGACAGCCCCGAAGGCATGATGCGGTTTCGCGAACAAGTTACTGAAACAGCCGGTTTCTACAACACCGTGGGTTTTAATGACGACACACGTGCTTTCCTCTCCATCCCTGCACGGCATGATGTCGCCCGCCGTGTGGACTGCGCGTTCCTCGCACGCCTTGTTTCGGAGCGGCGGCTCGACGAGGACGAGGCCTTCGAGGTCGCCCATGCGCTCACCTATGACCTGGTCCGCAGTGCCTACCGCCTGTAAGCCTGCAGCGGAACTCACGCCATCGAACGTGAGGTTCGCTCCACCAACGGGCAACGGAGAGAAGACGCATGAAACATCCCTTGAGCTTGGAAGGCAGAGTCGCCGTCGTGATCGGCGGGACCTCTGGCATCGGACGCGCACTGAGCCTCGGTCTGGCCGAAGCCGGTGCCGATGTCGTCAGCACGGGACGGCGCACAGAACACGTGGATGAGGTTGCAACCGAGATCGAGTCTCGCGGACGCAGAACCGTGCGCCAACCCACCGATCTGGGCGTTCGCGAGCAGGTGCAACAAATGCTCGATCTGACCCTGAATACCCTCGGGCAAGTGGACATCCTGGTCAACTGCGCAGGCAAGATCAAACGCACACCCACCCTGACCGTTGCGGAAAGCGAGTGGCAGGACATCCTCGACACCAATCTGACAGGCACGCTGCGGGCCTGTCAGGTGTTCGGCGAGCACATGCTCCATCGCGGCTATGGCCGCATCGTCAACATCGCTTCCCTGAACTCCTTTGTTGCCTTGAACGAGGTCGCCGCCTACGCTGCCAGCAAAGCGGGGGTGGTCTCGCTTACACGTTCTCTCGCCGTGGAGTGGGGAAAGCACGGCATCTGCGTCAATGCGATCGCGCCCGGGGTCTTCCGCACCGATCTAAACGCGCAACTGCTCGACAACTCGCCCCGAGGGCAGGAGTTGAAGATGCGCACCCCCATGGGTCGCTTTGGCAAAGTGGAAGAACTTGTAGGCGCTGCCATCTATCTGGCTTCCGACGCCGCATCCTTCACCAACGGCCAGACCATCATCGTAGACGGTGGATTCCTCGCCAGCGGCGTGAATCAATGACCGGCAACTCAGGTCTGGGACGTGCAATACCGCATCCACAGGAGCACAGAAGAAGTGCAAGCGGTCCAGCTTCCAAGACTACGTGCATGTGCGCTTTCGTGCTGTGCTACCTAGCCAGCTTCGCTACCCCGGCGCTTCACTCCCCCGCAGTGCTCGAGGCAGGACGGGCCTTCCCCAGCACATACTGGTCGTACCAGCCGAACCAGCGCTGGTAGCGATCGCGGATAAAACTCGGGCGAACAAAGCCGTGGTTTTCGCCCGGGTACACGATCAATTCGGCAGGCACGCCCACGGTCTTCAGGGCTTCGTACATCTGCTCTCCCCCGGCCAGCGGTACATTGAAGTCGCGATCCCCTCCCATGTACAGCGTGGGCGTGCTGATGCGGTCTGCATGCAACAGCGGGTAGGAAAGCTTCAGGTACGCGTCCAGGTTTTTCCAGGGCGGGCCAAGCTCGTTGTTGTACTGCAGGATGTACTGGTCAGAGCCGTACAGCCCCAGCAGGTTCCCCATGCCCGCGCCGCTCGACGCTGCTTTGAACCGGTGTGTGCTTGCGATCAGGTAGTCAGTCAGGATGCCCCCATAACTCCATCCACCTACACCCATCTTCTCCGGGTCGATGTTCCCTGTGGCAATGGCCGCATCCACCGCAGCCTCCAGGTCCAGCACCTCTTTATCGCCCCAATCCGCGTTGATTGCCTCGCTGTAGGCATGCCCGCGCCCGGTGCTGCCGCGATAGTTCACGTTCAGCACCGCATAGCCATGCGCGGCAAATATCTGCCGTTCCATGTTGAAACCATGCGCATCCTGTGACGTAGGACCGCCATGAATCCGGAGCAACAGAGGAACCTTCCCCCCTCCCGCGTAACCGACCGGCATCGTCAGCAGGCTATGCACCTCGCTGCCATCGGAAGCCTTCGCGGTCACATCCTGTGCCGCCGCCAGACTCAGGGATGCGAGAAGCGCATCGTTGTGCCCGGTCAGCTTGCGCAGCTTCGCGCCTTCCAACGCGAAGATCTCTGGCGAACTGGCGTCGGTGGTCCACAGCAACGCCGTGTGTCCTCCCGCCTGCGAGATGGCCGACGCCGTACCCGAAGCCTCCGTCAGCCGCCTTGAACTTCCCTTCCCCTCCAACGCGACCTCAAGCACATACTGCTGCCGATCGTCCTGCACCTCGGTCAACACATGCTTTCCATCGCTGGCCAGCACCGGTCCGCCGACCCATTTGTCCAGCTTGGGTGTAAGCAGATCGACCGCTCCGCCGTTCGCTGAAACCGCTGCCAGTTGCGGCATGTTGTAGATGGAATAGTGTGGCGTGATCGCCTGCCGGTACAGCACGCGCTGCGAATCCGGCGTCCATGCCAGCGGACCTTCATCGGGCCCTTCAAAGGTCGTGAGCTTGTGCGGTGCAGACCCCGGCACGGAGCTCACCACGAAAACATCGCCGTTATCGACACGATCCGGATCCGGCGTGGACTGGTTGCTCGTAAACGCAATCAGCTTGCCATCCGGGCTCCACTCAGCACCGCTCTCTGCAAACGAACCCGCGCCGCCCGCCGGCGTGCTTGTGAGCTTCGTCAGCTTCTTCGTGGCCACGTCAAACAGAAACAGGTGGGGCTGCTTATCGGAAAGGTAGCCGCGCATGTCCTGCTTGAAGTGGTAACGGTCGATGACAATGGGCTTCGGCGGCTTGGGCTTGCCGCCCTCCTCCGGCTCGGGCTCCTCCCTTGCCTGGATCGTCAGCAACAGCTGTTTGCTGTCGGGCGACCAGCGAAAGTCGTTCAGGTTGTCCTTCACGTCGGTCAACTGCACAGCCTCGCCCCCACGCCGGTCCAGCAGCCAAACCTGGTTGCCCTTCGCCTCGCCCGGACGGCCGGAGCTGAACGCAAGCCATCGGCCGTCTGGACTCCACCGTGGATTGCCTACGCTCTCCTTACCATGCGTAAGCTGGACATCGGACCTGCCATCCCAACTCACCATCCACAGATCCGTGACACTCTTGTCCGCCGCCGTGTCGACATGGGAAAGCGGGTACGCGACCCAGGCGCCATCAGGAGAGACCTGTGGCGAACCAACTCTGAGGAACTTGGCCAGGTCGTCCAGGGTCATTCCGTGTTTGCCGGCGGTCACCGGGGCAGATCCGCTGGTTTGAGCGATCGCGCCGGCAGCCAGGACGGCGGCAGCGCTGAGGAAGACGACTGAGACAGGCATTCGAAAACGCAAGTGGACTCCTGACAATCAATGACAAGCTGAAGTAAAGCGGTGAGGTTAGTCGCCCGAGGCAGCCGGCGTCCTGGCGGGATCGCCCTTGGCCGGTCGGCTCAGATGGTCATAGTTCATGATCGCGTTGAACACCAGCGGGTAGCTACCCACGGTCTCGCCCCGATACACAGGATTGTTGGCGAACAGCAGAACGTTCCCCGCGCCCACGTGCGCGTTGACGACAATGGCGTGTTCTGCGATCGACCCACCTTTGTCCAACAGCCCGGAGATCAACAAGTCCTTCGCTGCCGAAAACCGCAGAACCACGTCGGGTCGAAGCGCTGCGGGAATCACGTTCGGGTTGTTGCGCTCCTGTTCCTCATTCAGGGGGTGCGCCTCCCATGGCTTGGGCGTGGGCAGCGGATCAGGCTCACTGATCGCGCGACCCTGAGGAACATCCTCGTCACCCACGCTCCCGCGTCCCGTCGGCCGAGCCTGGTATGGGTCCATCAGCACACGGCCACCATTGCGGCCCACGGTGTTGCTCACTGAGAACACCATGCCCTCCGCGCTCATCACGGCAAGCGCCCCGCTGTACCCCCACGCAATAGGGCTGTCGGGCGCTACAATCGCCGTGTTCAGCACCGACCCGACAACCCGGGCATCCGCGTGCGGGGCTACGTTCACGCCCGGGGCCAGCCCGGTGTCAATCGCAAACTGCGCTGTGTCTTCGCACGTGATCAGCAGACCACCCTTGCCGACGAAGTCCTTCAGGTGTTCCAGCCCTGCGTAGCCCAGTCCAGGGCGGATGTCCTCTGTCTGGTCCAGCTTGCCCAGGTTCGGGGTCAGCTCGGTCGTCTTCCAGGGCATGGCGTTGCCATACTCCGGTGTGCCATCGATGATCTGCTGCGCGCTCGCACGGCCCACCGGTGCAAAGACGATGACGTCGTACTTCGAACGCAGGTCGGTCTCGTGCGCGGCGGTCTGCGTGCTGATGTACGCGTAGGGCACGCCGGCCTGGTCAAACGCATAGCGCCACCAGCCCTCGGTCTGCGTGGCCTGCCACGTATGCATAAAGGCCACCCGGGGCGCATGAGCAGGATGCGTGGCAACGGAGGGCGCCGTATCCAGGCGAACGCCGTTGAGCATAAACTGCTTCATCGCAGCCGTCAGGGCCGCGTCGTCCACTCCGCTCAGCACCAGGGATCCAGCCGGAAAATGCTGGCCCGCGCCTTCAAACGGCTTCTCTGCAATTGCCACGTGAGCTTCACCGATCTTGTACACCAGGCCAATCAGGGAGCTCTGCCCCGTGTTGGGGATCACCACTGTCGATCCGGCGCCGGGGAGCTTCCCGAGGGAACTCACTGTCTCCGTAAGCGGCCTCATCGGCGCCTTCAGAATCGACGCATCTGTCACGCGGGACACATGCACGTTGAACAACGCAGGAAAGGACCAACCCGTGTCGTCGTAAGGGTGCTTTTGAGGATCGTCCGGTGCCCAGAACTGCTTGTCCAAAAGAGCGTCGGCGGCGCGAGAGTACGGTTGGTCCATGCGGACCACGAAGCTTCCCGCAGGGAACGTCTCCGGTGTTGCCTTGTCGTCCTTCTTCTTGGCTGGATGCGTGATCGTGACCGCCGCACTCAACTGGGCCAGCTCCACATGCTGTCTCTGGAGCACCTGGAGCAACTGCGCCTGGCGGTTCAACTCCCCGTCGTTCGCGGGCAGAATGTAAGCCGCTGGCCCTTCCGCCTCGGCCTTCTTGAGGCTCCGCTTGCTCTTTGCGTAGAAGTTCTCCAGAAAGTGATGCGTGTGGTTCGAGAAGTAGAAGAGCGTGGTCAACAAGGCACTCTGCTCATAGTTGTTGTTGTCCCGCTGGGACCACATCACTGTAGGCAGCGGCGGGTTCTGCCGGTACCACGTCCTTGAGTATTGCTCAGGCGTCAGGATGCGTTTCTCCGTATCCGCTCCGCCGTTTCCAAACGTCTCATACAGTCGCGAGATGCCGTTGTGCATGCCGCCCAGAAACATCAGGTACCCCGGGGACCACGTGTCGAAGTCTCCATGGGTAAACACGCCGGGCATGCCGAAGCTCTGCATCTGGGCCACGTTGTTCCATCCCAGTTCAGCCCACTCATCGGCCAGCAGCGGATCGATCCAGGCGTTGTACGGTCCATCGCCCACCGTGTTGTCGTACAGAAACGGAACAGACTCATGCAGGTCATGCAGCACTTGCGCATGCCAGTCCAGGAACGTGTTCAGCACATTGCGGGTAAGGTCCAGGGTCATACCCATGGCATCACGGTTGTTGTCGTGAGCCACATAGTGCCCCCAGTACACCAGCCGGGGCCATTGCAGGTCCGGATGCGCGCGGTGCCACTTGTAGATGTCGACCATCCGGTCACGCCCATCCACCTCCACCACCGGCGTGATCAGCGTAATCATGTGCGATCGAATGTGTTTGATGTAGGGCGAGTCATCCACCGCCAGCCTGTAGGCCAGCTCCATCAACGCTGTCGGCGCACCTGTCTCCGGCGAGTGGATCGTTCCGGTGATGTAGTACACCGGCACCGAAGCATCGATCAGTTTCGCCGCCTTCATGTCGTCGCTGCCGATGGTCCGGGGATCCGCAAGCTGCGCCAGCCGCGCGCTGTTCTCCTTAGCGTGTTTCAGCAAGTCCTCGTCTGCAATCGCCGCCGCGATCATCTCACGGCCCTCTTCCGTGTGGCCGATCGTGAAGACCTGAACGCGAGGGGAGCTGTCGGCCAAAAGGCGGAAATACTTGTACACATCCTCCGCGTACGGCAGAGTATTCGGCGCGCCGGCTACATCCCCGAGCACCTTGGCGGGCGTTGGCACCGTCTTCGAAGCAGGCAGGTAGTCCACCAACGGAGAGATGAAGGTTGGCCCGGTCGTGTACTGCTTGATGTGCGCTGTGTAGGGCTCGTCCACCGGCTGCCTGGGGTCGCGCGCGTACTGGTTGTCCGTTCCCAATTGCGCACCGAGGCTGGCACTCATCATCCCCATCGCCAGGGCGAGACCAATGCTCAGGTAAGGTCTGCACGCGCTCAGCCGTCGTGCAGAGGTGGTACCGGATAAACCCTTCATCCAGGCTCCTCTGTGCAAGGGAACTGCGACCGCAGAGACTGTTCAGCTACAGCCATCGCGCACGCAGGAAACATGCGCTGTCTCGGTCAGAGTTCGATTGGGGTGTTCAAGCCTTTCTTACAGGCACGGCCACCGAAATGCAAGAGAGCCGCACCGGGAAAGTTCGTTCACCCCGCGATGGAGCACAGAATACGAACACCACAGTTGTCAAAATCCTTCGCGCACTCTTTGCATTTCCGGCGCCGTCTCTGACTTCGACACGCGCCACCTCATCACCTTCAACAGCTCGTACGGGCTGCCCTTCGGCAAAGGTCAGCTCTTCGCCAATCACGGCGGCACGGCGGTCGATCTGATCGCCGCTGGCTGGCGCCTCGCAGGTCTGTCGCGCTGGAGTAGCGGCCTGCCGTTCTCCATTGGCGAGGGCGGCTACACGACCGACTGCGAGATCGGCAGCTACTCGGTCAAGACGTCGAATCTCAAGTTCAGCACAACCGCGCTCGGTGCCCGGGCCAACTCCAACGCCTTCGCCAATGCATCCGCCGTCACGGCCTCCACCACCAGCGGGAGTCCGCTCCTCCGGCTCCCCTACCCGGGCGAAGCAGTATCCCGCAACGCCTGCCGGGGCGACGGATGCTTCGACACCGACGCGAGCCTTTCCAAGCCGTTCCAGATCACCGAGCGTCAAGTCGTCCGCTTCACCTGGGAGATCTTCAACGTGTCGAACTCGGTTCGTTTCGATACCCGCAGTCTGACCACGAACCCCACCAGCGGCAGCTTCGGCAACTACAGCAACACGCTCACCACGGCGCGGCGCATGCGGTTCTCGCTTCGCTACGGCTTTTGACCCGCGCGTTCCTGACCCAACCTGCAAAAGCCGGGACGCTGCCGGTTGAGCCCTGGCCTTTGCAGAGCCTACCTTCCGGTTTCACGCAACTGCTCGCCTGTGCCCATCGGCCACAATACGCTGAAACCCCGCTTCCGCCCGGAGCGGACCTGTAACGATGCATTTCAACCTGCCTGATAGCATCCAGGCATGCCACGGTTCATCCAGGTACCGGGTGCCGCACGATCGGGAAAAACAGTGGGGAGAGCCTGTCCCGGCATCCAGACCTGCGCAAATCGACGGGCAATCGGCGGTTTCCCCTCGGAAGCTACCTCGAAGCGCTCCGGAGCAGGACTGGCGGCTTTGCCCAACGAGGGGGGCAGCCGCTTCGGCAGGGGACTGCGGGGAGTGCAGCATGATCGCGCTCTTACCCAGGCCGGTATGGCGCGCAACTTTGGCTTTGGCCGCAGCTCCATCGAGTGTGGCCGCAAGGCCGTCTTCCTGCCGATAATCGAGGTCATCGCCCTCGGCAGGAAAATCAGCCTCTCGGAGCTCGTCCAGGGCCTCTAACCCCAACTCCCTCGCGGGACGCGGAAAAGCAGAGACATCTTTCCACAGCGCTCCCCGCGTCTATCATCCTAAGTACGAAATCTCCGGTGGCCTGTCGCTCCGCCGCCGGCCGGTACGCTTCCCTGATCGGCACAGTCAAAGCCGATCCTACTGGACGCCGTTCGCTGAAGGGCCTTTGTACCTCCGCTCCTTACCGCGAAGTCGGTCCACTTCATAACGAGCGCCGCGGAACCTTCAGTGTGCCATCCGCAGGACCTCACCCCATGCACGACAACGCACCTGCACGGTGACGTGACCAGACAAGGGAGAACGCCACGATGTGGCATTTGTTGCAGATCTCAGGCCCCCTGGACCGGGAATTCGGTGCTGCGCTCGCTGAGCGCGTCGCCGTGATCGGGTGGGAGCCGGAGCGGGTTCACTGGCCGCAGTTCGGTCCCCCTGGGCTCGGAACATCCCCCTCCTCCGACTCACGTCTTGCCGTACTGAAGATCCCTCTGCTTCGCGGCTTTGCGCGCTGGCCCTTTTCTGCCTTCGCGCGCACGGGCAGCACGGTCTCCCGCCATCTGCTCGCTCTTTCCCCACAGCCGGAAGAAGCGACGCTAGTCTGCACCTCGCCCTTCTTCGCTCCGGTCGCCGAGCGCTGGCCCGGGCCGGTCGTCTACTGGCTCACTGACCTGATTGCCTGCTACGGGTACGCCAGCTTCACCCAGGTGGCGAACCTCGATCGCCGCATGTGCCGCGTCGCCACCCTCGTCTGCCCGAACTCCGAGCGCATAGCCTCCTACCTGCGCAGCAACGGCGAGTGTGATCCGGACAAGATCTGCGTCCTGCCCAACGCGACCCGGGCCGGCAATCTGCTGCCCACGCCCTCACGGGGTCCTTCGGCGTTGCCGGCCGACCTCGCCAACCTGCCTCGGCCGATCGCAGGGGTCATCGGCAACCTGGCCGGCAACATGGATTGGCTCTTCCTGGAAGGCGTCGCCGCCTCCAAGCCGAACCTCAGCTGGGCCATGGTCGGGCCCACGGAGATGGAGATCCCGGACCCCGAGCAGCGTGACGCCCGGCGGCGCTTTCTCTCCCGCCCACAGGTGCGTTGCGTCGGTGCCAAACCCTACGGCGAACTCGTCCACTACGCCCGGGCTTTCGATGTCGCCGTGATCCCCTACCGTCGCGTGGAACCGACCTACTCCGGCAGCAGCACCCGCTTTTATGAACATCTCGCCGCAGGTCGTCCTATCCTCGCAACCCGCGGCTTTGAGGAGCTCCTGCACAAAGAACCGCTGCTGCACCTGGTCGATGAGCCTCAAGCAGCGACCGCTGTCATCAGCGCCCTCGAGACCTCCGGCTTTGACGACGGCTTTGCTCCCCAACGCTGGCTCGCCAGCCAGAAGGCCACTTGGGAGGAGCGCGCCTCCACCATGGTCAGTGCTCTGGAGCAGCGCCATCCCATCCTGGAGCCGCGGCTGGCGTGTGCCCTACGCGAACGCACGGCGTGAGGCCCGCTCTCTCCGACGCAGCGGCGCCGACCTCCCGGCCTAGACTTCCCAACCTCCCCAGGCATCGTGGCGTGGACGCCGCGATGGTCGTGCTGTACGCCTGCGCGACGCTGCAGTTTGTGCGCTTCTACACCGTGTCGGCGACCTTCTATCTCAATCTGCCCGCCTATCTGGCCGGAAAGGAGCGCCTGCCGTTCCAGTACCGCATCCTTCCCGCGCTCATGATCCGCGGCCTGTATGGGCTTCATCTTCTGCACACCGCGGGCATGCACACCAAAGGCGCGTTCACCGCGGAGCGTGCTCCGCTGTACGTTCTCAGCCTGCTTGGCCTGGTTCTAGCCGGTGTCTTCACTCAGGCGATCTATACCGCCGTCAGCCAGGCCCGCGCGCTCTCCTATCTGGTCTACCCCGCCCTGCTGTTCACCATGATGTGGACCTACTCGGTTCACGTGGAAGCCAATTTCTCCTACCCCTACGACTTTCTTTCGGTGGCCTTCTTCGCCGCGGGCGTCTACTTCATCGTTGAGCGGCAGTTCCTTCCTCTGCTGGGCGTCGTCGCGCTGGGCACCCTCAATCGCGAGACCACTCTGTTTCTCATCGGCATCTTTGCGCTCGATGCAGCCAGCACCAGCCTCGTCGACCCGACCGGTCGCTGGCGGGACCGCTTTGCGCCGGCACAGGTGCCATGGCTCAAGGTCGCCGTGCTGTTCGCTGTGTGGCTGGCCATCAAGCTCTGGCTGGCGCACCTGTACGCCAGCAACGACCGCTCTGAGGATTACGTTCGCCTTCGCGACAACCTCGGCGAACTCAAGCCCCGTCTTTGGCCTGCGCTGCTCAACGCATGCGGCTTTATGCTGCCGGTCGTCCTCCTCTTTCGCGAGGACATCCGTCCTATGCGGTTCCGCAACTACTTATGGATTCTCCCCGCATGGTTTGCGGGCATGTTCTATGCGGGTGTGATCGTCGAAACCCGTATCTACGGCGAGCTCTGCCCGTATGTCGCCGTCGCCCTTACGCTCATCGTGGAGAACCGCCTCCCACGTCGGCCCTCAGCCGCCACACCGAACCAGGCAGGCGAGCAACAAGCGTTGCGTGGCCCGCAGGAGACCGCTCCCGCCCTCGCGGAGAACTGAGCTTTACCCCCAGTCTCACTGGGCAACGGCTGCGATACACTCGGCCACGTACCCCATCGGAGCAAAGGAGTTCTCATGGCCGAACACCCCACCTATACCGCCGAGCAGATCGCCGTTGCCGCTCGTGAACTCCGTCAGGCCGCGGGCACGGACGAAGAGCGTTTCACCAATGCGCAGGCCGTCTCCATGCTGGGCGATGAGATCCGACTGTTGCGCGAGCGGGGCTTCAACGACACACAGATCGCAGATCTGCTGCAAGGCTTCGACATCTGCGTCACGCCGCAAGAGGTGCAGCAGCACTCGGTCGTGCCCCGCTTTGCCGAGTAACGCAAGCCCGTTCCCCTAGGCCGCGGCGATCCCGTATTTCTCGACCAGAAATCTCTGCAGCGCGGGTGGCAGCGCCGCTGCAAGCTCCTGCCACGTCACCAGCCTGAAACGGCTGCGCGCTTCCGCGTCGCGCGCGGACCGCAGCACGCGAAAGCAGATCTCCTCCAGGTCCGCACGGCGGGCATCCAGCAACACAAGGTAGCGGCGCTGGTGTTGTACAGCAGCCAGCAGCCCCCGCACCACCTGGTAGCCGGCGAAGTGAGCCGCTCCCTTCGGCAACTCGTCCAGGTCGAACATCTTGTCCATCCCCGTGTAGCGCAGCATTCTCTCTCGTCCCGCACGCCCGAATCCGCCTTCGGTCAGCTTGGCTTCTATCCAAAGGTCGCCAAGCTCCATGTCGAACTCTGTGCGATCCACCTCCCCTCCCCGCATGGCCAACTGCGCCCGAACACCAAAGGCAGGAAGCAGTCCCGGATCAACGCCCAGGCACTCGCAAACGCGCTTCCGTCGCAGGCTACCCGGGTAGCAGAAGATGTTCATCAGCAGCGCATCGCTGCTCGCCGCGCACTCCAACTCGCTACGCCGGCGGTCGCGGGCACGTGGTAGCTGCGCACCTCCGGTGTAGGTCTTCGCCAGCCTGGTGGCCCATGCCGGGTTGGCCAGAATGCGCCGGTAGGACGCCGGCACGAAGTTCCCGTGCGACCCTTGATCATCATCCGCATAGATCACGCTGGGCACGCGCCCAAACGTCACCTCATGCCGCATGCCTTCCGCGCGCGCCAGGTTTCGCGCCCCAAGTTCGGCACGCAGGGAACGCGATGACAATCGCCCCGCCCTGGTTTCTCGCATCATGCTCCCAGACTAAGCGAAGAACCGGCGAAGAAGAAAGCCCCCGTCAGCTCGGCCCGAGCGCTCGCAAAGCGGCCTCAAGCTGGCGTGTGATCTCGTCCGGCGTCAGGCCGGCGGAGAGCGCAAGCGGCCGCCCCACATGCACGGTCAGCCCCGGCGGACGGAACCAGCTCCGGCCTCCCCGCGCAGTCGCCCCCATCCCCCGCAGCGCCACGGGCAGCACCGCGACCTGCGACGCGCGAGCCAACAGGCCTATTCCGGGCCGGAACGGCTGCAACTCGCCCGTCCACCCACGCCGTCCCTCCGGAAACACCAGCACAGAGTAGCCCCGGTCCAGCGCCTCACCCGCATGCGCGAAGCTCTCGCGAAAGCCACTCGACCGGGGCAGCGGAAACACGTTAAACAGCGAGACCAGCAGCCAGTACGCCGGGCGGGCCAGCAGGTTCAGCAGAGAGTTTCCCTGCCCGCGACCCGCCCGCAGGTCCTCCAGCACCTCCGCGCTCATCGCCGCGGCAACCCAGTGACGTCTGCGCCTCCCCAGCGCATACAGCAACAACGGCACGTCGAAGGTATTCACATGGTTGGCGATCAACAGCATCGGCTCTTCACGGGGCGCGGCGTCCTCCCGCACCACCTTCGGCTTCGCCAGGAGCCACACCAGCGGCATCGCCACCAGTTCCAGAAACGCCACACGCATCCATCGCACAGGAAGGCTCCACGGCCAGCGCGGGAACCTGCTCCGGCGTGGAGATCCTGCAACATTCGCCATCGCCGGCGCGCGCTCTCTGGCCCCGGTAGCGGCCGGCATAGCCTGCAGCGAATCAGCACCACCGGAAGGCATCCCCAACAAGGCGCGAAGCTGCCCAAGCGTCTCAACGGCACTCATCTGTTCATCGCCGATCTCGGCGCTGAAGCGTTGTTCCAGAGCGGACTGCAACTGCACCCGGCCAAGGCTGTCCAGGTGCAGGTCTTCCGTCAGCCGGCTCGCGTCGTCGGTCTTCCCGGGCGTCCTCCGCGTGATCTCCTCGATAAACCTGAGCAGGGGATCGTTCTCGCCGTTCTCGCGGTCCACGTCGTCCTGACGCACGCCTTTGCCCACCTGGGCCGCGGCCCACGCGGCAATCTGCCGCCGCAACAACTTGCCCGTCGACGTGTACGGAAACCGCGGCTCCGGCCATTGCAGGATGTGCCGCATCCGCTGGTAGGACGCCAACTCCCCATTGGCTCCCTGCAGCACGCGGCCCAGCTCTCCCCCGTCCCCGGCAAACACCACGACGGCCACCGGTTCCAGCCCACTGCCGGCATCGCACGCCACGGCCGCACAGGCTCGCACACCCGGTTGTTTCAGCAGCGCCGCTTCCAGGTCCGGGGGAAAGACGTTCATCCCCGCCGCCGTGACGATGGTATCGCCCCGCCGGCCCGCAAAGCGCAGCTCGCCGCCAGGCTCCTGCGTGGCGAGATCACCGGTGGCCAGCCACTCGCTCGCTCGCGGCGCGTAGCGCCCGTCCGTCCAGGTACCGGCCGCCAGCACATCGCCGCGCACCAGGATCTCGCCCTCCGGACTTAATTTCACCTCGCGCCCCGGAAGCGCCTTGCCCAAAGTTCCCTTGGCCACCTTGAACGGATGGTTTAAGGTCACCAGCGCCGCGGTCTCGGTCATCCCATAGCCCTGCACCAGGGCAAACCCCAGCCCATTCCAGAAACCCTCTAGATCGGCGGGCAGCGTCGCGCCTCCGCAGACGAACGCCCAGAACTTGAACCCAAACGCGCCGTGCACCCGGCGAAAGCGCCACCACCGCTTCCACGCCGGGATTCCGGCGTTCGCCTCCAACTCTGCCGGGAGCTCCGGAAAGCGCCCGCGCAGGTGGTCGCGCAGGAGCTCCAGGATCCGCGGCACCGCGACCAGCACAGAGATCCGCTCCCGCTCGATGGTGGCTACGGTTCGCCCCGCCTCCACGTCCGCGGGCAGGTGCACCTCAGCTCCCAGCAGCGCTGGAATCCACAAGCCCATGAACTGCCCGAACACATGGCTGAACGGCAGCGTATGCAGGAACCGCAGCGGATGGAACCAGCGTTCGTAGCGGCGATACTTGGCGATCTCCGTCTCAATCGGCCGCAGACTCGCCAGCACATTGCGGTGGGTGTGCACCACACCCTTTGGTTCCGACGTCGTTCCAGACGTGAACACGATCTGAAACGGCGCGTCTTCCGTCACCGCCGCGCTCAGGACAAAGCTCGGCTCCCGCGGCAGATCCAGGGGCAGGCGCGCGAGCTCCATTTGGGGCAGTTCGCCCCCAAGCTGCGGCAGCAAGGTCCCGTCCCCCACCACCAATCGCGGGCGCACCTCGGCCACCACACGCCTCGCAAAGCTCGCCGACCCGGCCGCGTCCAACGGCACAGCCAGCACGCCCCGCAGCATGCAACCGAAGAATACCCCGATCCACTCCGCCGAGTTCTCGCCCCAAACCACCACGCGGTCGTCCGCGACGATGTGCCGCCTCTCCAGCTCCGCCGCGAACCGCCCGGCCAGCTCCGCCAGCTCGCCGTAGCTACAGCGGAAGGCCCGGTTTCCCCGGTGCGCCACCACGGCCGTCCCTCCGCCCAGACGCCGCCAGTCGTCTACCAGGCTCGCCAGCGTCGTCCGCATCAGCGATCCCCGTCCATCATCCGCGCCCGAGCAAACGCCATGAACACAAGGCTAAACGGACCTGCGGACCGCCTTGGCGGCCTCCGCCACGGCTCCCCGTGCGCCGTACACCACCAGCCCCGTCGCCAGTGCCGTTCCGGTACACCAGCTGCACAGCTTCCGGAAGCTCACCACCTGCCGCACGGTGTTGAACGCCGCCAGCCCCGCATCGCCCACCAGCTTTGCCCCCAGCAGCCGCTCCGCCACCCTGCTCCGCTTCGCCAGCAGGAGAAGGGCCAGCGTGGTGCTGTAGCTGGCCAGCCCGAGGTAGCTATCCGGGATGCCCAACGGATGGGCCGCTGCCGAAAGCGTGATCCGCTCGGAATCGAACACCGCGCCTGGCGGGTCCGGCAGGGCGTCAGT
>CAXUNH010000009.1:228-7461 GCA_964252405.1 uncultured Acidobacteriaceae bacterium | reverse complement strand
CTGAAACAGGGCGACGGGCACCAGGGTCGCCAGGGCGAGGCAACACCCTGTGATGGCCAGCGTGCGATCCGCGTCGCGCATCAGCTCCGCCTCCTGACCGCCGCGACCGCCCCGCCCGCCACCAACGCCAGGCCCAGCGCAATCCACCCACGGTGCAGCGACGCAAACACCTCCGGGCTGCTCCGGCTCATGCGGTCGTCAAACTTGCCCCGCGCGCTGTGCGTGCCGGGGACGTAGTTGTACAGGTTATCCGGCGCATTCGCTTCCTTCGGCTCACCCTTGATCTGCTGCGAGTCGTACCCCGTGCGTCCCAGGTACCGGTCCAGCAGCCCGGGGATAAACTTCTGCCCTACGATCGCCGCCACAGTGGGCATCCCGACCCAGTACTCCCGTCGCGGCCGCTTCGCCAACCCGGCCGCCACGACCACCCCGGCGGCGAGCTCTGGATCGAAGATCGGCGGCACCGGCTGCGTCATGTTGGGCAGACGATTCTTTACCCAGTTGAACTGCCACGTGTTCATCGCCGGCATGTGCACCGCCGTGATCTGCACCCCGCTCTTGTCATGGTGCAGCTCGCATCGGATCGAGTCCGTAAAGCCGTTGATCGCATGCTTGCACGCACAGTAGGCCGACTGCAGCGGGATCGAACGGTATGCCAGCGCCGAACCCACCTGGACGATTGTCCCGCGATTGCGCCCGGACATGCGCCGCAATGCCGAAAGCGTGCCGTGCACGAACCCCAGGTACAGCACCTCCGTCACGCGCTTGTAGTCTGCCGCGGTCATCTCGGTGGCCGGCGAGAAGACGCTCACCATGGCGTTATTCACCCAGATATCGATCGGCCCCAACTCGGCCTCGGCCCGCGCCGCCGCCGCCTCCACCGCCTCCGGATCACTCACATCCGTGGGAATGGGCAATCCCTGTCCGCCCAGGACAGCACACTCGTCCGCCGCCGCCTGCAAGGCCTGAGGGTTGCGCGCCAGCAGCGCCACCCGGGCGCCCCGCTTTGCAAACTGGTGAGCAATAGCGCGGCCCAGCCCGGCCGACGCCCCCGTAACCACGACCACCGGCGAAGAGTTCACGTCCGCTCCCCCAGCTCCCTCGGAGCTGTACCCTCCCCTAGAGCCACTTTCCCCTCGGGGAAGTTGTCTCCCCGCGCCGGATCGCGTTTGTTGACGGTTTTTCCACCGCAAAGGGAGCTTTGTTCGCCTACAAAGGCAACCTCAGCTTCTACTTACAGTTCCAAATGTGTATTATCCAGGCACCGTAGGTTTGTACCCAAGCTCTGTCGCCTGTGTACGCCGGCTTGCGACGCCAAGAAAATCAAAAAGCAAGCCAGCAAGACAGGCTGTACCGAACAAGGACAGAATCGAATGGTCGAAGCAGTCGTGCTCTGGAACGAGCCCAATAACCTTTCCCACTGGAACTTCAAGCTCGACCCCAATTGGGAACGCTTCGCCGATATGGTCAAGCAGGCCTCGCGCGCCATTCGCGCCGTCAACCCCGACCTGCCCATCGTGCTTGGTGGCGTCTCCTCGTGCGATATCGACTTCCTGCGCAACATGGCCGCGCAAGGGGTCATGCCCTACGTCGACGCCGTCGGCGTGCACGGCTTCCCCCTTGACTGGAACCACTGGCAACTTCACGAGTGGCCCGATCGCGTTCGCGAAGCCCGTGAAGTTACCGGCAAACCCGTCTGGGTCACCGAAGTCGGGGTCTCCTCCTTCGGCGCGGAGGAGGTCCAGGAGTTCGGCCTGAAGCGCACCCTCGAGCTGCTGAACGAAACCGCCGAACGCATCCACTGGTACTCGCTCTTTGACCTGCCCCCTACCTGGCCCGCGGAGACGCGCCACAAGGAAGCCGAAGGCTCGGCCTACTACCGCCACTACTACCTCGGCCTGATCAAGGCCAACGGCGAATCCAAGCTCGCCGAGCGGTGTTTCCCCCAGGACGGCAGCGCCGGCCTGTGCCAATGGTTTCATTTTGAGGATCACCGGCTGGACGACGCCGTGCGCTGGATGCAATCCCATAACGTGGACTATCTGCGCACCGGTCTGAGCTGGGCGGACAGCTACCGCCCCAACGCCGAAGCGTGGTTCGATCGCCAGATGGACGCACTCGAGCCCTTCCGCGTAGCGCTGACCCTGTGCTTCACCCCGGGGCACATGGGCCTTGAAGACCACCACACCAGCCCGCCGAAGAACAACAAGGACTTCGCCGACTTCGCCGCCTGGGCCGTCGAGCGCTACGCCTCGCCCGCAGCGGTGCAGGCCAGCAAAGCCCAGGAGCGCGGAAAGTGGAGCGAAGAGGCACAACCCGAACGCGAGGAGACGGCCGTAGGCCTATGAGCAAGCAAGTTCTGATCACCGGCGGCGCAGGGTTCGTCGGTTCCCACCTCGCAGACGGCCTTCTCGCCGCCGGCCACCACGTCCGCATCCTCGACGACCTCACCCCCCAGGTGCACTCCGCGGGCCGCCCGGACTACCTGTCCCCTGACGTCGAGCTCGTCGTCGGCGACGTACGCGACCCCAACCGCCTCCGCGAGGTCCTCACCGGGGTCGACGTGATCTACCACTTCGCCGCCACGGTCGGCGTCGGGCAGTCCATGTACGAGATCGCCCGCTACATGAGCGTCAATAGCCAGGGCACCGCTGAACTCCTCCAGGCCATGCTCGACGCCAAGATGACGCCCGAAAAGCTCATCGTCGCCAGCTCCATGTCCATCTACGGCGAAGGCCGCTACGTCTGCGCGAGCTGCGGTCTGCCCGCCGCGCCGCCCGTCCGCTCCGTCGCCCAACTGCGCTCCGGCCAGTGGGACCTCCCCTGCGGTGCCTGCGGCGGCGTCCTCAAGCCCGTTCCGACCGACGAGACCAAGCCCTCCGAGATCAACTCCGTCTACGCCCTCAGCAAACGCGATCAGGAGCAGCTCTGCCTCATCTACGGCCGCAACTACGACCTGCCCGTCACCGCGCTTCGCTTCTTCAATATCTACGGCACCCGCCAGGCGCTCTCCAACCCATACACCGGCGTCGCCGCCGTCTTCGCCTCGCGCATGCTCAACGGCAACGCGCCCCTGGTCTTCGAGGACGGCGAACAGATGCGCGACTTCGTCAGCGTTCACGACATCGTCCGCGCCAACATCCTCGCCATGGAGCGCCCCGAATCCAACGGCGAAGTGATCAACATCGGCTGCGGGAAGCCCATCACCATCCGCCAGGTCGCCGAAATCCTCGCCCGCGCGCTCGGCAAAGAGGCGGAGCCGGTGATCACCCAGAAGTACCGCGCCGGCGACATCCGGCACTGCTATGCCGACATCACCAAAGCGCGCACCCTGCTCGGCTACGAGCCGCAGGTCACCCACGAAGTGGGCTTCCGCGAACTCGCGCAATGGCTCATGAGCCAGGAGGCGGAGGACAAAGCCGATACCATGCTCCAGGAACTCACCACCTATGGACTCACGGCCTGATGCACAATAACGGAAGCACCAATCCTGGTGCACAACCCCCAGCGGAACCGGAAAGGATCGGGTCGATGAAGAACGGAAGCAGTGGAGCGCAGACCATTCTCATCACCGGTGGCGCAGGCTTCATCGGCACCAACCTCGCCCAGCGCTTTCTTGCAGAGCCCAACACCCGCGTTCGCATCTTCGACAACCTGTCCCGCCGGGGCGTCGAGCACAATCTGAAGTGGCTGCGGTCGCTGCGTGGGGCCGCCAACCGCCTCGAAATCGTCCAGGGTGACGTCCGTAACGCCAACGCTGTCGCGCAAGCCACGCGCGACGTCTCGGAGATCTACCATCTCGCTGCCCAGGTGGCCGTGACCACCTCGATTGACGCCCCGGAGACCGACTTCGAGATCAACGCCCAGGGCACGTTGCGTGTCCTCGAAGCCGCCCGCCGTTCGCCACGCAAGCCCTTCGTCCTGTTCACCTCAACCAACAAGGTGTACGGCTCCCTCGAAGGCGTCCCTGTCCACGCCGCTCAGACCCGCTACCAGGCCAACACCCCCAACTTCCCCGGCGTCAACGAGCACGAGCCCCTCGACTTCCATTCGCCCTACGGCTGCTCCAAAGGCACGGCGGACCAGTACGTCCGCGACTACGCCCGCATCTACAACCTCCCCACGGTCGTCTTCCGCATGAGCTGCATCGCCGGGCCCCGCCAGTTCGGTAACGAAGACCAGGGCTGGGTCGCCCACTTCCTCTACTCCGCCCTGGCCGGCAAGCCCATCACCGTCTACGGCGACGGCCGCCAGGTCCGCGACATCCTCCACGTCCATGACCTCGTCGATGCGATGTTCGCCGCGCGGGAACACCGCCGCACGACGCGTGGCCAGATCTACAACCTGGGCGGCGGCCCCAGCCGCACCACCTCCGTCCTCGAACTCCTCCGCGAGATCGAGAACAAAACCGGCCAGCCGCTCAATCTCCAATACAAGGATGTCCGCCCCGGCGACCAGCCGCTGTACATCTCCGACACCGCCAAAATAGAGCGCGACACCGGCTGGCGCGCCACCCGCTCTCTGGACGGGATCCTCGCCGACATCCGCGCCTTCTGGACCGACCACAGCGACGCCATCCGCACCCTCCAGCAGCCCGCTGCGCTTGAGCTCGTCGCCGAGGAGGTCGCATGAAGTACGCCCTCGTCAACCCGCGCTGGAGCTTCGAGGGCTCGACCTACTTCGGTTGTCCCGACGCCCACTTCCCGCTGGAACTGCTCTCCGCGCGCGAGTTTCTCCGCGCCGCCGGTCACCAGGTCCTGCTCGTCGACGCCCTGATGGAGGACCTCTCTCCAGAGGACGTCCGCAGCAAACTCAACGCATTCCAGGAAGATTTCCTCGTCCTTCCCACAGCGCCGTCCTACCTCTTCTGGCGCTGTCCCCAGCCCGAGCTCCGCATCCCCAAGCAATGGATCTCCCAGCTTCACCGCAGCAGTAAAGTCGTCGTCATCGGCCCGCACGGCTCCGCCACCCCGCTCGCCACGCTCGAAAAAACCGGCGCCGACATCGTCCTGCGCGGCGAGCCCGACCAGACCCTTCCGCAGCTCGCGGACACGCCCTACGAGATGATCGCCGGCTGCGTCTGGCGCGACAGCAACGGCCTGGTCCACACCACCCCAGGCCTCGGTGCCACCGACATGCGCGCCCTCGGCCCCCTCGACTACTCCGACTTCCCCGTCGAGCGCCACAGCCACAAGCACCACATCTTCCCCGGCAATGGCGCAGATCACCTCAAGCTCGGTGCCGAGGTCGAGTTCGCCCGCGGCTGTCCCTGGGCCTGCTCCTTCTGCAACAAGACCCTCTTCCGCAACAAGTACCGCGAGCGCGAACTTCCCAACGTCCTCGCCGAGATAGACCAACTCATCAGCCGCGGCGTCGACTACATCTACTTCATCGACGAGATCTTCGGCGTCGGCAAGCAGGTCAAATCGCTCCTCGAAGAGATCGCCAAGCGCCCCGTCTCGATCGGCTTCCAGTCCCGCATCGACCTTTGGGATGAAGAAGGCATGGATCTTCTAGGGCGGGCCCATACGGTGAGCTTCGAGTGCGGTGTCGAGTCCATCACCGAAGAGGGCCGCGATGAGATGAACAAAAACTGCAAGCTGACCACCGATCGGATCAGCGAGCTGCTCATCTACGCCAAGCAGCGCATTCCGTGGGTTCAGGCCAACCTGATCAAGACCCAGTACGACGACCCCACCCTCGTCGGGCAGTGGCAGACCCGGATGAAGGCCGCCGGCGTCTGGGTCTCCGAACCCGTCCCGATGTTCCCCTTCCCCGGCAGTCCCAATTACGTCCAGACCTTCGGCGAACAGCCCGACGAGACCGCCTGGGAACGCGCCCACGCCTTCTACCTCAACATCTTCGCCGACAAGGGCTTCTCCGACATCCAGGCCGCCCAACCCCTCTCGCTCGCCCAACTCGAAGCCGCGGAACTCGAGCACCCGGAGCTCGCATGCGTATCCTGATGACCACCGACACCGTCGGCGGCGTCTGGACCTTCACAAGCGAACTCACCCAACAACTCATCCATTGCGGCCACTCCGTCCACCTCGTCAGCTTCGGCCGTAGGCCGTCACCGGACCAGGAAGCCTGTGCCAGCCGGCGCCAGACATCTTCCGTCCCGCCAATAGCGCGTCATCTCGACCGGAGCAGGACAGCTTCACCGTCGTGCGGAGCGGAGAGACCCCTGTGTTCTGCCGACAGTGCCGAGACGGCTCCCCGCAACCCCGCGACGTTCACCTACACCCCCACCGAGATCCCACTGGAGTGGACGCAGAACAATGAGCAGGCCTTCGAGCAGGGGCAAAGTCTGCTTCTAGCAGAACTGCAAGACCACCCCGCAGACCTCATCGTCAGCAACCAGTTCTGCTTCGGCCGCCTCGCCACAACCATCCCGCGCGTCGTCATCGCCCACAGCGACGTCCTGAGCTGGGCCCGCGCCTGCAAGCCCAGCGCGCTCGAAGCGACTCCCTGGCTCAATCGCTACACCTCCATGGTGCAGTCCGGGCTGTTGGACGCAGCGGCCGTTGTGACTCCCACAGCCTGGATGGGCAAGGCCCTGACCGCCAGCTTCTTGCTGCCCCGCAACTGCTTCGTCATCCCCAACGGGGTGAGCGTCGGACCTGCGCCGGACCCACCTCCCAGCCGAAAGTTCCAAGGCATCACCGCCGGTCGACTGTGGGATGAGGCGAAGGGTCTGGACACCTTGAAAGACCTCGACGTGGCAGCGCCGCTCCTTGTCGCTGGAGAGAACGTGTTCGAATCACCGGACCCGAACGCGTCATGGCCTGGCAATCTCGTCAGTCTCGGCCCTCTTAGCCCAGCGGAGCTGCATGCAGTCTTCCGCGAAAGCAGCTTCTATCTGTGCGCATCGCGCTATGAGCCCTTCGGCCTCGCTCCCCTCGAAGCCGCCCTGTGTGGCTGCGCCGTCCTCTGCCGCGACATCCCCAGCCTCCGCGAAGTCTGGGGTGACGCTGCCCTTTACTTCAACGACAACGTCTCCCTCGCCAAACTGATTCAACAACTCGGCTTCGACTACCAACTCCTGAGCGCAGCCCAGACCCGCGCCCACCAACGCGCCCTCCAGTACACCCCACAGCGCATGGCCGACAGCTATCTCCACCTCTTCCACTCCATCCTTCAGTCCCAGGCCACGCAGCATGTCGCGTAACCTCCGCATCGCCTACCTGTCGCACACGCTGCGCTCCGACTGGAACAACGGCAACGCCCACT
>CAXUNH010000009.1:0-218 GCA_964252405.1 uncultured Acidobacteriaceae bacterium | reverse complement strand
CCGACAACCTCCGCCTGCTCGGCCACGAGGTCACCTGCTGGGAGCCCGAACACGAGTGGTCTGTCGACAATCTTCGCGCCGAGCCGCAGGGCGAAGCCTCCTTCGCGCAATTCGCCCAGCTCTACCCTGACCTCAACATCCAGCTCTACCCCAAGGACGACCTCAGCGACCACGCCTTCTGGCATCGCGCCCTCGACGGCACCGATGTCGTCTTCCTC
>CAXUNH010000008.1:0-44142 GCA_964252405.1 uncultured Acidobacteriaceae bacterium | reverse complement strand
GACCTGCCGATGCCGGCTGTGACGGAAGTGGCCGAGGCGGTTGTTCCGCCGCTCGCGGATGTTCCGATCACCACGACGCCAATCGAGTATGTCAATGTGCCGGGACCGGTCCCGGAACCAAGTACGCTTCTTCTAGTCTTCACTGGGGCAAGTCTGGCCCTGTTTGGCGTGCGGCGTTCCCCGAAGGGCGCATAGTTCAACGGAAAAAGGCTTAAGAAGGTGCCCATACAGGGCACCTTTTTGATTTAGCGTCTGAGTGATGTCAGCTGATTGCTCTTTGATGGCGCGAGATCGCGATCGGGACGGTGTAGGGTGACGTTGGGGCTAGCACAGGATGAACGAGGGCCGTCCCCTACCGGCTAGCTGCAGGAGTACCCCGGGGTATCCCTCTCAGGCTGATTGGAGACGGTCGTTACAGGCCAGCATGAGCCGGGGCGTCCCCAAGCCACAGCTTGACCTGGTGATTGATCGCCGTCTCATCCTTGCTGTGCAGAGCTATGCCGGCGACCTCGTGAGCGACGACATGTTGGAGAGCGCGGACGTCTGCGATGTCCAATCTGTCCTCACGGAAGAACGTCTCGTGTTGCTCCAGGTGAGTATCCGCCACAGCGTTGAGCAGGTTTGAGCTCTCGTCCATCGCATATGCGGCGTAGCTCTTCCATCCCTCTTCGCCACAGACCACGACAAAGTGCCAATCCTCGGGCGCATGAAGGTCAGCAGCGGCTACCTTCACAGCCCGCATCTTCGCACTGCAGGCGGCCTTCTGCGCCGGAGACAGGTGATCTAGGTCGCCGCCGATGCAGAAACGAGTCTGGGCAGCGGCAGAGGCACAGAGCAACGTGCTGGCGATGGCGAAGAAGCGGGTTGCGCGCATGAGTGTCATTTCTCAGCTCCCTGGCGTCGTGATGGAACTGAGTTTAGGGGTAACTGGGAGGGTTCCGCTTCCCACTTAGGGCGTAGGCCTACAACCTTTCAGGGCAAAAATACGTTACTATACCCGCCGCTTACGTTACCTTGTGCGTCAAGATCAACCAACGAGCTACCTCAGCCGTACGAGCGGATGGGATGGAGCTTCTTTTATTCAAAAAGAAACGGGACAGCTCCCTGGCTGTCCCGTTGCCTTGTGGTGGAGATACTTCGTTTTAGCAGCGAACCACATGCGGAGCGGAGATGCCCCTGGTGGCGTTCCGCGAGTCTACGACCAGCGTCGAATTACGCACGATGCTCTCGTAGTCGTAATCTGAGTGATCGGTGACGATCAGAACGCAGTCGTACTGCCGGAGGTTCTCGAGCGGGGTGGAGGACATGTTGAGGTTATAGTGCCGCCCCCGGCCGACGGTAGGGTGGTACGGGTCGTTGTAGAGCACCTCAGCGCCTTGCTGGCGCAGCAGTTCAATGATGGTGAGGGAAGGCGACTCGCGCAGATCATCGATATTCTTCTTGTAAGACATTCCCAGCATGAGGATCCGGGAGCCGTTCAGGGGCTTCTTCTGCGTGTTCAGCGCGCGGGCGACCTGCTGCACCACGAACTCCGGCATGGCTTCGTTGACTTCGCCGGCGAGCTCGATGAAGCGGGTGTTGAAGTCGTATTCCTTGGCTTTCCAGGAGAGATAAAACGGATCGATGGGGATGCAATGACCGCCCAGCCCAGGCCCTGGATAGAACGCGTGAAAGCCGAAGGGCTTGGTGGAGGCCGCGTCGATCACCTCCCAGATGTCGATGCCCATGCGCAACGCGAGCACTTTCAGTTCGTTGACCAGCGCAATGTTGACGCATCGGTAGATGTTCTCGAGTAGTTTCGTCATTTCAGCGGCGCGGGTGGTTGAAACGCGGACGGCGCGAGTGAAGATGCCCTCATACAAGGTCGCGGCGAGCTCTGCGGCGACAGTGTCGTGACCACCGACGACCTTGGGAATGTCCCGGCGAGCGACATCCGTGTTGCCTGGATCTTCGCGCTCGGGAGAGAACGCGACGTAGAAGAAAGCGCCGTCTTCTGCATCGGCGTTGGTGTGGGTTCTCAGCCCGCACCTATTGCCCTGCTCAAGGAGAGGAATGAGGACATCGTCCGTAGTTCCGGGGTACGTCGTGCTTTCAAGAACGACAAGTTGGCCCTCTCTTAGCCAGGGGGCGACGGAGCGTGCCGTGTTTTCGATGTAACTAAGGTCCGGTTCGCGATGACCTGTGAGAGGGGTGGGGACGCAGAAGACGATGGCGTCCTGTTCCGAAAGCCCAGCAAAGTCGGCCGTTGCCTGAAAGCCCTGCGAACGAGCCTGCTGGATCTCCTCCGCGGGAATGCGGAAGATGTAGGAGCGGCCGCCGGTAAGGTCGTCGATCTTGCGTTGATCGATGTCGAACCCTGTGACCTGGAAGCCGGCGTCGGACAGCAGCAGCGAAAGGGGAAGGCCCACGTACCCGAGTCCAATAACGCCGATGCGGGCTGTGCGGTTTTTTAGGCGTTCCAAGCGCTCGGTGACGGCGGAAGACGGGACTTGCATGGCGGCAGTGGGCATGTCGCTGTCATTATTGCACCTTGGCCGAGGATTCAGTCCCCCTTGCCCGTGGCATAGACTTAGCTCCAGAGGGGCAGAACAAGCGGCCAGGAGTCAGAGCCGGCGAACAGAAGTGGCATGGTGCTGAAGGCCTAAACAGGTTGAGCTAAGTGGATGGACTATGCTGGTGCCGACGACGGCTGCCGGGCATCGGGGAGGAAAACATGGCGCGCTATCTCATCACGGGCATGGCTGGTTTTATTGGATCAACGCTGGCGCATGCACTCGTCGAGCAGGGCCATACCGTACAGGGCATCGACAATCTCTCGACCGGACGCATGGAAAACATCGAAGACATCCTGTCTTCGGTGTCTTTCGAGATCGCCGACCTGCAGGACCTGCCCGCGATGCGGGCCGCCTGTGACGGAGTGGATTTTGTTCTCCATCAGGCAGCGCTGGCCTCGGTGCCGCGGTCGGTGAAGGACCCGGTTGCGTCGCATGCATCAAACGTCAACGGCACGCTGAACCTGCTCCTTGCCGCCCGCGATGCCGGTGTTAAGCGGGTCGTCTACGCGGCGTCCTCGTCTGCGTACGGCGATCAGGAAGGCCAGGCGAAGCATGAGGAGATGACCCCCCGCCCGCTTTCTCCGTACGCCGTGCAAAAGCTTACCTGTGAGCATTACATCCAGGCGTTTTGCCGGGTGTATGGGATGGAAGGCGTTTGCCTGCGTTACTTCAACATCTTCGGCCCTCGTCAGGCGGCAGATTCGCCCTACTCCGGCGTGATTGCCCACTTCATTTACAGGATGATGGCAGGCGAGGTTCCCACGATTAACGGCGATGGTACGGTTAGCCGGGATTTTACCTTTGTCGGCAACGCCGTCCAGGCGAACCTTCTAGCCTGCCACGCACCGGGTGAGTTTGCGACAGGGCGCGTGTACAACGTCGGCACCGGACATAGCCACACGCTGAGTGATCTGTATGCGGCTCTTGCCGGAATCTTCGGTTTCAGGCCCGCGCCGAAGTACGGCCCGGTGCGGGAAGGCGACATCCCGCACTCTCTGGCGGATATCTCGCGTGCGCGCCTTGAGTTGGGCTATGCTCCTGCCGAGAACTTCCAGGAAGGACTGGAAAAGACCGTTGCGTGGTACCTGCAGGAAGGCGCAAAACAGCTGACCACTGCCGCCGCCGGCTAGCTCTGAGCAAAGTGAATGTGACGTTGAGGCAAAAGGGGACGGGGCGTCGCTGATGCTCCGCCCCCTTGTTGCTGCTCCGCCCCCTTGTTGCTGGTGTGGCTCGATCTGCATGTAGGGGATGCAGAGGGTTGCGCTGGTTTGCCTTGCGTTCTACTGAGCGCCCCTACGTCGAAGAATCGTCTTCACCGTCTCGAACATGATGAGCATGTCGAGGCCGAGTGAGGCGTGCTTGATGTAGTAGAGATCGTACTCAAGTTTTTCGCGCGATTCCGCTAGTGTGGCTCCGTACCCATAACGAACCTGGGCCCAGCCGGTCAGACCGGGGCGAATCAGGTGGCGAAGATAGTAGAAGGGAAGGTGTTCGGAGAGCATGGGGACGAACTCAGGCCGTTCCGGTCGTGGGCCAACGAAGCCCATATCGCCCCGAAGCACGTTCCATAGCTGCGGGATTTCGTCGATCCGCGTCTTGCGCATGAACATGCCCCACTTCGTGACCCTTGGGTCGTTCTTCGTGGCCCACTTGGCGCCGCCCGCTTCAGCGTTCGTAAACATGGAACGGAACTTGTAGACGTAGAAGGTGCGGCCACCCATTCCGACCCGGGTTTGGCGGAAGAAGATGGGACCCTCTGAGGTGCACTTGATGAGCAGCGCGACGATCGGGAAGAACGGAAGAAAGAGCAGCAGGCCGGTGCCGGCGACCAGCGTCGAGACGAGCTGCCGGGTGAACTGGTGCCACCGATTGATATGGAAGCCATCGCTGTAGAGAAAGTTGCTGGGCCGCAAGCCATCCAGCTGGATTTTGCCCGAGAGGCGTTCGTTCAGCTCGTTGGCTCGCTCCACCGTGAAGCCGGCGAACCGGAGATTGAGCAACTCCTGAACGGGCAGTTCGTCGCGGGCGTCTTCGACGGCCACGATGATGCGATGCACGGGGGGCCTGGCAGAGGAGAGGCGGTCGAGCTCTTCGATCCATACGCGCTTTCGCGCCGATTTCTCCAGGCCTTGCACGTCACGCCAACTGACGACTTCCATACCCAACTCACGGCGGGTGCGGAGACAATCGACCACGGAGGCCGCCGTTGGGCCTGAACCCAGGACGAACACTCGCTCTCGAAACAGCGTGTGACCGACTACCCAATCGTAGAAGCGCCGCCAGCTGATGAGAGCGGGCGTGAGCAGAACGAAGGCCAGAGCGTAGACATATTGTCCAATGGCGAGTTGGGGATAGAACTTGATGAGTGCGGAAAGAAAAAAGCAGTCAAAGGCAAGGACGAGGAGGATGCGGAAGTAGATCTCAAGCGGCGCCGAGACGATTTGCGGCTCATACAGATCGAAGTAGTAGGAGAAGATCAGGCTGGCCGCTGTGATGCCGCCGATCTTCACATAGCCATAGTCATAATCGAGCGCGATCGAGGCGTTCAGGGGCCCGAGCAGAGCTTGCGTGGCCAGAAGAAAGCATCCGCCGACCAGGACCGCCTCGCTGAGAAGCAGAACGACAGTTCGGGTCGGGTAGTACACGTTGAGAAAGCGGATCATCTTTACGGTGGACTCCAGCTACGCTTCCGTTTTATAGGCATCGTAGCCACCGTAGTAATCCCCTTTAACGGGCAGCTTCGGTACAGCGTTGAGTACAACTCCCAGCACGGGTGACGTCTTGAATTGAGCCTGTGCCTGCTGAGCGGTCTTGAATTTGGTCACGCCTTCGCGAACGACCAGCAGTACGCCATTGCACGCGCGCGCCAGACTGAGAGCGTCCGCCACGAGGTTCACCGGGGAGGAGTCGATGAAGATCCAGTCGAACCAGGAGCCTGCCGTGGTCATCAGCTCAGGGAAGCGCGGGTGAGCGGCGAGGTCGCCGGCGTTCTCAGCATCGCGCCCGCCCGGAATGAAGGTGAGGGCCGCGAGTCCGGGATGTAGGTTAGGGTGATTGGCTGGATCGCAGCGCTGCATCACTTCAAGCAGGGAGCGATCTCCGGAGAGGAAGTCGGAGAGCCCGGGCTCCCGCGAGGCCCCGAGAAGCTTGTGCAATGAGCTCCGGCGCATATCGCCGTCAATCAGCAGGACGCGATTCGCCTTGTGGCGGGAGAACGATAATGCCAAATTCAACGTCACGAAGCTCTTGCCTTCCCCCGGCAAACCGCTGCTGACCAGCAGGGACTTCATGGGCGTTGCATCCCTGGCTTCGAGGATGTGGGAGCGCAAGCTGCGAAACTGCTCCACGCTGGGTCCGCGGTCTTCGAGCGCGGGCAGGTAGGGAACGGCTGGGTTCCACGCCCGTTTGGGCACGGTCGAGAAATCGACCGGGGCCAGCATGTCGCCGAGAACCTCATTGGCGGTCGGCGCGGGCTCCACATAAGTCGGCCCGAGCGGGTCCTGCTCCGTGACGACAATCTCCGGAACCTCGGGGTTGAGGAGCGTGTGAACGGCCCGGGCCGCTGCTGCTTCCGGTGCCTTGTCGCCGCGGTCTAAAGTGCGTTCCAGTTCAGCGCGGAGGAGCGCTTCATAGATCTTGCTCATGATGAGTGCCTTTTCGGGTCCTCGGCCGCCATGGGCGCAGGGCCGGATACTGGAGTTGGCTGCAGCAGCAGGTCATTGGCCGGGAAGACAGGTTGCCCTCCGGGCGCGGCCGGATCGTAAAGCATGGAGGCGTCCTCCCCGAGACTCAAATCCTGGATCGCGGCATAGGCCACACTGGCCGGCACCTGGCGAAACTGGTCTACATACGCGAAGATCAGCGCATTTTCGCAGATCAGATTGATCACTCGCGGAATGCCCTGGCTGGCCCGGTGAATGAGCTGGATTGCGTCAGGGAGGAAGATCTCCGCGGTGGTTCCCGCGATCTTGAGCCGCCCGGCGATGTACTCGCCGGCCTGTGCCAGCGTCAGCGGTTTGGTGCGGCACCAGAGCGCGATGCGCTGCCGCAGTTGGCGCACATTCGGCTGGCGCAGCTTTGTTTCCAACTCGGGTTGTCCGGAAAGAACAATCTGGGCCAGCTTCTGAGACGAGGTCTCAAGGTTGGTCAGCAGGCGGATCTCTTCCAAGAGTTCCAGCGAGCAGTTCTGGGCCTCGTCTACGACGACGACGCAGATTTCGCCCTCGCGATAACGATCGATCAGCCAGCGGTTCAGCTGAATGATCATGCTGGATTTGCTCCGGCTTACGGGAGTCAGGCCGAAGTCGCTTAGGACGAACTCCAAGAAATCGACGATGTCCAGACGAGGGTTGAAGATAAAGGCGCTGTGGATGCGCGTGCGATGGAGCGCGTTGAGCGTGTGGCGCAACAGCGTCGTCTTGCCTGTCCCTACCTCACCGGTGAGGACCATGAAGCCCTTGCGGGAGGCGATGCCGTGCTGGAGGCACGCGAGCGCCTCCCGCGTGTGCGGCATCATGCACAGAAACCGGGGGTCCGGGTTGATCGTGAAAGGCTCGCTTTCAAGATGAAAAAACTGCTTGTACATAGGCTAGCCGTGGGCACCTACCAGTTGCTTCTTTTTGCGGAAACTGAAAAGGCGGGCGATCCGCTGCCATCCTCGATGCGACCGGATCTCCGGCGTGTCGGAGACCGGGATGACCCCAAGGGTGGGCAGGTTCGTGAAAGCCCAGACATCCCGCTCGGAGCGCAAGGTGGTGTCCCGGTATTCGAGCAATCCACTGATCAGCACCCCGAGCGCCAGGCCTAAGCCGGCACCGCTGACCAGAAACACGCTGCGCTTGGGAGAGAACGGTGCCTCGGGCAGGTTGGCCGCATCCATCACCTGGAAGTGCTCGCCTTCCTGCGCCTTTTCAAGATCTGTGGACATGGTGGCCGTGTGCATCTTGTTTAGCAGGTCGTTGTAGAAGGCTTGGGCCGTGTCGTGATCCCGCGTAAGCAGCTTGTATTCCTGCTCAATGGCAGGGCTGGACTGGAGCTTGTCCTGATAACTTCGGATCGCTCCCTGGAGTTGTGCCTGTTCCTTGCGCTTTTCCTCGACCCCAAGATCGGCCGCCCGGAGCTGGGCCCGAAGCTGTTGAACGGCCGGGTTCTCTCTTACGATTGTCTGCGAGCCCTGGGTGCGTATCCCCACCGGGGCCGCCGCCTGAGTCGCCATCTTCTTCTTGAGGTCCGCGATCTTGCGACGTACCGAAACAACATCGGGATAGTCGCTGGTGTAATGCAGAAGCAGATCGGCTTCCTGGTTTTGGAGCGTCTGCAGGTCGGCCTGCTCGGCGTCCAGGGCGGGGTTGGACGACGGCGGTAGAACTGGCGTGCTGTTTCCGCCGGTGATCAGAGGACTATTTGTCGCCTGAGCGAGAAGAGTCTGGAGATAGCTCCGGTCCTGCTCCTTGCGCGCGAGATCCTGATTGGCGGCTTCCAGCTGCGTGTTCAGGCTGCTGAGCATGTTGGAGTTAGCATCCTCCTGGCCCGGCAGTTTGCCCATATTTTTCTGCTGAAACTGCGCGAGCCTCGCGTCCTGTTCGTCCAGGCTCCGCTTTGCGCTGTCCAGTTGGCTCTTCAGAAATTCTGTCGTGCCTTCGGCGGACTGTTCGCGCAGTTTGAGGTTCTGGTTGGTGAACATGGAAGTGATCTCGGTGCAGACGGCCTGCGCGATACGCGGGTCGCCGGCCTTGAACGAGATGTAAAACCCGGGCACGCCGCGGCTCGTTTCTGAGTGGATCGGTTTGATATCGATGTCCTTGCGCATCATCTCAATGCGGTCATCCATATCGTGCAGGTTGCCGAAGAGGTTGTAGTTTTCCAGGATAGGCTGCAGGCGAGAGCGGCTAAGAATCTGCTCCTTCATGGTCGCAAGCTGGCTATCCAGGTCCTCGGCCAGAATCGGTTTGACATAGCCCTCGGGGACTTTCTGGCCTTCCACCAGAACGAGAGTTTGCGAGAGATATTCTGGCGGGATCGTGTAGCTGAAGGAATAGCTCACAATGGGCAGAATGAGTAACGGAAGCAGCAGGATCCACCAACGCCGCTTCAGGATGGCGAGATAGTCTTCCGGGACAAGCGGGCGATGACCGATCATGAAGAAGGAGCTCCTGGTTTACCTGCCGAGCAGGATGTTGCGCGGAGAGAATGTGATACCGAGACCGACGACCTGATAGACCCCGTTGAACGCATTCGGGGTGGCGGCGCCGACACCGCTGCCGGTGACCGATTGATCTTCCACGGTGTAGCTGGCATATCCGGAGAAGTACCTGCCGAACGCCCTTGTCACCTGGCCGCTGAAGGCAACTGCGTTGCTCTTGAAGCCGTACAGTTCGAAGATGGGAAGCGCTGTGCTGCGCGAGTAGGCGACGTTCCCGGAGACGGCCCATGCCTGACTGAACCGGCGCCGTGCCGCAAGGGAAATGTTGTCGGAAAATGCGCCGGGAAGAACACCCGAGCCATTGTTGACGCCCCGGGCGTAGCTAAGCGAGTACGCGGTCGTCCGGCTGACATAATTCGCACTGGCGCCCGCAGCCACGGACACCGACGTTCCATTGAGGTACGCGTAGCCATTGCCGCTGGTGATCTGCGGCCCCGCGTAGACGATCGTATTGAACCGTCGCGTCCACTGCCGGGAGTAGCTGAGGCTGGCTCCTTGTGCGGAGAACGAGTAAGGGGTGCCCGAGACGGAGAAGTTGGTGTAGTTGTAACTGGCCGCAAAGGCATCGCGGGCGGAAAGGTTGTAGTTCAGGCCGGCCGAGCCCCCCTCCGTGGTGGTATCGGTCCCAAAGGCGGAGTTGTCGCCAATAAACCGCTGAATGGAGTAGTTGCCATTTGCGATGAAGGAGAGGCGTCCGGTGAGGGTGCGGCTTACCGATCCGGAAGTCGAGTTGCTGACCCGGGGACCGTAGGTGGTGAGCACACCCAATCCAGGTGTCGCGCCGATGGCCGTACTGACGGGATCCAGGCCAAGATCCCCGACGCCCGGGATCCCGGACAATCCAACCGCAGGGCTCTCCGGAAGATAGCTGACGGAATCGCCGAGGACGATGTTCCAGTTCTTTGTGCTAAGCACCTGAGAGAACGACAGGCTTTGGAAAACGGTTGTCGGTTGGCCCGAGTTTCCAACCAGGACTCCGCCCGAGTACACCGCACTGAACGGATGGAACTGGCTTTTGGAGATGTAGGCAGCGTCCCCCGAGAAGTCCGTTGTGAAGGCCACGCCGCTGTTGTTATAGAAGCCGTTAGAGATCAACTCCGAAGCGTTCAGGGCGTAGCTTACGCTCCCGCCGACTCGCGGAAGCGAGAACCCGATGCCGGGCGACGGGGTTCCAGTATCGGCCGGGATCGCCTGCCCGTTCCCCGCCGGCACAAACAAAGCGAAAGCAAGTGCGGTGAACGAAACATCTTTGAGAGATCTCATCATGGGATCACGATCGTGTCGCCGGAGATCAGGGTGACTCCCTGCATATCGCCGACCTTCACTGCTTTCTTGTAGTCGAAGGGAATTTTTTGTTGCTTGCCGTTCACGGTCCGAAGGATGTAGATGTGCTTGGTATTCGCATACGGACTTGGACCGCCTGCCGAGGCAATGGCCTGCAGCGGCGTCATTCCCGGAGTCATCGGCAGGGGACCTACCTTGCCGACCTCGCCCACCAGGTAGATCCGCTTGCTGTTGATGGCGAGGACGGAGACCGTGACCGACGGGTCCGTGATCAGTTTTTTGAGGCGGGACGTGATCTCCGCCCCTAACTGCATCGGGGTGAGGCCGGAAGCCGGAATGTCGCCGAGCAGTGAGATAGAGATCATCCCGTCAGGCCTCACCGGAAGACTTCCGGAGAACTTCGGTTCGTTAAACACGTTTACTTCAAGTGTGTCGCTCGGTCCGATGACATAATCCGGATCGACCGCTCCCTTGGGCGCCAGGGGTGGGGCAGGGGGCTCCGCGGCAGGCGCCTGCGTCGGAGGCACGCTGACGACGGGCTTCGTGCCCAGTTGCTGGCCCTGGCCCGCGACGACCAGAGTGCCGAAGAGAGCGAAGAGGGTAAAGGTGTTTCGAGCGGCAGTCATGATGATCCTCGTATGCGGGCGGCGGAACGACCGGCCACCGTCAAAAACCCTGGGACGCAAAAGGTGTGCTGCTAGCAGTTTCGCTCGCCGGGTGCCTGAAAACAAGTGCTCTGAGTGTGTCAACAGGCGAAAGGGTCTACAACTATGGTCCGTAGGGCAATACCAGGGTCCCATGGCAAAAAACCGAAAACAGGGTAAGCTGAATCCCGCCACCACCTTAGTATGATGGAGTGCTGTCTGTGCAGGCTGATTCTTCCAAGGCGTTGAGCAGTTCTGTGACGGCTCCGGCCCCGCCGACGCCGCGTCTGCCTCGCGCCCGTCCGGTTCCTCTTGGTTCCAGCCTCGGCGAGTCACCCTGGACGGTCTTAGCCCCGCTCGCGCTTCTGCTCCTCCTGGTCGCTCTCCTCTATGCAGGTGTCGCTGCCAAGCTGGTGAACGATTGGTACGAACTGCCGGACTTTTCGCACGGGTTTCTGATTCCTTTTTTTGTCGCGTATCTGCTCTGGATCAGGCGGGAAGAGATCGCGCAGACCCCGGTTGCCCCAAGCTGGGCGGGATCTCCTCTTGTTCTCCTGGGACTTCTGTTGCTCCTGACCGGCCGCTTCGGCGCAGACCTGTTCCTGTCCAGGACATCCTTCATCCTGCTCGCGGCGGGCTGCCTCTGGATGCTGTACGGCAGGGCCATGCTGGGTCAGTTCAAGTTTGTGCTCCTTGTTCTCCTTCTAGCTATTCCATTGCCCGCCGTAGTCTTTAATCAGATTACTTTTCCCTTGCAGCTGTTTGCGTCCCGTGTGGCAAGCGCCTTACTGCCACTGGCCGGCGTACCGGTGCTCCGGGAGGGCAACGTGATTCAACTGCCGGCGATGCAGTTGGAAGTCGCCGAGGCCTGTAGCGGAATACGGTCGTTGCTCAGCCTGTTCACGCTGGCCGTGATCTATGGCTACTTTCTCGAGAAGAGTACAGGCCGGCGAGTTCTTCTGGCCCTTGCCAGCGTTCCCATTGCTGTTGCGGCCAACGTGGCCCGCATCTTCGGTACAGGCCTGTGTGTGCAATATTGGGACCCGGAGAAGGCGATGGGGTTCTTCCATGAATTTTCAGGGTGGCTGATGTTTCTGGTCTCGCTCGGCTTCCTGTATCTGACCCACCGCGCCATCGGCTTGTTCGGACGGTCCAGGAGAGAGGTGGTCGCGTGAGATCCCCCCAGTTTTGGGTGATTCTTTTGTGCTTACTCGGGACCATGGTGGTCATCCATGCACGGGGAGACGTGGATCAGGTTCCCGCCAGTGCGCCGCTTGCGCAGTGGCCGGCGAGCTTCGACCGTTGGAGCAGCCAGGATGTCCCGATCAGCCAGGAAGTTCTCGATGTCCTCGGGAAGGGCGACTTTCTGAATCGTGTCTACTTGCCGCCTGCCTCCGCCGCAAACTCCACGCCCGTTCAGCTTTTCATTGCGTACTTCCCGACGCAACGCTCAGGGCAGTCCATCCACTCTCCCCAGAACTGTTTGCCGGGTTCGGGGTGGACGTTCCTGAAGTCGGGCGTGACGGCCTTTACGGATCGAACGGGCAAGACCTATCGTGTGGGCGAGTACGTGATCTCCAACGGGAGAGAGAAACAGGAAGTGTTGTACTGGTACCAGTCGCATGGGCGGAGCATTGCAAGCGACTACAAAGCGAAATTGTTGATGTTGACCGACGCTATCCGGTATAGCCGGACGGATGCCGCCCTCGTCCGCGTGATTACCTCCGTGGGGAGTAACGAGAACCCGGAGCTGGCGCACCAACGGGTGGTGGATTTCGCAAAGAATGTGACCCCGTTGCTGCCGGAATATGTACCCAATTAAGAGTAGACCCGAAGCAGGAAGCGCAAAGCGCAGCATCTTTGCTGGAAGAGGACGCATGGATAGGAAGTTCTGGCATAAGGCAGCACAAGTGGCGACTGTCGCGGGAGTCACTGCGGCCAGCCTGGGGCTTGGTGGTTGCAAGCACGACCCAAACAAGCAGAAACAGAAATATCTCGAAAGCGGCAAGCGTTATGAGGAAGAGGGCAAGCTGCGCGAGGCAGTTATCCAGTTCTCGAACGCGCTGAAGGTGGACAAGAACTTCGCGCCTGCTCACTATGAGCTGGCTAAGACGTATATCCAACTCGGGTCCATTGTTGCTGCGTATCAGGAGCTGCAGCGAACCGTAACGCTTAACCCATCGAATCTGAAGGCAAGGCTCGATCTTGGCAACATGCTGCTGGCCGGGGGCGTGCCGGACCGCGCGAAGGAGCAGGCCAACGCCATCTTGGCGGCACAGCCCAACAACGCCGATGGCCACGCACTGCTGTCCCGGATCGCACTGAAGAAAGGGGACCGGGCGGAGGCGCTCAAGGAGATTCAGCAGGCGATCGCGCTGAGCCCGAACGACTCGAAGTTTCACACCTCGCTGGGCCTGATCGAGTCCCTTGCGCCTGACACTCGGGGCGAAGGGCAAACGGAACTGGAAAAAGCGGTCAATCTGGACGGGAAAAATCCGAATGCGCGACTTGCACTGGCGGGGATCCTCGCCACAAAGGGAGACTTCCAGGGCTCGCAGGAGCAGGTTCAGGCGGCAGTGCAGGCCGCGCCGAAGGAGTTGCAGCCGCGCGTGGCGTTGGCCGAACTGTACCTGCGGTCTGGCGACAAGGCCAAAGCCGAGCAGGCGCTGATTGATGCCGTGGATGCCATGCCGGAGAAGGATCAAGCGGCGGAAACCCTGCTGACCTACTACGTCCGGACAGGGCAGCCCGACCGGGCCGAAGCCGTGTTCTCCGATTTGCGGAACAGACACCCCAAGAGCTTGCCGGTTCAGGTCAGCTACACGCGCATCCTTATCGGCCGGAACAAGTGGGATCAGGCCGCGGACGTCCTGAAGGGGCTGGACAAGACCAACGCAAGCAACCCCCAGGTTGCGCGCATGGATGCGGAGCTGCTGCTGCACGGCGGCAAAACGCACGATGCCTTCACCCTGCTGCAAAAGGCATCGGCGAATGCGCCCGACGATGTCCGGCTGCAACTATTGCTCGCCCAAACGGCCCAGGCGACGGGGAACTCCAGTGTCGCCGAGGCGAGTTTCCGGCAGGCGTCCCGCTTGGACCCTCAGAGTATGGAAGCTGCTCGCGGTCTGGCGGGGATCGCCAGCTCGCGCAAAGATACGAATGCTCTTCGCGAACTCGCGGACAAGACCATCACGACTCATCCGAACGCGCCGGATGGGTATATCTGGCGCGGCTCCGTAGAAGGGTCGCAACAGCAGTACGCCGAGGCTGAGGCGGACTTCCGCGAGGCGCTTAAAAAAGATCCTAATAACACGATCGCTATGTTGGACATCGGCGAAATCGAGCTGCACCAGAAACACGAGGCGGAGGGCCGTTCCATTCTTGAGCAGGCCCTTAGCCGTAATCCGAATCTGATGCCGGCGTTGAACCTGCTGATCGGCACGGATCTACAAGATAAACAGCCGGACAAGGCCATGGCACGCATCCAGGGGGCAATCGCGAAAGCACCGAACAACCCGGCGCTGTACACGGATCTTTCCCAGCTCCAGATGCAGATGAAAGATTTCAATGGAGCGCAGGCCAGTGCGCAGAAGGCGATGCAGCTGAATAAGGAGTTCGAGCCGGCCGTGGAATTGTATTCCCAGGCCGAGCTTGCCTTGGGTCAGAGCGATGCCGCCATTGCGGCCTGGCAAGGTTGGCTGGCGGCGCATCCCACAGATGCCCGTGGCAACACCCTGATCGGGACCATCGAGGAGACCAAGGGCGATACGAACAAAGCGATGGACTTCTATAAGAAGGCGATCCAATTAGATCCGTCCCAGGCAATTGCCTCGAACAATCTTGCCTATCTGATGGTGCAGAATGGGGGCAACCTGGACGTTGCGCTGGGCTACGCGCAGACCGCCCGCTCAGCGTTTCCGCACTCGCCGAGCACAGCAGACACCCTCGCCTGGGTGTACTACCACAAGGGAACCTATTCGCTAGCGCGGGATCTACTCCAGGATGCGGAGAAGCAGGATCCGCAGAATGCATCGATCCACTATCACCTAGGGATGGTTCTGAGCAAACTGGGAGACAAACCCGGAGCGACCCTGGAGCTGAAGAAGGCGTCCGATCTCGCGCCGAACACCCAGACCGCCAAAGAAGCCAACGATGCGCTTGGCCATTTGGGATGACACTGGTTCGCCCGTACATAGCCGCCAGAAAGGGCCCGCAGTGATGCGGGCTTTCTTTGCTGATTCAGGAGCGGGTGCTGTGGAAGGCAGATCGCGTGGAACGGTGGAGGGCTGAACAGATCTGAGATGCTTCCTCAGCAGGATGAGACGAGGAGGAACACGGACCGATCGCATGGCGATTACCTGATTCTGGAACTTGAGCGCACGTGGCAAACCAAATGCGCTGCCCGAAGGCAGCGCATGATTGAGGTCTGGGTGTAGGTGGAGTTTACAGGAGACCTGCCGTCTGGCGCCGACGCATGAACAGCATTCCCGCCGCGCCGATCAAGCCAGTACCGAGAAGGACGAGGCTGTTCGGCTCAGGCGTTGTTGCGATCGCGGCAGAGCCAGCAGAAGTTTGGAAAGTCGTCTGAGAGATGCCATCCGCAGTGCTTGAGTTGAACGTGAACGCTCCGGCGCTCTCCGTGAAACCGGGACCGTCGAACAGTCCAGCACCCTGGATGAAGAGATTGGTTTGTGAGATGCCGTTGTTCGACATGCTGGAGTAGTTCGCAGTGTACGACTGGATAGAGAAGGTGAAGGTCTGGCCCATGTCGCCGTTCACGGTGAACAACTGAAAGGGCGGGGTCACCGTCTGCATACCATTGCTATACGGCAGCGAGCCGGATGCGAAGGTAATCTGGTCACCGTCGGTGAGGTAGGTAGCGAACGTTCCAGACAAGCCCTGTTTTCCGGTCTGTCCTGATGCGCCGACCACAGATCCACCGAAGGTGACTGTCGAGGGCGTGTAGGAATCGGAACCGCTAAGCGAAAAACCACCAACGATCGAATCAGCAAAAGCGAAAGACGACGATGCAGCAAGCACCGCACCGAGAGCAAGGAACTTCGAGAAACTCTTCATATATGCCTCCATCAAGAACCGCCGCGGATGCGGTTGATTTACCTCAGCTGGAACCAGTGCCTTGCCGTACCCGCATGCCCCGGTATGCCTGCTGCTAAACGTCCATCGATCCACTGGCCCGAGAAACCGGTCACGTACATCAGTTCAAAGATTCGCTTTGACCTTTTTTGTACGTCTAGGGGACCGAACGGGTTGATCATAACCCAACAAAAGTTGTAGTAAACAGAATTCTCTAAATCTTTGGTAACCACAACATGAGTTGAGGGGTGTTACGGGTCCAGGACGTCGCGGTAGACCCTGGCGACGTTCGTCAACATCGCGTCTGTACTGAACCTTGCCCTTGCAGATTGTCGTGCTGCGACGCTCATGTCCCGCGCGAGGGAGGGATCACGAAGCAAGCAAAGGATCGCCTGTGCTAAGCGGGCAGGATTTTCGGGCGGGACAATCAGCCCGTTGACCCCCGTCTGGATTGCCTCCGCGTTGCCCCCCACGTCCGTGGCGACGCAAGGCAGGCCCGCCGCCATGGCTTCGATCAGTGCATTCGAGAAACCCTCGCTTCGTGACGGAAGAATGAAGATATTCCCAGTTTGTAGATATTGTTGCTGATCCGTAATCTTCCCCACGAACGAAATGTGCTGAGTGACCCCGAGATCCTCGATTGTCCGTTCCAGTTCGGCAAAGAAGTCCGGCTCCAGGACCTCGCCGGCGATCGTAAACCGGGCTGACGGACATTCCGCGAGCACGCCCGGGATGGCCCGTATCAGCACATCATGACCTTTGACACGACGGATGTTGCCGATGGTGGTGATGACAGGAGCCTCTGCTTCAGAGCGTGGCCGGGTCTGGAGCGAGGTGTCCAGGTCCAGGCCGTTATGGACTACGCGGACGCGTGCGGGTGAGACGCCGTCGACGGTGACCACGTGTTCCGCCACGCGGCCGGATACGGCAAGGACGGCGTGGGGCATTCGTCGCAGTGCGCGGTAGGCCAGACGGTGCTTGCTTCCGCGCAGGATTCCCATGTCGCGGCGGCTCCAGATCAGCTTTGCGGGGGACAGGAGCCGAGTCACAAGTCCGGCCCAGAGATCAGAGCTTTCGAAGAAGGTCTGGACGATCTGAACCTGTTCCGCACGGAGGAAACTGCGCAGCGCGAGCGCTCCCTGGAGCGCGCGCCCGTCATAGGTCTTGGTCAGCGGAAGGAGGTACACGGGGCAAGGCGCGTCGGCGGGACGGAACGCGCTCTCCGGGTGCAGCGCAAACGTCAGGATCGACGCCCGGAAGCCGTAGGCGGGCAGCAGGGCCGCAAGTCGAAGCACAATCCGCTCCCCACCCCCCAGGGCTTTCGGAAAGCCATCCAGGACCAGGAGTATGTGCGGGAGCGATGTGTGCGCTGGTTGCCGACCGACTTCGGGGCCCGGTGCGACGAGTTGAATCGTTGACATAGACGAGGCTACCTATGTGGCGTAGGCATAGGGAGCCGGCTGCCGTGGGGCGGGCAGGTCCGCTGCTGGCGGCTGGCTCTCGGCAGTGAGTTGATCGGCCCGAAGGGCGGTGCCGACGATGACCCACAGCATGCCGTTGATCTCCAGATAGGTCCACCGGTCGCCGAAGCAATTTGTGATGACCGCACTGGCAAGACACACGATAAGGCCGAGACCCAGACCCTTGTACAACGGGTCCGTTGCCTTGCGAAACAGCCGAATGGCGGTAGCAAATACCTGGTAGAGCAGCGCCATGGCGAAGGCAAACCCCACAAGGCCGGTCTCAACAAGCACTTTGACGTACCAATTGTGGGTGTCTGTCAGGTTCGCGACGTGTTCCCCGAATTGAAAGGTGGCGTACCCGGTTCCGAAGACCGGATAGTGGAGAATGGTGTCTTCCGCGTTGGTCCAGAGATTTACGCGTTCCTGAGCGGAAGCCTCGAGTTGTCCGTCGTCGGTGTGAGTCATGGAGACGCGCTGGGTTACTGCTGTGGGCAGAATCACCTGCCAGCTGAACAGGACGACGGCTGCCACGACGAGGAGTTTGCGGTCCTTGATCAGCCCAAGGAGGACCACGCACACGACGATGGCCAGGTAGGCCGCCCGGGAGAAGCAGTACATACAGGCAAACAGGGTGGCGGCCACCGTCAGGTACGTCGCCAGTTTGACGTTGCGCCGCTTCATGAAACGAACGAAGCCCCAGAAGAACATGGCGAACTGCGCCAGAAAAGCCGCGGTCTGGTTGGATCCGTAGGCGAGAGGGCCGCCGCTTCGTTTGTTCTCATCGAAGTTCGTCCAGCTATGCGAAAGGCTGTCCATCAGGGAACTGCGATCAATCATGAGCAGTGCGAAGGCGGAGATCATGATGACCGTGCGCACTGCCTTTCGGTCCTCGACGACCATGGCGGCCGAAACGAAGAGGATGGGCATGAGCATGTAGTCTTTCCACGTAACGAAGTTCAGGTCCGAGAGCCAGATCGGGGCGGGGGCCGAGGTGATGACCGTGCCCATCCACATGGAGAAGTACATGTAAAGGCCGAAGAGCAGCCAGATCAGAGGCAGCTTGGATTTCGGGACCTTCTTGCCGCGCAGCAATGCGCCCACAAACACCGAGAGCACAAGGATGGTGAGGACGTTGCCGCCCAGAGGCCATTCCAGGAAGTGATCCCGCATCGTCCGGTAGGGCAGGAACGGGATCATGTAGTACAGGCCGAAGAGGGGATTTTTGAACAGAGAGACCAGGATGGCGACCCAGAAGCCAAGGTAGGCAACAAACGGGATGTAATGGCCCAGACCTGTTCCCATGTCATCCCCTTCCGCGCGACGGAGTTCGCTGGCCTACGCCCACTGCAGGCGTCCCTTTAGAAAATTGTAGAACGCGATGGCGGCGGCGAGGTTCAACAGCACGAAGGTATATGCGATCGAGATGGCGCGCCATCGCCTGGCCTGCGGCGACACAGCCCCCATCAGCGCAAGCCCATACAACAGAAGTTGCAACGTTAAGGCGACGCGATAGATCAGCCCGGGGGCTGCGGCGGAGGCTAGCAGCATGCATACCAACAGAAACGGCACCGCCAACCGCAGCAGTTTGTGGCTAAGGAAGCGAAACAAGAGCGGATTGCGCGGGCTGAGCAGCCAGGGAGCGAGTCGTAGAAGCTGGTAGTTTCCGGTCAGCGTTCGGACCTTTCTCCGGAACTCTTTGCCAGGTTGGGAGAAGAGCCGGTCGCGAGCGACCGCGGCGTCAAGAAAGAGAACCCGCTTGCCGGCACGCACGACCTGCATGGGCGTGAGCACGTCATCCAACAGCGTTCCTGCCGGGAGGGGGACAAAGAGCTCTCGTCGCATGGCAAAGAGGGCCCCGGTTACACCAACGACCGATCCGGTTGCCGATTCGAGCTTGCGGACCGCTTTTTCGATCTTCCAGTAGACGCCCACGGCCTCCGGCGACGGCAATCCGTCCTCTGTTTCGAGGTGGAGCTCGCCGCTCACCGCGCCTACCTGCGGGTCCGCAAAGCAGGAAACAAGCTGGCGGACCGCATCTTGGTCGACGGTCTGCCGGACGTCCATAAAGACGAGGACCCCGCCGTGCGCCGCGGCGACCGCATGATTGAGGGCGCTTGCTTTGCCTCCTGGGCTGGGGAGCAGGACGGGCGTAATCCGCGGCGCATGGGCCCGGAGGATGTCGTTCGTCCGGTCGCGCGAACCGTCAGACGCAATCACGATCTGAAGCAGTGAGGGCGGATAGTCAAGAGCGTAGAGACTGGCGAGCTTGCGCTCCAGGTTTGCTTCCTCATTATGGGCGGCGATGATCACCGACACGGGAACCGCGTATGCCGGGTCGCGTACCAACGCGTGCTTGCGTGGCAGGCATCGCAGCAGGACCACATACCCGGCGTAGGCATAGGTGATCAGCGCGAGGGAAAACCAGAACAGGCCGCGTACCATTGTCATGCCCGTTGCACCACGCGTTCGTTGTATATCACGAGATTGGGGGCGACTCGAATGCCGCGACCGTTACACGGAGTAGCACCTTTGGTCATCGGCGCCCTCGGATATACTGGCGAAGCGTTACGGGGGGCCGTGTTGCAGGGCAGCACTGGACGAGCTTCGGGCGGGGATGCGGCCCGGGCGGGCTGACGAGAGGCGGACCTAAAGGTGCAGCTACGTTTCCGACATGTTGTGCGGAACGTCTTCTCGAACTGGGTAGGTACGGTGGCCAACATGGCCGTCGGGTTCTTTCTCTCACCGTACATCGTTCATCACCTCGGCAATGTCGCCTACGGCGTCTGGGTTCTCACGATCTCCTCCATCGCTTACCTGGGACTGCTTGATCTCGGCATGCGGAGCTCTGTGCTGCGCTTTGTGTCCCGTGCCCGCACCGTGGGCAATCACGACGAAGCGTCTGCAGCGGTCTCAGCCGCGCTTTGGGTTCGCTTGCAAATCAGCTTAGCGGTGTTGCTGATTACCGTCGCCCTGGCCCTGCGGTTTCCGGCCATGTTCCACGTTCCCAGCGAGATGGCAAGAGCCTCGCAGATTGCAGTCGCGGTGGTCGGCACAAATCTGGCGATCTTCATGTCCATGGGGGTGTTTGGCGGCGTCATCTCCGGGCTGAACCGTTACGACCTGCAGACGGCCGTCTCGCTGGGCCAACTCGTCATTCGCGTCACCGGCGTCCTGCTTGTTCTGCGCTCCGGTCACGGCATCGTCGCCATCGCGCTTTGCGAACTGACCGCCACTCTGGCGGCCAACATCGCGATTGTCCTCATTGCAAGGCGGATCTATCCGGAACTCCGGGTACGGATCAGGAAACCGCAGCGAGCGGTCTTGCGCTCACTCTGGTCGTATAGCATGTATGCCTTTCTGAACACGGTTGCTGTTCAGTTGGTTTACCAGACGGACAATCTAGTCGTAGGCGCTTTTATCTCCACTTCGGCCGTAGCGTTCTATGCTATCGGCGCCTCCCTGGTTCGGTACACGGATCAACTCACCGGTGCCATGACCCTGAGCTTTGTGCCGGCCGCCAGCACGTTTGATGCGGCAGGGGACGCAGGCCGTCTGCGGACACTGTACACCGGTGGAACACGAGCGATGATGGCACTGTCGCTCCCCATTCTGACCACCCTGATCCTGCGCGGACGAACATTCATCGGCCTCTGGATGGGTGCACAGTACCGGCAGCGTTCAGGCACCGTGCTGATTCTGCTTGCAAGTACGATGATCTTCTCCCAGGCGAACAACGCGGCGTTTGCGATTGCGTTTGGGACAGACCGGCATAAGATCACGGCGAAGTGGGCCATCGCCGAAGGGGTGGCGAACCTCACGCTCAGTATTCTGCTGGTTCGCCCGCTGGGCATCTACGGAGTCGCGGTCGGCACCATTCTCCCCAACCTGTTTGTTCACCTCGTGCTGTGGCCGCGCTTTATCGGCAGAATGACGGGCCTGAGCGCGTTCCACGTGTTCTCCGGGATCTGGGCCCCGATGTTCTTGAGCGTGGTTCCCTTCGCAGCGGCTTCGTATGCGATAGACCGTTACGCACACACGGCAAGCGTCACGGCGTTCTTTGCGCAGACGCTTGCTCTTCTTCCCCTGTTTCTGCTGGCAGTGGCGTTCATCTTCCGGAGCGAACTGCGGAGCCAGGGCATACCCGCCGTGAGGTCGTTCATGCGGCAAAAGGTTGGGCTGTTTGCCTAGAAACAGGCTTGTACGTGCGACCCTTCCACCCCGCAAGGCAGACGGCCGCGTGGTTCCTTGTCGCGGTGAGACGGAGCAAATGACTGTTTCCGGGACACCTCAAGCAGTCAGGCTCACCCGCAGGTGACATGGTGGATCCGGCCCGGGGCTGCGTATGATCATCGGGGACGAAGCGATGAGGAGCCTGCACTTCCTGTATCACGAACTGCGACCGGCAAAGAGCCGGTACTCGTACGTCACGCCATGCGACGAGTTCGACGGGCACTGCGCGCTGTTTGCCCGTTTGCGACGCACAGCGGCGGAGGACCTTTTCCGGCCGGAGATTACGTTCGACGACGGCAATCTCTCGGATGTGACCTTTGCGCTGCCGGCGCTGGCGCGTTACGGGCTGACAGGGACCTTCTTCATCACCGCGGGGTGGACAGGGAACCGGGCCGGCTTCATGGAGTTTTCGCAGCTGCGAACGTTGCAGTCCGCCGGACACCGCATTGGAGCGCACGGACTGACCCATAAGCTGCTCACGGCGTGCTCCGATGTTGAATTGGAAAAGGAGCTCCGGGGCGCGAAGGAGCGGCTGCAGGATGGTCTCGGCAACGAGATTACGCTGATGTCTCTGCCGGGCGGAAGGGCAAACCGGCGCGTGCTGCAGGCCTGCTTCGAAGCCGGCTATCGGCAGGTGTACACGTCGCAACCGCGGGCCGAGGCGATGGACGAGGCTCCGCAAACGGTGGGCCGCTTGAACCTGCACGCGGGCACGACACTGGAGTGGCTGGAGGGGGTACTACGGCCCCAGACTGGGACTCTCGCCAAACTGCAACGTGCCCATCAGGTAAAGAGTATGGCGAAGGCGGTACTCGGGGACGGGCTGTACGCGAGGCTTTGGGCGTTGAGCAATCGTCAGGAGCCTGAGCCTGCGCAGACGGGGGCCACGGTCCCATGAAGGTGCTGCACCTGATCAGCAGCGGCGGCATGTACGGCGCCGAGGCCGTGATCCTCAATCTCTCAGGTGAACTGAACGCGAATGGACACGCCAGCACGATCGGTGTCTTCGCTCACGCGGGGCAGCCCGTCCCGGCACTTTACGGAGCCGCTTCACGAGCGGACGTGCCTTCAGCATTGCTTTCTTGCCAGGGGCAGATCGATGTGGGGGTACTTAACGCCATTCGGCAAGAAGTAGACCGGGTCCGGGCAGATGTCGTCCACGCACACGGGTATAAGGCGGACATCTATAGTTACCTTGCCTTGCGAGGGGCGCACCGGCCCGCACTGGTCTCTACATGCCACAACTGGCTCGACACGGACGTCCCTGTGCGGGTCTATGGACGCGCGGACCGGTGGGTCCTGCGATCCTTTGACCAGGTTGTCGCAGTCTCCGAAGCAGTGCGGGACCGGCTCTTGAAAACGGGTGTTCCCGGAAAAAAGGTTCACCTGATCCGCAATGGAATCAGCGTGACTCCGCTGGCGAATGCGATGCAGCTTCGTGAGGGGCGTGCGGCTGCAGGCGGAGGTCTTCGCGTCGGCCTGGTCGCGCGTCTTTCGCCGGAAAAGGGCGTGGACCTCTTTCTGCAGGCAGCGGCCCGCGCCGCGGAGAGCTTTCCCGAGGTCAGCTTTGCGGTTGCCGGGGACGGGCCGGATCGAGCCGCACTCGAGAGGCTGATTGTCGAGCTTGGCCTGGAACGCAGGGCTGAACTCACCGGTCCGCAGACGGATATGCCCGCGTTCTACGCGTCGCTGGACCTGCTCGTTTCCTCCTCGCGGCAGGAAGGGCTCCCCATGGCCCTGCTGGAAGGCGCGGCCAGCGGTCTGCCTGTTGTTGCGACGAGGGTGGGGGCGGTGCCTGAAGTCGTTCTGGATGGACAGACCGGCTTCCTGGTGCAACCCGGGGATCCGGAGGAACTGGCGGCACGCATCGAGCTGCTTGCGGATCGGGAGCTGCGGGAACACTTTGGCGTGGCAGGCAAGCGTCACGTACGGGATGGCTTCTCCGCACAGAGGATGGCCGCAGACTACGTTTCTGTCTACAACCAGGCCCTCACACTACGCGCTTCCCGGCACGCGGTGCCAGAGAAGAGCCGTGTCTGAGTGAGGACGCGACGAAGCAACGCATCAGCACCCTGTCCCCGGGTCTTCATGATGGACCTTTGGGCGACAGTGCCGTACTACACGGCCTATCTGTCGCGGGCTCTGCTGCAGGCAGGAGTCCCGGTGCAGGTTGGGTCGATCACCTACTATCTGGATCGCAGGTGTTTCCGCGACCGTGGCCTGCAGCTCGACCCTGGGCTATGCGACGTGGTGGGACGCCTCAGCCTGCCACGCATGGTGCGTCGTGTGCTGAAGCTCCTGGAAGGCGCCGCAAATCTTGCAGCCCTGAGTGTGCGCTTTCTGTTCCGCGCACCGGACATCGTGCACGTCCAGTTTCTTCCGTTGCTGCGCTCGCGGTTGCCCATGGACCTTTGGTTTGTGCGGTTCTGCCGCAGACGGGGATCGCGGCTGGTGCTCACCGTTCATGATGTGCTGCCGCATGATACCGGGGATACCTATCGCGTTCTTTACCAGCGGCTCTATGCCGAGATGGACGCGCTCATCTGCCACTCCGGGCATATTCAGCGCCGACTGATCGAAGAGTTCGGCGTACCGCAGGCCAAGATCTCGGTGATCCCTCATGGTCCTTTCTTTTACGACCTGCCGGAGGGCGACCCGGAAGCGTCGCGGAAGGCGCTTGGCGTGGACCAGGGTCAGCGCATGGTGCTCTGGCAGGGCATTATCTTTCCGTACAAAGGCGTCGACCTGCTGCTTGCGGCCTGGCGGCGGGTGGAGGCGCGGTCCGAAGGAATGACGCTGGTTGTGCTGGGCACGGGAGATCCGGTGCTGACCGGGTCTCTGCAGAGTCAAGTCAAAGAACTCGGCCTTGCGCGGGTGCGGTTCGACCTTCGTTTTTGTTGCGCCGAGGAGCTGGTGGCCGCGTACCGCGCAGCCGCAGTGGTGGTGTATCCCTACCGGGCAATTACGACCAGCGGAGCGCTGGCCACAGGCCTTGCGCTCGGGAAAACCATCATTGCGAGTGATTTGCCGGTGTTCCGGGAAGCACTTGTGGACGGCGAGACAGCGATACTCGTCGATCCCAACGATCCGGATGCGTTGGGAAACGCGCTGCTGCGGATCGAGGAGGAACCTGGTCTGGGAGCCCGGCTCGCAGCCAATGTGGCCGCTCAGCGATTTGGGGATCAGTCCTGGCTTGAGATTGCCTCGGCCACCGCAAACGTGTACGAACGCTTGCTCGACTTGTAGCCCTACTGCGGGCTAAAGCGTCGCGCCTACGACGTCGACGTTTTCGGCTTCGCCGGTCATGATGCCTTGCCGGATCTGTGCGGGCGTCTTGCCCAGCCTGGTCTGCTGGTAGGTGTAGACCGCCTGGCGCATGCAGGTGGCGCACTCGGCGCCGTGCGTGCCTTCGAAGCAGGAATGGAGCGATTTGTGCCGCAGGGCGCGATCACAGCGGCAATAGCAGGGCTGCGCGTACAGGGCGCTCTCGACCCGGGCGGCCATCTGGTAGGCGATCACCTGATACGGGTGTTGGAAGTTCGGGCCGCTGAGTTGGTTCCCCGCAAGCAGCGGGTGCTCCGGGTGGTGGGGGGCGACGGTGTAGTACGCCGGAGTGGTGTCGGTTCCGGCGACCCAGTGGGCAGAGCCGGCCACGGTGACCGTGGCGAGAAGCGTGTAGCGAAGCCAGCCTTGCATGTGTGGATTATCGCATTGCCGATGCCGCGGGACCTCTCCGGAGGGCACGCAGAGGCCCAGGACAGCGCGCCCACGCTCTCACGAGCGGGTTCGTAAGCCAAAGGGGCCGTCCGGTCGTCTATAAAGGTGGCATTGGTCGACAGGGCCGGGCCGGCGCGGGGGCGTGTCTGACGGAAGTGGAGTGAGGATGAGGATCAGGGGCCAGTGGGTGTCGGGGTGGGTGGTGGGACTTGCGCTGAGCGGGAGTGTGTGGGCACAGGGCACGCCGGCACCAAAGCAGCCCCCCAAGCCGCCAGCAACCACCGATGACAGCGGACCGGCGACCTCGAACGACAGCATCGTGCTGCCCAAAAAGAAGGACGACGCCGACGCTCCGCCACCCCCGCCCGCACCGGCCGAGGAGAAGCCGAAGAACCCCAACGGCGACATCTACTCGCTCCGCGTGGACGTGCCGATTGTGAACCTCGATGTGAGCGTGCTGCTGGACAAGACCCACCAGTTTGTTCCGGGACTGAAGCCGGACAACTTCCTTGTCGTCGAAGACGGGGTCGAGCAACAGGTGCAGACGGTGCGCACCGCAAAGACACCGATTACAGCCGTGATGCTGCTGGAATTCGCGGCGAACTCGTATTGGCTGATCAATGACATGCAGAACGCGTCGGGAGCCTTCTTCCGGACGCTGCAACCCGAAGATTATGTCGCGGTAGAAACATACGACATCCGGCCGCACATCCTCTGCGACTTCACGAACAACCGCGAGGTCGTTGCCCAGGCCCTGAGCAGCCTCATGATCCCCTCGTGGCACGAGACAAACGAGTTCGACGCGCTTTACGAGACACTGGACCGGCTAAGCCGGGTCGAGGGGCAGAAGTATATCGTCCTGATCGGGAGCGGTGTGGATACCATGTCGCGGCTCACGCTTGACCAGATCCTTGCCAAGGTGAAGGCAAGCCAGAACACCACCATTTTTTCCGTCTCCACCGGCGGCATGCTGGCGGAGATGCGGACGGGCGGCGGCCCGCGCGAGCTGACCTACCTGCAGGCGGACAACGAGATGCGGACCTTTGCGCAGATGACGGGCGGCATGTACTTCAAGCCAGTCTTTCAGGGCGAGCTGCCCGACATCTTCTCGCGGATCAACGATTCCATCCGCAACAAGTACGTGCTGACCTATCGTCCGACCAACACAAAGAACGATGGTACCTACCGCAAGGTGAAGGTGTATCTGGTGGACAACGAGGGCAAGCCCCTGAAGATGGCCGACGAAAAGGGCAAGGCGCTGAAGTACTCGATCATCGCCCGGGACGGTTACCGCGCGAAGCTGCCTGTGGAGTAGTGCCACCCGTCGCCTACCGGTAAGTGCCCTGAGCGGCGATCAGCCGAGCCTGTGAAATTCGTGGCCGTGAATGGGCGCCAGGCAGAGGAGGATCAAGCCTTCCAGGAGCACGACTCCCTCCAGGCGGGTTGAGAGCGTGTGAAGACGATCGAAGTGCCGCCGCGCTGGATTAACCGGCGAAGCGGCTTGCACGTCCCCGCCAAGGGTCAGGCGGTCGGTCTCCATGTGCGGGATCACGGACTGCTGCAAATAGAGCGTCAGGGCCAACATCGAGACGACCAGAGCGATCTCCGCGGCGCGGGTTGGGTGAGAGTCGTGGTTTGCGAGCAGGGCCAGAGTGAAGAACAGATAGATGGCTCCAGCGAAGAGCCCGATGCGGTGCAGGGCCAGGAGCGAACCGCGGACGATCAGCCCGGCGTGTTGCGCGTCAGGCATCGTCTTGAAGGCGACGTTGGCCACGGCAAGGAAGAAGACGATACCGCCGACCCACAAGGCGAGCGAAATCAGACGAATGGCTCTGAACGTGAGCTTCATGCGCGCGGATGGCCAGTAAGGATAGGCTCGGACGCGTTCTCTGCAGGGGCGCTCTGGCGGGTGGGTGTGGCAGGTTCTGGCTGGTGGCGAGCCAGGGTGCGGCGAAGAATCAGGTCGAAGGCTGCGCGGGCCTGCTCGTAGTCGGGTCCTGAGATGCGATGTTGCAAACGCTCTGTTTCCAGCGCGAAAAGTTCTTCTTTGAGCGCCTGCAGCAAAGGGCTGCTGTCCGCGGGTTGTGCTGCGACAGCGCGCGGCGTGGGAGCCGGCGGCCAGGCAGGATGGGGCGGATGGGCGGTTGTCGCTTGCCCGGGCGACGGCTTCCGCAGCAGCAGGCCCGCAGCGGCTGCGAGCAGAAGGGCGAGGCCGGCGAGGATCCACCACTTGTACTTGGCCCACGGATCCCGGTCGCCGGACTCGTTCAAGGGGTTGTTCAGGCCGCGGCCACCTGCCAGGTCAGAGTTGGAGACAGCGGGCGCCTGCGCGTCCGGATTGCTGCCGGGGTTGGCGGTTGCGGCGTTCGGGGCGCTGCCGTTGGCTCCGGTCTCGCTTCCGGCGTTGCTGTCGGGCAGGTTGCCGGTACCGGCGACGGAGAACTCGGGCGGATTCTCGGGGGAAACGTCCTGGGCAAGATAGGTCTTCACCCCCGGCTTGCCGGTCTGGAGAGTGAGAGCTATGTGGCCTGTAGGCGTGAGCGTGATGCCATCGGGGACCAGAACGGCGAACGTCTTCACAGGCGCGGTCAGGTGCGGAGCAAAGGTGAACTTTCCGGTATAGGGCAGGGTGTAGCCGATGCCGAACTGCGTCTCCCCGGGCCGGATTGGGAACAGGAAGCTGAAATGGCCCGGGTCGGACCGGGGCACGGCGGGTGTCTGGACGGGCATGCCGCCCTGCGTGATGGCTCCCGTACGCCCGATCAGCGCGCCCTTGGGGAGGTAGAAATCAAAGCCCTCCGGACCGAATTGCGTCCGCGGCGGGGCCGAGTTGTTCAACACCTGCAGAACTTCCACGACGTGGAGTTCGTTCGGGGACGCCTCGATGTGGAGTTCCTCCACGCCGGTCTGGACGCCCTCGATCTGCGGAGCAGCGTCGTACACGGTAACGGCAATGGGTCCGCTGGTTCCCGGCTGGACTGGCTGAAAATAGGTCGCCTTCTGGTGTGTGACGCGGACCAGGTGCATGCCGTCGTCGGGGACCTGCAGGGTGAAGTGCCCGCGAGCGTCGGTGGTGGTGCGGGTGGACTCCTGCATCGCCTGCTGCAGTTGGATCAGCACCACTTCGTCCCCGGCGGAGGCCTTTCCCGTGGTTTTGTTGGTCACGGTGCCCGTGATCGGGGCGGCGGCGTGGGCCATGAGGGCTGGGAAGAACAGGGCCAGAGCGGTTGTCAGGAGGCGGAGCTTGTTGAGGTGAGGCACCGTTTCAGGATACGTCAGGGCGGGGAACGACGGGGCGCCTACGTCCTTGCCGCGGCTTAGTTCGCGGCCCCGAGCACGTCCATTTCGGCAACCACTTCGGCGGCTTCGTGCTCGAGGGCGTCGCGTTGCCGGTTGTAATCCTCTTCGGGGAATTTGCCGGCGCGGAACTCAAAGTTCAGATCGCGTAGGTTGTCATAGATGACGTCCTTGCGCTCCCGAAGGTAGTCCAGCCGGTTCTTCTCGCGCAGGGGCGTCAGGAGGCGGTTCTGGGGCCAAAAGATGTAGGCGCCGCAGGCCAGCAACAGCAGAGCGCAGGGAACGAAGATTTGCAGGTCCATAGGAGAGTGCGCCTGCCACTCTTGCGGCAGCGTCCAAGAGATAGTCTAGTCGCTAGGGCGGCTCGGGAGTGAGGTGCGGGTGGGGCGAGGATCGCGGTGCTGGCTGGCGGTAATCCTGGGATCTGTGATGGTCTTAGGCGCTGTGGCGCGCGCTGCGGCTCAGATGAATTCCCACACTGACCCCCTGAACCTGGACCCGACGGTTCAGCAGGGATTGGATCGGGTTCACAACCTTGACTTCGATGGCGCGCTGACGATTTTCAACGGTGTAGCGGCCGCGCATCCGGGGGAGCCGATGGCGTGGAACTATGTTCTGCTCCCCACGATCTTCCGCGAGCTCTACCACCAGGACCTGCTCGATACCACTTACTATGCGCATGACAGTTTTCTTTCCACCAAACGCGACGTGGCCGTACCCAAGGCGACGCGGGACGCGATCGAGCAGCTGACGGACAAGGTCCTTGCCATGTGCGATGCGCGGCTAAAGGCCAATCCGAACGACAGGAACGCGCTGTTTGCGCGGGGCTACGCCCGCGGGCTGCATGCCTCGTTCATCACGCTGGTAGACCATGCGTTTGCGGCGGCGGCGCGGCAGGGCTACCAGGCGCGGAACGACTCTGAGGCGGTGCTGAAGCTCGATCCGCAGTACGCCGACGCGTTGATGGCCGTGGGCATTCAGCAGTTCGCCGTCGCAAGCCTGCCCAGGGTCGTGCGCCTGATGGTGGGCATCATGGGCGTCGGCGGCAACAAGGAGCGCGGGTTGCAGATGCTGCGCGAAGACGCCGCCCATGGAGTGATCACGGTCGTGCAGGCGCGAACGGCGCTGAGCCTGTTCTTACGGCATGATGGGCGCTATCCCGAGGCTTTGGCCGTGCAACGCGGTTTAGCCGGGCAGTTCCCGCATAATTACCTGTTCCGGCTGGAGGTTGCGAATCTGCTGAAGGACGAGGGACACGGGGCGGAGGCGATAGCCGAGTACAAGCGGGTGCTGGAGGATGCGCAAAGACTCGGCTACTTCATCGATCCGCGCCTTCAGATGGCGTGGTTCGGGCTGGCGGACACCGAGCGCGGGTACAACGATATCCCTGATGCCGCCTCCGGGTACACGCAGGCCGCCGAGCAGCCCAACTGCAGTGACTGGCTGCAAAAACGAGCTGAACTGAACGCGGGCGAGATGTATGATCTGCTGCACAGACGGGACGAGGCGGTCAAGATGTACAAGGCTGCCGCCGCTCCAGGAGGCGATCAGTCCCAGGCGGACGCTGCCCGGCGATACCTGAGGGCTCCGTTTGCGCAAAAGTGAGGTGTGGGATTGGGACAGGATTGAAGGAAACGAGCGCAACGAAGGGAACTTTGGGGCGAGCCGCTGCGTAACGGATGTGGAACGAGGAGTGAAGCCATGGCCTGTGTGGGATGCGGAGAGTCAGTTGCTGCGGGAGCGAGGTTCTGCAGCACGTGCGGCAGGGCAGTAACCTACGCGGCGGTGCCGCCCCCGCCGCCTCAGGTGCGGAATGGCGCGTTCTCGGCGGGCACTCTGGAGGGGCTCTACCGGCCCCGCGAAGGGCGGATGGTCGCCGGCGTGTGCAAGGGGTTTGCCCAGCGCTACGGGTGGGATGTGTCCATTGTGCGGCTTGTGCTTGTGCTCTCAGTGGTATTTGGCGCGGGAGTCCCGCTGCTCGCGTATGGCATTGCGTGGGTGGTGATGCCCAACGGGCAGTTTGCCTTGCCGTCGCAGGTGAGCGCCGGCGGACCCGATAGCATGAGGGTGTGAGTTCTTCCGAATCCGTGTTTCCTGCACCGCGGCCGCTGGCCTACCGGAATTGTGCGTTAGCCATCTCCGGTGTGGACCTCGAGGGCCTGGCCGCCCGGTTTGGCACCCCTCTCTACGTGTACTCCGGAGACGACCTGCGCGCGCGAGCAGCGATGTTTGCGCGGGAGTTTGCCGCCGTGACGCACAGGGTCTGTTACGCCGTAAAGGCAAACTCCTCGCTGGCTCTTCTGAAGCTCCTGGGCGAAGTGGGCTGCGGCTTCGACATCGTCTCTGGCGGCGAACTGGAGCGGGTGCGCCGGGCCGCGCCCGAGGCGCTGAGCCGGGTCGTGTTCTCTGGCGTGGGCAAGCAGGCGTGGGAGATGGATGCCGCCCTGGCGTCGGGCATTCTTTTGTTCAACGTCGAGAGTGAGGCGGAGCTCGACCTGCTCAGCCGGCGCGCATGCAACGCCGGTCGAGTCGCCCGGTTTGCGCTGCGGGTGAATCCGGACGTGGCGGTTGAGACCCATCCTTATATCTCCACGGGGTTGCGCGAGCATAAATTCGGGTTGCCGATTGAGCGCGCTCGCGAGATCTACGCGCGCGCAGCGAGGCTGAGCGGGCTGGAGCCCGCCGGCGTGAGCGTCCACATCGGATCGCAGATCCGCGCCGTCGAGCCGTTCGGGGACGCCCTCCGCCGTGTTCGCGCACTGGTCGAAGCTCTCCGGGCAGACGGCCACCACATCCGCTATGTGGACGCCGGCGGTGGGTTCGGCATCGAGTACGGGCAAGCCTCGTTCGACCCCGGGGCCCGGGTAGGGGAGTACGCACAGGCGGTGCGGGGCGTCATGGACGGACTCGGGGTCGAACTGCTGCTGGAGCCGGGCCGGTTCCTTATCGCGCAGGCAGGCGTTTTGCTGACCCGCGTGCTGGTCACCAAGGCGAACGGGTCGAAGCGCTTTGTCGTCACCGACGCAGGCATGAACGACCTGATCCGGCCGGCACTCTACGGAGCGCACCACGAAGTTCTGCCCCTCCGGCAAGGTGGCGGAGGTCCGCAAATCGCGGACCTGGTCGGCCCGGTGTGCGAGAGCGGTGACTTTTTCGCGCGCGATCGCGCCGTCTCTGCCGAGGTCGGGGATCTCCTGGCCGTGCTCGATGCTGGAGCGTATGGCATGAGCTTGAGTTCCAATTACAACTCGCGCCCACGGCCGGCCGAGGTGCTGGTGGAAGCGGGGACCGCGCGTTTGATCAGGCGGCGGGAGACGATGGACGATCTACTCGCCCCGGAGCTGGTTTGAGCCGCCCCGCCTGCCAGCCCGATGCATAAGGCCTTGGGAAAAGGAGGACATGGATGCCGTTCGTGAGCATTACGCGATTGCGGGTTCGTTCCTGGCGCTTTCTGCCGGGGTTTGCCTTCTCTGCCTGGCGGTCTGTGCGCCAGGTACGTGCGGCGACCGGGTTTCAGGGCGACAGTTTGTTGCCGGACCGCGGCCGGACCTTCTGGACGATGACGCTGTGGGGACGACGGGGACAGCATGAGGCGCCATCTCACGGCCGGGGCCCACAAGGCAGCGATGCCCAGGCTGATGGTCTGGTGCGATGAAGCCTCTGTAGTGCACTGGGAGCAAGCGGAGACCACATTGCCCACGTGGGCCGAGGCGGATGCGCGCATGCGCGCCGAAGGACGGCCCTCCAAGGTGCGGCACCCAAGCTCCTCGCACGCTGACCTCAGCTACCGGACGCCGGGAACCACGGGTGCTGCAAAGATCCAGCTCGCAGGCCGGTAATCGCGGTGCGGATGCAGGGATCGAGGCTCCGGAGGGCTGTAGCGGGGAGGCAGGGCGCGGGATCGATGGCTGGCCGCTATGGGACAGGTTGGCGCGGCAGGGGACAGGGCAAGCCTGCCGGTTCAGGTGCTAGAATCGGCAGCGACAGCGCCGCGCGCGGGGCCGGTTGGATGGCCCGTCCGGCGCAGCGGCGGATGGATCGAATTCACTAGAGCACTGAGGTTTAGAACGCATGTCCGGCCACTCAAAATGGGCGACAATCAAGCACAAAAAGGGCGCACTCGACGCCAAGCGCGGAAAGATCTTCACCCGCCTGATCAAGGAAATCATGGTGGCGTCCAAGGCCGGCGGCGGCGACCCGGACGGTAATCCGCGCCTGCGCACGGCGATTGCCGCCGCGAAGGCCGAGAACATGCCCAACGACAACATTGCGCGCGCCATCAAGCGCGGGACGGGGGAGATCGAAGGCGCGCAGTACGAAGACATCACCTTCGAGGGCTACGGCCCCGGCGGCGTCGCCGTCATTGTCGACGTGCTGACCGATAACCGCAACCGCGCCGTCAGCGAAGTCCGTCATGCCTTCTCCAAGAACGGCGGCAACCTGGGCGAGTCCGGTTCGGTGGGGTACATGTTCTCCAAAAAGGGCCTGATTATCGTGGACAAGAAAGCCGCCAGCGAGGACATGCTCACCGAGATCGTGCTCGATGCGGGCGCCGACGACCTGAGCGACGATGGCGACTACTGGGAAGTGATCACGACGCCCAAGGACTTCAACGCGGTACGCGAAGCCCTGACCAAGGCCGGCATCAAGCCCGAGAACGCCGAAGTCACCATGGTGCCCACCACGTACCAGAAGCTCGAAGGCACCCAGGCCAACGCAATGCAACGGCTGCTCGATACGCTGGATGATCTCGACGACACGCAGAATGTCTACTCGAACTTTGAGTCAGACGAGGCGGCAGTTACGGCGTAACCGCAATCTAATCAACGTGAGATGGACAAGGGCCGCCAGATCTCCTGGCGGCTTTCGAATTGTGAGGGTGAATGAGCTTGAGGCAAATCGTTCGGTGGTTGGCGTGCGTGCCCGTAGTGATCTGCTGCTTGACTGCCTCCTTTGCGCAAAGCCCAGACCAGAGCACAACGTTGCATGGGTCTGTCGTGGACTCCAAGGCATCACCCGTTCCTAACGCTGACGTTACCGTCTCGCAGGACGGCGTTGCGGTCGCACACACAACCACCAACGAGTCAGGTCAATTCTCCTTCTCGGCTCCATCACGCCAGTACGAGGTCCTGATCCGCGCTGCAGGTTTTGCTTCGCTCAGGACCGCCGCTGTGCCGTTTTCGGTCGATGAAAGCACACAGATCGTGATGCCCGCGACCCCTGACCCTGCGAACGCTCTTCCTTCTGCGGACAAGGTCGTTCAAACTCCTAACTCCGCTCCAGCGACAACGAGATCCTGGGAGTACGGCGTACTCGCCCAGGGCGGCGTTGGCACCTCGGACCGCAGCGACTTCAGATTCTTCCTTATTGGCGGCCACGCCGGCAAAATCCTCACGTCGAACCTCGGCTCCGGCCTCTTCCAAGGCAACTTCGAGTATGCCGTCGAGGTCTTCCCCTTCTGGCAGTCCTACACGCCCAGATTCCAGCGACTCAACTGCACAGGTGCGATTCCGGTTGGGCTTGGTAACGGTTGCAGCGCCCCCTACACCGTCGGCGGCACCTACACCGGCGTCAGCGTCACGCCCATCATTCTGCGCTGGAATCTGACTCACGGCCAGCGCTGGATGCCCTGGCTTCAGGGCGCCGGTGGCGTGGTCTGGACGAATCATAAGTACCCGGCCATCGGCAACACCAACCCCGCAGACATCGCCAGCAACGGCCCCAGCGGCGACACCAGCGTGTGGAACTTCACCCCACAGTTCGGTATTGGGACCCACTATCTCCTGAGGCCCCGGCGCTCGCTGGACTTCAGCGCGAACGCGGTGCATATTTCTTCGGCGAGTCTGGGGGACAAGAACCCGGGCGTGAACGCGAGCGTGCAGTTTTCGGTCGGGTACACGTGGTGGAAGTGACCTTTTCACCTCTCGATAAAGCGGGCGCGGCGGTTGGGATGAGAAAACGGATGCAGGCGGGTCGATGACAGAGCAGCAGCCCATTGTGGAGTGTGTCCCAAACTTTTCGGAGGGCGTGGACGGGGAGAAGCTGGTGTCCATTGTCCGGGCGATGCGGGTCGAGGGGGTGTCGCTGCTGGACTGGTCGGCCGACCCGGACCACAATCGCAGCGTGGTCACTATCGCGGGCGCGCCGGATGCTGTTGTGGAAGCGGCCGTCCGCGGCGCGGGCGAAGCGGCCAGGCTGATTGATCTCACCCAGCAGCGCGGAGAACACCCGCGCATCGGAGCCGCCGACGTGATCCCGTTCGTGCCGGTCCGCGGCCTGTCGCTCGGCCAGTGCGCGGTGCTGGCCCGTCAGGCCGGCATGGCGATCTGGCAGCGTTTCGGCGTCCCCGTGTACTTCTACGAGGCTGCCGCGTCGCGTCCGGACCGCGTGAACCTGGAGGATGTGCGACGAGGACAGTTTGAGGGTCTGGCGCGGGATGCGGTCAAGGATGTACGGCGGCGTCCGGATGTCGGCGGCCCCGAGCTGCACGCGCGCGCCGGCGCGAGCGCCATCGGTGCGCGCAAGTTTCTGATCGCCTACAACATCTACCTGGCAAATCGCGAGCGCGGCGCCGATGTGGGGCTGGCCCGCGCAATCGCCAAGGAGATCCGGGCAGCGAACGGCGGGCTCTTTGGCCTGAAAGCCATGGGCGTCGTGGCCAACGGGCGAGCCCAGGTGAGCATGAACATCACCGACTTCGCCAAGACGCCGGTCTCCAGGGTGCACGCGGCGGTGGAGGAGATTGCTCGCCGACATGGAGGGGAGATCGCCGAAGGGGAGCTGATCGGGCTGATCCCCGAGGAGGCGTATGAGCCGAATGCGGCCTGGGTTCGTCAAACCATTGGGTTTGTGCCGGAGCAGAAGGTGCTGGAGCGCCGGCTGCAAGACCCCCTGGCGTGGCCGTAGGTAACGTAACCCTCTTGTGTAGTTGCGGGCTTACGCGAGAACGGAAAGAATAAGGGTGCGCCACGTGCGCAGCCGTTGTGAGATTGGGAGCAAAACGGGTGAAGACAGCTAAGGTTTGGTTTCGCGGGGCGGCGGTTCTGGGTTTTGTGACGGCCTTTGGTACGCAGGCGCGCGCGGCGCAGTTGAGCGGAGACGCGCGGGCGTCCATTCCTCGAGATGTTCAGCAGATCATCGTCGTCGACTACCGGAGCATGCAGAACTCCCCGGCGGCCATGCAGTTGAAGGACCGGGTGCTGCCGCCCGAACTCAAGCGGCTGGAGACGGCGCTGAAGACCTCGGGGCTGAAGGTCGACCAGGACGCCGACACGCTGGCCTTCGTGGCCTTCAGGGCAGACAAGGGAACGCGCATTCTGGGTGTCGCCCAGGGGCAGTTCCAGACCCAGGCAATCCTTAACTATTTTGCCAAGAACAAGATCAAGACATCCGCCCTGCGCAACAACACGATCTATCCCATGGGCGCGGCGGGCATGAGCGTGGTGTTTTTGAACCAGACCACCATGGCCTTCGGCGACCACGAAGCCGTGCGCGCCGCGCTCGACGCACGGGATGGCCTCGCTCCAAACTTCCTGCAGAACGGCGAAATGATGAACGAGATGAACGCCGTCGACACCCGTCCGGTCTGGAGCCTGCTGGACCAGAAGGGAACCCAGACCATGATGCGCGCGGTACTGGGGGAGGCCTCGCAACTGGCCGACTATGACACCGTGAAGAACCGGATGAAGTCGGCACGGTACACCATGGACTTCGGCAACGGAGTGAAGTTCGACATGGCCGTGGTCATGTCGGACTCGGTCACGGCAGCGACGGCGGCCACGATCATGAAGGGTGTGATGATCCTGAAGAAAACAGGCGGCTCGCCGATTGAGAAATCCGCGCTCGACGAGACCACAATTGACTCAAATTCGGGCACGCTCTCGGTCGTGTACTCGTCTTCGGACAACCAATTCGCGAGTCTGTTAAGCTCGCCGCTGTTTCAGCAGGTTGTAAAGTAAGTCTTCCGTCTGTCCAAACCGAAAAAGGCCGCGCGGGGCGGCCCTTTCTCGTCTCTAGAAGGTCTTACCGGCACGATCTCAGGATGCATGCAGGGGACTACGCCGCACTTGGACCGCCGTCGTCGGAGATTCACCGCTGTTCCGGTAGGTGCTGCGTCACTTCCGCCGCCCGCCCACGCTTGGACGTGCTGGGGAAGCCACACTCGGTACAGCGCTTCATCACAGCGGCGCGCAACCGCTGCGCCAGCTCGTCCGGAAACTCGTAGGGTTGCTGGTGACGGTAAATCGAGATCGTCTGCTGCGTGGTGCTGACGATGACTTCACAGTGATGGCACGCGCTGAGATGTTCTTTCACCTCGGCAAGGAGCTCCGGATCGATCTGGCCGTCGAAGTAATCGGTCAGTTTGGCAAGAAACTCCGTGCAGTTCACTACGAGCCCTCTTTCTTGGTCCGGAAGTACCGGCTTAGACGTTCGCGCAATTGTAAGCGCGCACGCAAGAGCCGTGACTTCACCGCCGGAACACTCAATCCCAGCGCTTCGGCGGTCTCTTCCGTCGACAGGTTTTCGATGTCCCTCAAGGTGAAAACGGTGCGGAAACCTGGCGGAAGCCCTGCGATCGTCTTGCGAAGAATGTCGCCCAGCTCGGATTGAGAGAAGATTTGCTCCGGATTGGGTCGCCACTCGGCGAAATCCCGGGGGATGGCCCCCTCCTCGGTCTCCACATCCTGATCCATCGAAACGGTCTTCGACGTCTTGCGCCGCCGGAGCCGCATCAGGCTCTCGTTTACCGCGATGCGCACCAGCCAGGTGGAAAATTTAGAGTTGCCCTGAAACTGCTCCAATTTTTGGAAGGCTTTAAAGAAGACGTCCTGGGTGATATCCTCGGCGTCCTCGCGATTCTGGGTAATGTGCAGAGCCGTGCGATAGATCTGGCGGTCGTACTGCCGCACCAGTTGTTCAAACGCCGCGGTGTCGCCGGCCTTGGCACGGGCTACAAGGGCCACATCGGGGTGGTCGGCGAAGTCGGCCGGCGGGGCGGAAGGGACACCCGTTCTCTGCTCCGCTGGGTCAGCTATGGGTGAGGTCTGTGCCGCCATACCTCTTCAGTGTACTGGAAGCGACATTGGGGGAGAGATAGGGTCTAAAGAGTTGGCGCATTCTGCCGATAAGGCCTGTGTATCTCGGCTGATTCTTGCGGGGTCCAGATTCGTAAAGGACGCGAGGTTCGACGTAGAGTCTTGGTAAGGTGACACCATGAAGATAAGCCGGTTGAGCGTTCTGGCGTTGGTCGCAGCGACCGCAATTTCTGGTCCGGCCGAAGCCGCCGCCAAGCGGCACATGGTCGCGCGCGCGCGAGGCGCAGCCACGCTCCACCATGCCGTTGCGCATGCGGCCGTGGGTCGCGGGCGCGGCCGCGCGGCCAGCGTACGTGCGGTCTCCTTGCGCCGCATGCCCCCACACCACGCTCTGGTGGAGCACGCGACCGCGGAAAGCCGTCGCCTAAGCGGAGCCTTCATCGCCTCGGCGACCCTGCGGCCGATGGCGCAGCAGTTGTTGAACGCGCGCACGGGCGCGGCGTACAACGGTGTGCTCGCCTACGCCGCCGCGCATCCAGGGGAGGCCGCCGCGGCCGCAGATCTTGCGGTTGGTCACGCCTACTGGCTGGATCACCGGTACGGCGACGCCGAGACCGCCTTCCACGCGGCAGCGTCAGCCGGGCAGTCGCTTTCAGACTATGCGGACTACCTGGGAGCGCAGGCGGCCATCTCCGGGGGGCACCCTGGTGATGCGGTCGCCTCGCTGGAACGCTTCGAGGAGCGACATCCCGGAAGCCTGTTTGTGCCGCAGGCGCCCGTGCTCCTGGCGAGCGCCTATTTGGCGCAGAACGATTCGGCCAACGCGTTGCGCGTGCTGCAACCTTTGCAGACCGGTCCGCTTGGCACGCATCTCGATTTCCGGGTGGCGTTGGCCCGGGCCTATCAGGTGGCCGGCAACGTAGGTGCCGCGGCGGAGCTCTACCGGGGAATCTACCTGGGTGACGCGCTCAGCAGTGACGCAGCGAACGCCAAGACCCAGCTCGCTGCCATGAACGTTCCGCTCACGCCCGCGGAACGGAAGCAACACGCAGATGCTCTCTTTAACGCCAAGCAGTACGGCCTGGCTGCCACAGAGTACCGCGCTCTCCAGCAGAACGACTCCACCCTGACCCAGGCGGATCGGGACGCGTTGGAGATCTATGCCGCCGTTTGCGACCTGCGCTTGAAGCGCCTGACTCGCGGGGATGTCGCGCATCTGCCCGGGACCGGGGACGACACCGCAGCGTTGAAGATGTACATGCAGTCGGAACTGGCCCGCAATGAGGGCAACAGCGGTGAACATGATGCCCTGGTTCAGGGGATGCTGCAGCAGTACCCCAACAGCCGCTGGCTGGAGGAGGCGCTGTATTCCGGCGGCAACATGTACCTGATCAAGCGGGATCCGACGCACGCCATTGCGGACTATTCCGCCCTGGTCAGCCATTTCCCGCACAGCATGTACGCGCCCAGCGCCCACTGGCGCGCCGCGTGGCTCAGCTACCGGCTGCGGCACATGCCGGATGCAGCGCGCATGTTCGATGAGCAGATTACGACCTACCCTGGCGGATCCGAGATCCCGGGGGCACTGTATTGGCGTGGCCGGCTCTACGAAGACGTGGAGGCGAACCCCGGACAAGCCCTGAACTACTACCGGACGCTCAACGCCGCCTACGTGAACAGCTACTATGCCATGCTGGCTCGGCAGCGGATTGCCGCACTGGGCTCACGGCCGAGTGCAGAGCCTTCTCCCGTGCTGGCATCCGTGCGGGCGGTCGAGGATCCGCACCTGATCGATGCGGTGCCCGAGGACGATCCGCACCTTATCAAAGCCAAGTTGCTGGCGAACGCGGCCCTGAACGAGTACATCCGGCCGGAAATTCAACTCAGTCCGACTTCGGCCCAATGGGGTGCTCTGGCGGAGGCGCAGATCTACCAGAGCTTCGGCGAGAACTCCCGGGCACTGCAGGCGATGAAGCGCAGCAAGGTGCCGTTCTTCTCGCTGCCCGTAGCCGAAGTGCCGGCGGCCTATTGGCAGCTGGTCTTCCCGCGGCCCTATTGGCAGGCGTTGGCAGGCGATGCGCAGGCGCAAGGACTTGATCCGTATCTTGTCGCATCGCTGGTGCGGCAGGAGTCGGAATTTAATCCAGGAGCGGTGAGCCGGGCGAATGCGTATGGCCTGATGCAGCTACTGCCGTCAACGGGGAAGCAGATGGCCAGGCAGCAGGGCGAACGCCGGTTCAACGCGAATGAGTTGTTCGACCCTGCGGAGAACCTGCGCCTCGGTACGGCATACCTTCGGCAGAACATCGATCATTATGGTGGACAGGTGGAGTACGCTCTGGCTGCGTATAACGCCGGCGATGGTCCCGTCCGGCAATGGATCGCAAGCGGAGACTACAAGGACGTGCCGGAGTGGGTCGAGTCGATCCCCTACAGCGAGACTCGCGACTACGTCGAGAGCATCATGAGGAACCGCGAAGTGTACCGGGCCGTGTACGCAGGCCGGTAAGGGAACTCAACCTCCGGGCGGGGAAGCGGAACGTCCCGGCCCTGCTTTCCAACGTACCTAACGGTCCCGTCCAACGACGCCTGCCTCGGACCGGTGCTTAAACAAGTCGGAAGCAATCCGGTCCGTCACAAAGGCCAAAGACAGGCAAAGGGCGATGCCGCTGCCTGCTATCTCGAGAATGTGTACCATGTAAGCCAAACCTCCACATGTCGAGCTTCGCTCAGATCCCGGCAATCAACCAGATCACGCCCGTTCTGTTTCGAGATGACTCAAGTACCGGGTAATGCCCTATACGGAGCATTATGGGACAGAACTTCTTGGCCAGGCAGACCGCTTGCTCGCCCTGTTCCCTCTGGTTCGTTCGCCGGGAGTTGGGGTTTGCCGGCGGGAAAGCATCACACTTGCTCTGAGGTGCCGCCCCACGCTTCCGGTTCCAGATCTTCCACCGATTGGGAGAAGGTTCATTGATGGCCGGCGGGGTCTTCGGCGATGTATTGGCGCTCGCCGTAGGAATGAGTCGTTGGCTCTGCAAGAATCTTGGCGCCGTGCTGGCGGGCGCGGGCGCAGTGGGTGTCGGCGTCCTCGACCCGGACGGTGAGGTTGTGGCCGAGGCCGAGCGGCGCGTTGTGCTCGTAGGGGCGGGGCTCGCGGACGATGACGGCGCCATCAGGGCCTACGTTGAGCTGGAGGCGGTGGGTGTCGACGCGGAGACGGATGGTAAAGCCGAAGGCCTGGCAGAGCCAGGCCGCGGCCTCTGGCGCGTATGGGTAAGCGAGGACGGGGATGACGGTGGTTGGCGGGATGGAGCGGTTCTCGAGCATGGTGGACGTTCCCGATGTGATCTAGCGTTCGCCCCAGCGGTCGGAGCGTAGGGCAGGGATCTTCGTCCAGTCGAGGCGGGTGCCACGCAGCGTGCGGGAACGGACGAAGGCGCTGCCGATTTGTGTTTGCGGCTGGAGGAGAATGAAGACGGGCCAGAACCGGGTGCGGTGACGCCGGTCTTCCACAAGGGTGGCCAGCATGGCGACGCAAGGGACGCCCATGCCAATCTTCCAGAGCACATGCGCTGTGACGAGGCTGAAGGGCGAAAAAGTGTCCTCGGGCCAGCGCTCGTGACGCACGTCATGACGCGGATTATAGGAGGCGCACAGCATCCCGAGGTAGCCAGCGAGCCCGCACGGGACGCCCATTGGTGGCGATGAAGCCCGCGCCGGCGAGAAGGACGGCTGCGATCGTCAGAGCCGTCATCCGATCGGGTGAGTCGAGCACACGCCACTCCAACACATCTTCGATAAAGACGGTCTGAATCGCGGGCGAGTCTCAAGGCTCCAAGCACGCGAGCAATCAGCATGCCCCGTGGCGGACCCGAGGCGTTCTGCACGCACTACTTGGAGATAAGGAGGAGCAGAGACTGACCGCACATCCCGTAGGTCGTTCCCGAGCCTCCAATTTCTGTTTCGCTCTCCGGGGCGACGAAGGTGTTGGCGCCGTCGTTCCAGTCGCAGGTATCCGTGGCGCGATACCAATTGGTGCCGGTGGGTGGCGCGGGAAGTGTGAAGGTTACATTGCCGGCATAGCCGTTGTAGGCGATGTACATGGAATTTGCATCGCCGAACGACGAGCCATTTACCGTGTACGCGAGAGAGTAGTTGTTGGTGTTGTTCCAGTAGTTGTTATCGATTTGGGCGCCGCTGGGCTGCCACCATTGGACCTGGCTGGAGGTGTACCACGTGACGGGCCGAAGCGCAGGGTGGGCCTTGCGGAAGGCGATCAGGCGTGAGGTGTAGGTGTTGAAGTTGGCTTGGTCGCTGGTCCAGGTGTAGCTGAGCCAGTTGGCCGAGGAGTCCAGGTTATAGGCGTTGTTGTTGCACTGCAGGGTGCGCAGGAACTCATCGCCACCCTGCATGATGGGTGTGCCTGCAGAGAGCATCGCGAAGGCGAGGCCGGTACGGGCAGCGCGGCGTTGATCATACGCGGTGCCTGTGCCTGCGGACATTCCTTGGTCCCAGCTGTAATTGGTGGAGGTACCGCCGTCAGAGGGACCGTAGGGCCATCCCTGGCCGTTGTTGGAGCCATTGCAGGCGTAGACGTCATGCAGGGTGAGGCCGTCGTGAATATCGATGAAATTGGTGGAGTTCCACGGGGATCGGCCGCTGGCCTGGAAGAGCTGCGAGGAGCCGGTGAAGTTGTTGGCGTCCTGGGTGATGTAGATGGTCTGGTTGCCTTCTTCGTTTTGGGCCTGACGGAAGGTGTCACGGAACTGAACGTTCCACTCCGACCATCCCTTGGGAAAGCCGCCGAGCTGATAGGAGTTGCCGCCGATGGCGTAGGGTTCAGCGTAGAGATCGAGGCCGCTCCCACCTGCGGCGGGACGCACGGTAAACTCGCGGAGGATGCGGTTGATGGCGACGTTCGAGTCCCCCGCGTCGAAGTTGTAGCCGCCGTTGGGGCAGTTCGGCGCGGAGGAGTTATAGGCGCCGTTGAGACAGCTGTTGGCGAGGACACCGGCAAGATCGAAGCGGAAGCCATCGACGCCCATGGTGGTTGACCAGTAGTTCAGCGAGTCGATGATGAGGTTTTGCGCGATGGTGTTGTAGGTGTTGTAGTTCGCGCCTGTGCCGGTGTTGTCATAGTAAGACTGGTTGCCGGAGCTGAGCTCGTAATAGGTGGCGTTGTCGAGGCCGCGGAAGGAGTAGACGGTTGCGGTTGTGGGATCGCTGCCGCTCCAGTTACCCCCTTCAGCGGTGTGGTTGTAAACGACGTCCATGTAGACCTTGATGCCGGCGTTGTGAAAGGCCTGGACCATGGCCTGGAACTCCGCTGTAGGGCCACCTGCTGCCTTGTTGGAAGAGTAGCGGCGGTCAGGGGAGAAGAAGCTTTCTGTAGCGTAGCCCCAATAGTTCTGGCCGGCGTCAGAGTTCGGCGTGACGTCGTTGGCATCGTTCTGCGTTTCCATGATGGGGAGCAGTTCGACGGCGGTGACGCCGAGGCTGGCAAGATAGCTTGCCTTCATGCCTGCGCCTTTGAAGGTGCCCTGGTACGCTGAGGGGATGCTGGCGTCTTGCTTGGTGAGCCCGCGGACGTTGACTTCGTAGATGACGTCGTCTTTTTGTGCGCGGGTGGGTCTGGTCCCAATGCTTTGGGTGCTGGGTGCCAGGACGACGCCTTTGGGTGCATAGGCACCGCTGTCGGTGTTGCGATTTGTGCTGCCGGAAGCGAAGATGTTGCCATTCTGATTGCTTCCGTTGAGCGGATCCTGGCTGACTTCCGTCGCGTAGGGGTCGAGTAGGAGCTTGTTAGGGTTGAAGCGGTTGCCGTTGGAGTCAACGTCGGAAACGAACCCGGCGGAAGAGCCCTTGGACCAGCTGGCGGAGTAGGGCCAGTTGGGTCCCCACGCACGGTAGCCGTAGTAGACCGAGCCGCTGATGCCTGCGGATTGCAGCACGGAGACGGAAACGGTGGTCGACCAAACGCCTGCCGAGTTGGTCATGGGGTAGGTCGCGACTTCCTGAGCACCATAGGGCGTGGCATAGACGTAGAGCGTTAGCCGGGTGGCTGCGGAGGAGTACACGCGAAAGGTGATGCTCGTCCTCCCGGGGTTGTACGCGGCGCCAAGATTCATGCTGTTGATGGCCGCGTGCGCCTGGGGCCGTGCGCTGGCAAGGAGAGTGACGAAAAACAGAAGAACCAAGTGCTTGATGAATCGCATGTATTGCCTCAGGGCTGGATGACTTCGGCAGCCATGCGACACCTTCGTCAGGAAGTGTGTCAAGCAGCGATGGGTCATTCTTCCGTCAACTCTGGATTCACGGATAACTGCAGTGACCTGTGGGGATTACAGCTGAGCGTCGTCCGGGATCTCGGCTTGGGGTTCACCGAATGAGGGTGTTGGCTTCTTACTACGGAACCTCAACGAGCAGGGCGCAGCAATAGCTCCCAAGAGTCTCTCGATCCGCTTGGCTCGTGACGACGATCGTGGTGGGTGCGAGCAGTAAGCGTGAAGCTTATAGTAGCCGGACTTCTCCGCCTGTGTTCATAGGAGAGCTATTGCAGCAGGGCCATGGCGGCTGTGGTCATCGCTAGGACGCGGGTGTGGAGGGTGGGATCGGGGT
>CAXUNH010000007.1:0-44657 GCA_964252405.1 uncultured Acidobacteriaceae bacterium | reverse complement strand
GCGCTGGACGCCGCGGCGTCTCAAGGCCATGCGCCGCGCGATCCGCTCGCACCGCTCGACTGGGTCTCGCTCTTCGCCATTGCCGTCAATGAAGAAAACGCCGCCGGCGGCCGTGTGGTCACTGCGCCCACCAACGGCGCAGCCGGCGTCATCCCCGCCATCGCCCAGTACTTCCTCCAGTTCATCGAGCCGGAGAAGCCGGCGACCGAAAAAGAACAAGGCCTGTTACGTTTCTTTCTAACCGCCGCCGCCATCGGCATCCTCTACAAGGAGAACGCAAGCATCTCCGGCGCTGAGGTCGGCTGCCAGGGCGAGGTCGGGGTCGCCTGCTCCATGGCCGCCGCAGGCCTCGTGGCCGCGCTCAACGGCACCAACGCGCAGGTCGAGCACGCCGCCGAGATCGCCATGGAGCACAACCTCGGCATGACCTGCGACCCCATCGGCGGCCTCGTCCAGATCCCCTGCATCGAGCGCAACGGCATGGGCGCCGTCAAAGCCGTCAACGCCGCCCGCCTCGCCACCAACGACCCCGGCAGCCACAAGATCTCCCTCGACCAGGTCATCGAAACCATGTACCGCACCGGCCTCGACATGCAATCCCGCTACAAGGAAACCTCCCTCGCCGGCCTCGCCCTCAACATCATCGAGTGCTAGCGCTCCTCCCGTAGCCGACGAAGCGCTTCGGCCTAACCCACTCGGCCGGAACGCTGTCCCTCGATCGCTATGCCTCGTCCACGGTCACGGTCAGCTTCAGCGCCGTCGCATGCACCCGCGTGCCGCCGGCCTCCGTCGCCGCCAGCTGACTCGCCCCGGGTCCACCGTCCCACTTTACTGGAACGCCCACGCTCAACGCGGCCCCGCCCAGCAAGGGCAGCGGCGCCGGCTGGTCCATAAACATCGCGGGCGTGTACCCGTTCGCCGGCAGGGCGGGGTCACCCGGTCCTCCCGGCGGCGGCAGCAGGTTCGCGCTCATGTAGGTCAGCGCCACCAGCTGCGCACAAAACGTATACCCGGTGATGGGCACCCGCAGCAGCGACCCGGTCAGGTACGTCAGGATCAATCCAAGGCCCAGCTTGACACCCGGGAGATCCTTCTCGTAGTTGGCTCCCAGCAACTGCATCAGCATCGCCGCCAGCAACGGGGGCAGCTCGCAATTGTCGCCCGGAAACGGCGTGCCATCCAGGTCGCCGACAAACTGATCCAGGGGGGAGCCCTTGCCGTACGGGATCGACGGCGTCAGCTGTCGCCATGTGAAGCTCTTCAGCTGCATGTCCGTCATGTAGTACGCCAGCAGTGTGTCCAGCTTGGCCACGCGGCACCCTTTGTTCTGTCCGGGCTGCGTCCAGTAGGGATCGTAAAAGGTCTTGCCGCCGCCCGGCGCATCCCAGAACCAGAGCTCCCCGCTCGCGTCCTTCAGCACCATGCCCACATGCGAGTACGATCCCTCTTCCAGCAGCTTGATCATGAAATCCAGTGAATCGGTGCCTTCGAACGCCAGCAGGTCGCCGGTATTCAACTGGGAGCGGATCTCGCTGTACTTCACAGCGGGAATGACGGGCATCGCACATCTCCTTCTCGGGTCTTCGGCGGGGAAAGCAGCTAAATCATACACATAGTCCTGTCCCCGGAACGCGTGCGCCTTCTACGCTGCCGCGACCGTCAGGATCGTGATGTCATCGGAGGGGGTTCCGGCCGCGGTAAACGTGGCGATCTCCGCGGCAATGCCTTCCGCCGTCAGGTGACTCACCGCCTGCGCCCGTTCAAACCCGAACAGCTCCCGCGTGTGCGGATGGAACGCCTCGACCACCCCATCGGTCAGCAAGGTAAGCACCTGCCCCGGATGGAAACCAAAGACCTGCTCCGCGAATTGGGTTTCGGGCGCCACGCCCAGCGGCAGGTTGGCCTCGATCGCCAGGGCTCTGCCATCCAGGTACGGCTCCAGGTGTCCTGCGCTGGCCACCACCAGCCGCGCCGCGGTCCGGTCGATCGAGAGCAGCAGACAGGTCGTAAAGCCGGTGCCGCGCCCATACGCCACACGGTTCAACGCGGCCAGAATCGCTGCCGGCGAGCCGCTGTGCTCGGCGACACTCCGTAGCGTGCCGACCAGCAGGGCCACCGTCATCGCCGCGGGAACGCCCTTGCCGGAAACGTCCCCCAGCGCAATCAACGTCCCTGACCGCGAAGGCAGGATCTGAAAGAAATCGCCACCCACCTCCAGCGCCGGCCGGTACACACTGCCGAAGCGCAATCCCGGCACCGACGGCAGCTCATGCGGAACCAGCAGGTTCTGGATCACGCGTGCCGCCTCCAACTCCGACGCGGTGCGCTGTTCCGTATGGCTAAGCCGCACAAAGCGCCGCTGCAAAATCCCAAAGGTGGCCAGAAACAGCAGCCAGAACGGCACCTGGTCCGCGCCCAGGCCGACCAGGCCGACGTGCAGGATGGTCGGAAACGGCATCCGTGTCGGAAACAGCAGACTCGCAAACGTTAGGAGGTTGCCGAAGAGCAGAAGCGCCATGGGCACGCACAGCAGCATGGCCTCCGGATTGCGGCGCAGCAGCGCCTGCACCATGTAGCGGGTCAGCAGCGCGATCAGCAGCACCACGGTCACCAGCAGCAGGTAGCCGAACAGGAGCTCCGAGTAGAACGAGAGGAAGGGAATCAGCAGCAGAAACACCTGCAGCGGTCGCGCCAGCCGCATCGGGCGCACCCCTGTCAGCAGCGGCAAAAATTCCAGCAAAAACACCGTTGAAAGCGATCCGCTCATCCGCCAAAGAAACATCTCGGGCGGATTGGCAGGCCAGGCTCCGAACGCGACCAGGACAGAACAGGCCGTCATCGCCACAAAGCCGAAGCTCTGCAGAGCCAGCCACAGGTACTCGCGTCGCGAGCGCTGCGCCATAAAGATCGTGGTGCCGAACGTCGCGACCGCCAGCGCCAGCGCCATGCTGATCAACTGCGCCACCTGCACCCGGCAGAAGTCATTGATCCGCGTCATCCGGCTGTTCTCCGCCACAGCCTCCGGCGAGCCGAGGACCATCGTCTGCAGCGGAAAGGTGCGCAGAATATCGTTGCGGGGGCAGAAGATCCGGACCGCCAGCGTGATCTCACGGTCCGCGGGCAGCGTGATAGGGTACGGCTCGGCATGCTGCAGGGCACGTTTTGCGAAGCCGGGACTCTCGCTCACCAGCCGGCCGTTCGCATACACGGCATAGGGAAAGACGGAGCGCTCGCTCATGGCCATCACCAGCGGCTTGAGGGGCCCGCTGATCCGTAGGTGCAGGCGGGCCCACGTGTACATGGAACCCCCGTTGCGTACGCCCTTCGATCGCACCACGGATGATCCACTCACCACCGGCGGCCAGTCCTCATCCGGAAACGCTTCCTCCGCAAACGCAGGGTTATCCGTCGCGCTGTACCGCCACTGCGGGGCGCGCAGCGTGAGCACCTCTCCCAACTTGCTGCCGTCAAGGGAGATCTCCTGGGCCGCGACGCAAAGCGGCATCCAGCACAGCAGCAGGCAGGCAAGGGCACGGGGGCGAAGAAAGAGGGAGGCAGAAACCCTGAACATGGAGTCATGCACGGCTGCACCCCGTATCCGCCGGCGGCCAGCCCGCATCGTTCTCCTCACGCGCACGCACCGGATCGCCCCCTTCACGACGAAAACAAAGCGCTGTCGACGTATCGGGTCAAAGCTCAAGCCAACACCTGAACAGGAGTGAGGCCCATTCTAGCCCACCCGTCACCCCGCGTCAGCCTCCGGCGATCACGCCTCCTGACGGAGAAGCCCCTGCGCTCGCGTTCGGGAAATCTGTCTCCGTGCTTCGGCTTCAGCTACCCTGACGTAGATGACCCGCCGCCGCTGGATCGCTGACACCTGGACCGAAACCACCGCCAGTCTCACCGGCGACCAGGCCCTGCACCTCGCCCGCGTCCTCCGCGCGGAGCCTGGGCAGGTCTTCGATGTGCTCGCCAACGGCTTTCTCCGCCGGGCGGAGATCACTGCCGTCTCGGAAAGGGAAGTGGTGTTCACCCTGGGTGAGGAACTGGAAGCCGATGCTGCTCTTCCGGTCCACCTCCTGCTCGCCATCATCAAGTTCGACCACTACGAATGGGGTCTGGAAAAGGCCACCGAACTGGGCGCCGCCCGCATCACCCCCGTTCTCGCCCGGCGCACGGAAAAGCACCTCGGGGTATCCTCCCGCAACCGGGTAGCCCGCTGGCGCAAGATCGTGCTGGGAGCCGCCCAGCAGTCCCGCCGTAGCGACCTTCCCGAACTTGACGATCCCACGCCGCTCAAGGCGGCCTTGGCCAGCGTCACCGCCCCTCATAAACTCCTGCTCGCCGAAACCGAAGAGCAGAACACGCTCGCCGCCGCTCTGCAAAGCCACCGCCTGCCGGACGGCCCCGATGCGGAGGGCAACCGCGCCCTCGCCCTCGCGGTCGGCCCTGAAGGCGGCTGGGCCCCCGAAGAACTGCAACTCTTCACCGCCCAGGCCTGGCGCCCGGTAACCCTCGGCCCGCGCATCCTCCGCGCCGAAACCGCCGCCCTCGCCGCCGTCGCTATCTGCTCAGCCCTGCTGTAACCCTCCGCAGGGTCGGAAAGGGCACGCTCTAGCCGCGCCGAAGGGCTGGGCGGCCAAAACGCGGCTCCAGCGGCTGCGGTTCGCTTGGACGGGCTGCGAAGGCCGCAACACCCAGGCCCCGTTGCACAGAATTCGAGCTGTTTCGTTATCCTTGAGCTAAGGCTCAGACGGGCATCCCAGCCGGCTTCTCGACCGCAAAAAGGCGGACCCCGCGCCGCAAGTCCGGACCTAAGTGCAATATCGAACGTACTTTAGGCAAAAAGTACCCCCGGGGGGGTGTACTAGCTGAACATCTCCTTGACCTTGTCGAACAGCCCACGCGACTGCGGCTCGTTCGACACCGTCATCGTCTCGGCCAGCTGCCGCAGCAACTCCCGCTGCTGCTTGGTCAGCTTGCCCGGCGTCTCCACCCGGACCTCCACGACAAGGTCACCCTTGCCATGCGAGTTCAGGTGCGGAACGCCCTTGCCGCGCAGCCGGAACTCCCGCCCGCTCTGCGTCCCTTCAGGCACCTTGATGGCCTCAACCCCATCTAGCGTCTCAATCTCCAGCTCCGTCCCCAGCGCCGCCTGCGGAAAGCTGATCGGCATCACGCAATGGAGGTCATCGCCGTCCCGCTCGAAGAAGGCATGCGCCTTCACCGTCAGCACTACGTACAGATCGCCGCTCGGCCCACCAAACCGTCCCGCGTCGCCCTCACCCGAGTACCGGATCCGCGTCTCGGACTCAACGCCTGCAGGGACCTTGACGGCAATCGTGTGCTCCTTCTGCACACGCGTGTCCCCATGGCACGTCTTACACGGATTCCGGATCACCTGCCCGGTGCCGGAGCAAACCGGACAGGTTCGCGCCACCGAGAAGAACCCCTGCTGCGTCCGGACCTGCCCACGCCCGCCGCACTGCTGGCACGTCTCCGGCTGCTTGCTGCCTTCCGAGCCTGAACCGTCGCACGTCCCGCAGGTCTCCATGCGCTTGATCTTGATCTCGCGCTCCACGCCGAACACAGCTTCCTCAAACGTGAGGCTCATGTCGAACTTCAAGTCCCGCCCGCGCTGCGCGCGCGATGCCCGCCCGCTGCGCTGACCGCCCATGTTGAACATCTCGCCGAACAGGTCGCCGAAGATGTCGCCCAGCTCGCCCTGCTGAAACCCGCCAGCGCCAAACGGACTCCCGCCCGCAAACGGGTTTCCCCCACCCGCTCCGCTGACCGCCTGGTGCCCGAACCGGTCATAGGCCGCGCGTTTGTCCGCGTCGCTCAGCACGGCATAGGCCTCCGAGCACTCCTTGAACTTCTCTTCCGCGGCCGGGTTGTTCGGATTGCGGTCCGGGTGGTACTGCATGGCGAGCTTCCGGTACGCCGTCTTGATCTCGCCGTCCGACGCCGTCCGCTCGACGCTCAGTACCTCGTAGTAGTCCCTCTTCATCGTTGCTGTCGCCATAATCTCTGTTCTAAGTTGTACGTTCTAAGTAAGTCACCGATGTTCAGAGTGCAATTGCAAGCTTTGCATTCCCGTTGCGCTTCGGCTTCCGCCGCACGATCCCCCCATGGGCGAAGAAGCTACGTACAACGTAGAACCCCAACTTACAACCTTTACGCTTCGTGTTGCGCCGAGTTCGTCGCGATCTTCACCAGCGCCGGACGCAGCAGCTTGTCGCGCAGCTTGTAGCCGCGCCGAATCTCCTCCAGCACCTGGTGGTCCGGATACTCCGGCGTCTCCACGCTGCCGAGCGCCTCATGCACACGCGGATCGAACTGGGCCCCGACAGCGTCTACGGCCTGCACATTCAGGCTCCGCAGCGCCTCCTCCATCTGCTTCAGGATCAGGTCGACGCCCGCGCGCAGCTGCTCGATCGTGCCCTCCGCCTTCAGCGCCAGCGCAAAATTGTCCATCACGCCGAGGAACGGCTCCACCGCCGCCTCTACGCCGCGGTCGCGGGCATCCTGACGCTCCTTCGCCTCGCGCTTGCGGGCGTTGTCGAACTCCGCCTGAAGCCGCGCCAGGCGATCCTTCAGGAGATCGCGTTCGCCGCGCGCCTGTTCCAGTTCTGCCGAAAGCTGTTGGATCTCGTTGACCTCGTTGGAGGCGCCTTCCGTACCGGCCTCCAGATCCACCTGTGCCGCGGCGCCGCCATCCATCTGCTCCTCCGTCGCGGTCGCCACACCCTGCTCGTTCATCTCGTCAGCCTCCGTCCCCGCCATCTCTGTTTCATTGTTGCCCATCCGCGCCCATCGCGCGAACCGGCCTGCCAAGCCTTGCTTGTCGTCTGTCATATACTCTCCGGTCCAGCGCCCGCCCGCTCCGTCCGCCAGCACCCGTCCCCCTAAGATGAGTTTTCGGCCCCGGGCGACTCAGACGTGGCCGCTGCCGTCCTCCAGCATCCGGTCGATCTGCTGCGCCACATAGCTCACCGCGCCCATGGTCGCCGTGTAATCCATTCGGGTCGGCCCCAGAAGCCCCACCGTGCCGTGCAGGGAACCCGGAAGACGCGCCGGCGCCGCGATCAGCACCAGCCCTGCCAGTTCCGGGGCAAGTTCCTCGATGCCGAACACGACCCGCACACTCTCCTGGCGCGAATCGATGTAGGCGGCCAGCAACTCCGCCACCCGCTGCTTCGCCTCCAGAGCGGCCAGCAGCTCACGGAGGCGAACCCGGTCCTCCTGCAGCCCCACCACATTCGCCACCCCCTCCACAAACACGGCTCGCTCACCGCTGACCCCTCCCGCATCCGCGGGAACCGCCCCGGTCCACAGCCGCTCGGCGGCCTCCATCATGTGCTGGTACGCCGTGCGCTCCCGCTCGATCCGGCGATGGATCTCCGCCCGCACGCGCTCAAGTTGCCAGCCACGAAAGTGCTCATTGAGAAAGTTGCCCGCAGCTTCCAGTTGTACGGAGGACAGATCCTCCTGGATCAGCAGCAGCCGGTCCCGCACCGTGCCGCTGCGTCCTACCACGACGGCCAGCACCCGGCGCTCCGCCAGGCGCGTAAAGTGCACATGCTCCAGCAGATCGCTCGCGGCCAATGCGCCGACTGCCAGTCCCACCCCGCTGGAAAGCGCCGCGAGCACGCCGGAGCTGCGCGCCAGCAATGCCTCCGTGCCGGTCACGCCGGCGAAGCTGCTGTCAATGGTGGCCTGCAGGCCAGAGGACAACATTCTCCGGTCAGCGCCCGCCAACGACTGTCCGGCTGCACTTAACTCCTGCACATACAACCGGAACGCCTGCGCCGACGGCACGCGCCCCGCCGAGGTGTGCGGCTGTTCCAGCAGCCCCGCGTCCGTCAGCTCCGCCATCTCGTTGCGCACGGTCGCGGAACTGACCTGCCCGCCGTGCTCGCCGAGCGCGCGCGCGATCGCCGCCGAACTCACGGGCTCGCCGTTGGCGATGTACGCCTCCACGGCCGTCCGCAGGATCTGGTGCTGCCGTGCTGTCAATCGCTGCTCGCCCATAAGTACGCCAAACATTTCCGCGGGAGTCTGTCTAGCTGATCTCCAGCACATCTTCATTCTGCGCCGCCGCCTGCTCGGTGCGCGATACCACTTTCTTCGCGATCTCCAGGAACTCCCGGCCCCGGGCTGTCTCATTCCCGGCCAGTGCGGCAGGAAGACCCCGGTCGCCGCCCTCGCGCACCAGCGGATCCATGTCCACTGAGCCAAGAAACGGCAGCCCAAACTGCCGCGCCGTTTGCTCCGTCGCCCCCGCGCCAAAAACGTCGATCACCGAGCCGTCCGGCAGGGTCATCTGGCTCATGTTTTCCACCATCCCCAGCACGTCCACGTTCACCTGGTGAAACATCTCCAACGCCTTGCGGGCATCCTGCAGCGCCACACTGGAGCCCGTGGAGACCACGACCGCGCCCGACAAAGGTACCGTCTGCACCAGCGAAATCACCACATCCCCCGTCCCTGGCGGCAGGTCGACGATGAGGAAATCCAGCTCGCCCCAGGCCACCTGCTGCAAGAACTGCTTGATAATCCCATGCAGCATCGGCCCGCGCATCATCAACGGCTTGTCGCCCGGCGACAACAGCCCGATGGAGATGAACTTCACCCCGTGCGCCAGCAGCGGATCGATCATGTTGCCCTGCAACACATCCGGCTGGCGCGTGCGGCCCAGCATCGTCGGCACGTTGGGGCCATAGATGTCCGCATCCAGCAGGCCGACCTTGTACCCCAGCTTCGTCAGCGCAACCGCCAGATTGACGCTGACAGTCGTCTTGCCCACGCCGCCCTTGCCGGACCCCACGGCCACCACGTGCCGAATCCCCGGAAGCGCCTGCGGCACCGGCTGCCCCGGCATGCCCTGTCCTGAATGTCCCATCGTCAAACCCTGCTCTCTTGCTACGTCTCTCGCAGTTAATCTCGCACTTTGGTTGTCATTCCCGCAGGAAATCTGCGTTTGTTTTTGCTTTTTCTTGTTGTCATTCCCGCAGGGAATCTGCGTTTGTTTTTGCCGTTCTTGTTGTCATTCCCGCAGGGAATCTGCGTTTGTTTTTGCTTTCCTATTGTCATTCCCGCAGGGAATCTGCATTTGTTTTTGCTGTTCTTGTTGTCATTCCCGCAGGGAATCTGCTGTTTTGGCCCGCCACCGGCTACACATTCCAGACATCCCCGATGGCGGCCCGCAGTTGCTTCTTGCGCAGCACCTCGTCCGTGCGCATCGCCCGGCGGTTCGCCGCGTCCTCATAGCGCCGCTTTTGGTGCTGCGTCTCCGGCATCACGGCCGGCACTTCCAGCTTCCTGCGGAACATATCCAGCGCTACATAAGTCAGGTACGCCGAGGCCACATGACGCGTTCCGGTTCCGCCCAGAACGTCCTCCACCATCGCCTTCACGCCCACCTCCATGGAGGTCCTGAAGGCGCGATTGACGCTCGCCTTCAGGATCAGGAACTCGCCCACCTTCACCGGAGCCACAAAGTCCAGGTGATCCATGCTCGCCGTCACCGTAATAGCCCGCGAGTGCCGGCACGCCGAGATCGCACCCACAACGTCGATCAACTGCATCAACCGTCCACCAAAAAGATTGCCCAGCGCGTTAGCGTCGTTAGGAAAGACCACTTCCGTGCGTTCGGCCTGGGACTCTCTCACGGTCCGGCTCACCACTGCTTCGCTCATCCCCCCATTTTACGTTTTCTCCGGGAGCCACGCGGCTGCGATTGGCTAGACTAGAGAGGCTTATGGATAAGATCACCGCCCTTTCCGAGATCCTCGCGCAGAACCCCGCGGACAGCTTCGCCCGCTACGGCCTCGCCATGGCCTACGCCGCCGAAGGCCGCAACGACGAGGCCCTCAAGCAGTTCGCCACCGCCACTGAGAACAACCCGGACTACGTCCCCGCCTACCAGATGTCCGCGCAGACCCTCCTCAAGCTCGGCCAAACCGAAGCCGCCAAGAGCCGCCTCACAGCCGGGCTCGCCGCCTGCCAACGCACCGGCAACACCCACGCCGCCAGCGAGATGCAAGCCATGCTCGACGACCTGAGTTAGTGTTTCTGCAGCGGCATCGTGACGTATGCTTAGGGCAACTCGTGGAGGCAGCATGGGAACATCAACTCTCGTTCCGGTAGAAGCCTATCTGCACACTGTTTACAGGCCCGACCGCGACTACATCGAAGGCGAGGTGATGGAGCGCAACATGGGGGAAGTTCCACATAGCCGCCTTCAGGTCTTTCTGGTCAAGCTCTTCGCACGAAAAGAGTCCGAATGGAACATCGAGGTGTTGACCGAAGCGCGTCTTCAGGTGTCGCAGACTCGGTTTCGCGTCCCGGATCTCACCGTCGCCAGAAGTGGCTCTGTAAAGACGTCCGTCCTGTATGACCCGCCCCTCCTTTGCATAGAAATCTTCTCGAGCGACGACCGGATGATTCGCATGCGCGAACGAGTTGTCGACTACATGGCGATGGGGGTTCCCGCTGTTTGGGCAATCGATCCCTGGAGACGTGTAGCTTACTTCGGAAACACAGCCGGCGAGTTGCTGCAAGAAGATGAAGCTCTCACGGTCCCCGGTACATTAGTCCGTGTGAGTGTAGCGGAGTTCTTTGGGGAGCTGGACCGTCTGGAACAGCAAGCCGGTTCCAGCCAAAGAACCTAAGCGGTCCACCTCAGCGCTACTTCAACAAAACAGGCTGCTGATCAATCCTGATCCGGAACAATTGATACGGCTTCTGCCGCTCATCCTGCCCGTTGTGCATCGTCGGCTGCCGGTGCAGTTGATTCGACGTGAAGTACAAATACCCATCCGTCGCCACGCTCATCGTATCCGGCCACAAAATCCGCGGATCATGCGCAATCGTCTCCGTGAGCCCGGTCTGCGGGTTCCAGCGGTGAATGGAGTCCGTCACCGGATCGGTCATGTACACATTGCCGGCCGCGTCAGACTCCATGCCATCCGAAGGCATCTTGCCCGTCACAATGCGCACCGTCCCCGCCACCTGCGCATCCGACTTCGTCCGGTCCCGCAACATTGCCGTCGACACCGCATACAGCTTCGTCCCGTTGATCGGGCAGTAGTACAACGTCTCGCCATCGTTTGAAATCGCAATGCCGTCCGCTGCAAAGTTCACGGCCTTCGGCGGATGGCCAGGCAGCGTCTGGTACACAGGCCGGCCCTCCGCAAACATCAAGAACTGGTCCTCGCTCAGCACGCTGGAGTGCTGATTCAGTCGCCGCCAGCTCTTGCCCGTACCAAGGTCCACCACAATGATTCCGTTCGGCCCTTCGCTGGAGCTGTCCGTGATATACGCCGTGCCATGGATCCCATCGTTAGCGCTGGCAGCAGAACCGCAACTACGCTCCGCCATGGGGTGCGCCGGATCCTGCGGCGGCGCCTTGGGATTCGCGGCCGGCTTGCTGCCCACCATCGTCCCGCACTCCTGCGGCCCCGGATCACCCGCCCGCAGGTCGAAGCGGATGTCGTTCAGATAGCAGTTGGTCCCGCAAACCTCCGGCGGCACCAGGATGGTCTTCGCCACCTTGTTCGTCTTCAGGTCAAACGCCACCAGCTTGGGGCCTTCCGGCACCGTGTTCTTCAGCAACGGCGCGCCCGTATCCAGCGCCCAAAGCCGGTCCTCCGGGTCCACCACCACCGACTGCACGCTCACCAGGTGCGTCTGGTCGCTTGCCGCGTCCATAAAGGCGTTCGGGTTGGGCAGCTTGCGGCCGGGCCAGTCGTTGATCGGCTCGTTCGGGTACGCCACAGCCTTACCGTGCACCATCTCCGCCACAGTAAACGGGATGTCGTCCCCCCAGCGCGCAAAATTTACAAAGATCCGCCCCGTGTGGGAGACCGTCACACCCTCGGGCATCGGGCCAGGGAACGTGGCCACGGTTTCAAGCTGGCCAAGCGGACGATCCGTGGCGGCCTGCTGCGCCGCCGCGCACACGGGCGGGAGGCAAGGGGCAAGGCAAAGGGCAAGGCAAAGCAGGGAAGTGTGTCGCATCGCCTGTCTAGGACGAGCACCGCGCCCGGGCCGTTGGCCGCCGAACCGAATCCTGCTCCCCAGCTCCCCAGCTCCTACTCCCTACTCCCTACTCCCTACTCCCTACTCCCTACCCCTGCTCCGACTCCATTAGCCCAGGCCGTGCCATCAACTCGCGGATCGCCTCTCGCGGCGGCTTGTTCTCGTGCAGGATCTTGGCCATCTGCTCCGTAATCGGCATCTCCACGCCATACCGCGCCGCCAGTCCCAGCGCCGCCGTGGTCGACTTCACGCCCTCGGCCACCTTGCCGTTCAGGCTCGCCAGGATCTCCGGCAAATGCCGTCCCTTGCCCAGCTCCACGCCCACCGTGCGATTGCGGCTCAGCCCGCCGGTGCACGTCAGCACCAGGTCACCCATGCCGGCCAGGCCGGCCAGCGTCTCACGACGCCCACCGCACGCCATCGCCAGCCGCGTAATCTCCGCCATGCCCCGCGTAATCAACGCCGCGCCGGAGTTCGCGCCCAGCTCTAACCCCGTCACCACACCCGCCGCCAGCGCAATCACGTTCTTCAACGCGCCGCCCAGCTCCGTTCCAATCACATCCTGGTTGCGATACACCCGCAGGCTCGACGACGAAAAGTCGTTCTGCAGCTTCTTGCCCAACACGGCGTCTTCCGTCGCAATCGTAATCGCCGTCGGCATGCCGGAGGCCACCTCCTGCGCAAACGACGGGCCGCCCAGTGTGCCAAACGCATTCTCCGGCGCGTGCTCCGCCGCCACCTGCTGCATGCGCAAATACGTCTTCTCCTCAATCCCCTTGGAGGCCGACAACAGCACTTGCGACGGCTGCAGATGCGGCGCAATACCCTCCATCACGGAGCGCATCGCCTGCGCCGGCGTCACACACAGAATGACCTCCGCGCCACGGATCGCCTCCTGCAAACGCGAAGTAACGCGGATGTCCAGCGGAACCACAAATCCCGGCAGGTAGCGAACGTTCTCACCGCTATCACTAAGCTCTTCCGCATGCGCGGGCGAGTGCGCCCACAACGTCAACTGGTGCCCGCCGCGCCGCGCCAGCGACAACGCCAACGCGGTGCCCCAGGCCCCCGCGCCCAATACAGCAATACGGCTCATGCCCTTGCCTTCTTTTTCTCGTTTCCCGCGCCCTGGACTGCGATCGCCTTCCTGGCGCCGAAACGACTTTCCGTGCCCGCGATCAGCCGCTGAATGTTGGCCTGGTGCTTCACAATCACCAGCAAGGCAATGAAGATCACGCCGCCCAGGTACACCGGCGAGCGGTCTGGAAGCAACAACATGGCGAACACCGGGATCAGCGCCGCGGCAACAATCGACGCCAGGCTGACGATGCGGGTAATCGCGACCACGACGAGGAAGACCCCAATGGCCGCCAGGGCCACCACCGGGGACAGGGCGATGAACACGCCCAGCGCCGTCGCCACCCCTTTACCGCCCCGGAAGCCGAGCCACACCGGGAAGATGTGCCCCACCACGGCCGCAACCGCAGCAGCTACCGCCAGGTCGGACGGGAAGCCGGGTGTGCCGGGCACGAAGTGCCGGGCGATCAGCACGGCCAGCAGCCCTTTGCCCAGGTCCAGCACAAGCGTGAGCACCCCAAGACCCTTCGCCCCGGAGCGCGCCACGTTCGTCGCTCCGATATTGCCGCTGCCTGTATTGCGGATGTCTTCCTTGCGAAAAAAACGAACCAGCAGGTACCCAAATGGGATCGATCCGAGCAGGTAGGCGATCGCGAGGGTGAGAATCCAAACGTTCATACGCGTCGGGTCTGAGTGTAGCAAGCGGCCCGCGTGCTATGCCGTCCGCACAAATCTCGTGCCTGGTTGCGCACAATTCCCACCCGCTTCGCTACTCTTGTGTCATCCGCAACACCATTGGCTAGGTTAGCTTTTGCGGCAAAGTGTCCAGGGAAAGGTTAAGAAAACAAGGCTGGGGGACGGGGATCCGCTCGGGAACGCCGTAAGTGCCTCATTCCAGATATTTTGCGGGTAAATTCCTTGTTTGCAATATTTTGCACAAGGTGCCATGTCGTAAGCGAGTGCAAACAAAGATTTTGTCGAAAGAATCCATAGGGTGAGGGGGCAGGGGGGGGGTCACAGCAGGCGGCGTCGAATCATTTCCAGCGCATGCTGGCTCGCCCACAGGCGTATCCGTTCGCGGTCGCCCATCAGGTTGAACTGTTTCACCTGCGTCTCTCCCGCATCGGCCAGCCCGATGTACACCAGGCCCACAGGCTTGTTCACATCCGGCCCTGACGACACCGGCGGCCCGGCAATGCCGGTGATACTCAACCCAAACGTCGTCTTGAAGCGCTCCCGCGTGCCTTCGGCCAGCCGTCGCGCCACAGGCTCGCTCACCGCGCCGTGCTCCTGGATCAGCTCTGGTGGAACGCCCGCGCAAAAGGTCTTCATCTCGCTCGTGTACACCACCGATCCGCCCACAAACGAGCGCGACGCATTCACCACATGGGTCAACCGCTCTGACAGCAAGCCGCCCGTGCAGCTTTCCGCCACAGACAGGTTCGCCTCCTGCAGACCCAGCATCAGCAGGACAACCTCTTCCAGCGACTCACCCTGCGACGAGTACACATCGTCGCCCATCTCGCGTTCCACGGCTTCGGCCGCCGCGTTCACCCGCTGTTCCGCCTCTTCTGGCGTGGGTTTTACACAGGCAAAGTGCAACTGGATCTCGCCACCGCCGGCCAGGATCGTCGTCTCCACATCCGTGTACTGCGTGTAGATCGGCGCCGTCCGCGCGTCCACCTGTGACTCGGGGATCAGCGCCATGCGCAGGGTCCGCTTGGCCATCGAGCGTGGCGGCAATGACGCCTGCAACCGCGGCTTGCACTCGTCGTCAAACAGCGGCTTCAGCTCTTTGGGCGGTCCAGGCAGCAGGATCACCACCTTGCGGTGCCCCTCGAAGACGGTGTCCAGCCACTGCCCGGGCGCGCTGCCGTTCTGGTTGGGCAGCAGCGTCGCGCCGTCCAGCACCTCGGCCTGCTTCTCGTTGTTGGGCGGCATCGCCATGCGTCGCTCGGCAAAGCGCTTGTACAGCGCCGCCATCGTCTCGTTGTCCTTGTGGACGCCAATGCCCAGCGCCTCCGCTACACAGGGCCGTGTAAGGTCATCCTCTGTAGGTCCCAGCCCGCCGGAGAAGATCACCACATCGGCGCGGCGCAGGGCGATCTGCGTCGCGTCGGTCAGGTGCTGCCGGTTGTCTCCGATAATGGATTTAAACGCCACGCTCACACCCAGGTCGTTCAGGCCCTGCGTGAGGTACAGCGAGTTGGTGTCCTGGCGAAAGGGTGTCAGCATCTCCGAGCCGACAGCAATAATTTCAGCGATCATGTCAGTTGGCTTGGATGCGCGTCGCCGCGACCGGGCGACACTAAACCAGGGCCCGTCCGGCAATCCCCAAGTCCACTGTGTACAACGTGGTGGCCGTCGCCAGCGCCACGGCGCCGTCCTCCACGAAGCACAAGCCCACAAGATCGTTGCCGCTGACCACAATCTCAGCATCCCGGCCCTCCGGCGAGAGCCGCACGATCCCACGCCGGCCCCCCAAGGATGCCGCGAGGTACACGTTGCCCTCCACGTCCAGCGCCAAGCCCTGTGGCCGGCCCAGACCGCGATAGAACACCCTGGGCGTGCCGTCCGGATCGATGGCATAGATCGGCTGATGCGAGCTCGTCGTCGGCGCGGAGACCAGCAGGACGCCATCGTCGCGAAACGCAAGGTGGTAGGCCGCCATGGACGGCTCCAGCGTGGCGTACACAAAGATCTCCGCCGCGTTGTGCTTGCCATGCTGGCCCAGCCGGAAGATCGTCCCGGAACGATCCCCCACGTACAAATTACCTTCCGCGTCAAAGGCCAGCCCCGTCGCCACGCCCATCCCCTCGGCAAAGGTCGAAACCGCACCCTCCGGCGAGATGCGGTAAACCGTGCCCTCCGCACGCGACGAGGCATACAGGTACCCATCCGGACCGAACGCCAGCGCCGACACGTTCAACAGATCGCGAACGAAGGGCCGCACCTGCATGTCGCGCGAGATCCGGAAGATCGACACCGGCACCCGTGTGCCCCGCGGACCGGAAACCATCGCGTACAGGTTGCCGTCCGCGTCGGCAGCCGGGTTGGAGATCATATGCAGGTCTTCCGCCATCGGTACCGCGATGTTGGCGGGCAGACGGTTGCTTTCCGTCAGGCCATAGCGCAACGAGAGCTCGCTCGCGATCGCCCCTTCCGGGACGCGGACCTGCACCCGGGTCGGACGCAACAGCTCCAGGGACGCTTCGACGTCGCCAAAGAAGGCTCGTGGCATGCCTGGCGACCCCGCGCTGGCGAGCCGTACCCCGCTCACCTCAAATGAGCCACCCGGCAGTGCCGCCAGCGGCGCCAGGCTGTCCAGATGCGGAGCGTCAGGCCGGGTTAAATGAAGGAGGCTCATGGCTCACCAGACTAGTGCGCCCGGCGTCCGGTTGCAATCAACTCCCGGGTACCGCCACCTTTGTGGGGGCCGGAACAGGTCACTACCCGTGATGAAGAAGGCGCAGGGCAACGTGGCCCAGGGCCAGTGCAAACAGGCCCGCCACCAGGTCGTCCGCCATAATGCCCGTGCCGCCGGGCAAGGCCTCAAACCGCCGGATGGGCCAGGGCTTCAGGATGTCGAAGAAGCGAAACAGAATCAGTGCCAGCAGGGCGTTCGGCCACAACGGTGGAACAAACAACAAGGCCATCCACTGCCCGGCGACCTCGTCGATCACGACAAAGCCGGGGTCCTCGCGCCGGCCCTCGCGCGCTACGCGCGTGGCGGCGGGTACCCCGGCCAATGTGGCGCCCAGGACAGCCAACCCGGTTAGGATCGTGAGCGTTTGCGTGTCGTGGTGGACCGCCCAGCCGGCCGCAAGCCAAAGGGCCGCGGCTGCCACCGAGCCATAGGTGCCGGGTCCGGGCTTCAGGTACCCCGCACCCAAGAACGTCGCGATCAGCCATGCCCATCGCGTCTTGGGCGGAGGGGAATCTCCGGCCGGATCCTGCGAGGGCAAAGGCACTAATTCTTCCACTCGTTGCGCTGCTCATTCCCGAATGGATTGCTTTGCTGCTGCGCGTGCTCAAGCTCTTCGAGCAGGTCAGGATCAAGAATGGGCGAGCTGATCTTGTAGGCGCCCGAGGCCCATTTGCCGAGATCAATCTGCCGGCACCGGTCTGAGCAGAAGGGCGCGTCTTCCGAACCGAGTTCGACGACGGTGCGACATGTTGGGCAGCGAAGGGATTTCGTGGCCATGCTTATTCGATGATTCTAGCCACCACGTCGTAGTCGTGCGACTCCGTGATTTCGGCACGGTAAAACGTCCCCGGCACAAGCTCCTCGTGCGGGCCAAAGTCGTTGATCAGCACCACGCCGTCGATCTCGGGCGCCTGGTCCAGAGAGCGGCCCTGCCACAGCAGCTCCGTCTCCGCGCTGGGGCCTTCGACCAGCAGATCGATCTCACGGCCGACCCACTGTGCCTTGGCTTTCCGGCTGATCTTGTTCTGGAGGCGCATCAGCTTGCGGCGGCGCGCCTCGACCGTGCGCTTCGGCACCTTCTCGCCCAGGTCGAACGCCTTCGCGCCCTCCTCGTCGGAGTAGGAGAACACGCCGAGCCAGTCGAACTTCGCTTCCTGCACAAAAGCGCAGAGCTCTTGGAACTCAGCCTCCGTCTCGCCGGGAAAACCGACGATGAAGCTGGTGCGCAGCATCAGTCCGGGAACGATCTTCCTGGCTTTGTCGATGATCTGCAGAAACCGATCCGCCGACCCGCCCCGCTTCATGCGCCGTAAGGTACCCGCGCTGGCGTGTTGCAAGGGCACGTCCAGGTACTTGGCCACGTTCTCATGCCGCGCGATGGTTTCCAGCAGCCGCGTGGTGACCTTGTTGGGGTACGCGTACAAAAATCGCAGCCACTTCAAGCCGGGCAGGGGAGCCAGCGCGTCCAGCAGGTCGGCCAACTCCGGGCGTTTGCCGGTCGTCGGGTCGGGCGAGAGATCCTCGCCGTAGCAGGTGGTGTCCTGCCCGATCAGCGTGATCTCGCGCACACCCTGCGCGATCAGTTGCCGAGCTTCAGCGACCACGGAGGCGACTGGCCGTGACCGAAACTTGCCGCGAAGCTGCGGAATGATGCAAAAACTGCACGGATGATCGCAGCCTTCCGCAATCTTGATGTACGCCGAAGCCCTGGCCGTGGTCAGCACCCGGGGCGTGGTCTCCGAGTAAAGATAGCTCGGCAGCGCCGCGGAAGCACCGTCCCAACCCTCCCGGGAGAAGCGCCCCGCTGCTTCCCGGGCGTCGCCCTCCGGGCGAGAGGTGGCCGGGGTGGCCGACACCTGCGCGCCGCTCGCTTCGGGCCGCGAGTGCTGCTGCACCGCGGAGTGCGCGCGCCGGATCTGCTCGGCGCGTTCGATTTCTGCGACCTGCGTCGACGTCAACACGGTGAAGGGACCTGAGGCCGCCGCAGCGGGCCTTTGCAGCCCGTCCGCCTCCAAAATCGCTTCGAGCTCCCCTGTCCCTACAACCGCGTCCACATCCGGGATGTTCTTCCGGATCTCGTCGCGGTACCGCTCCACCAGGCAGCCCGCCACAACGAGTCGCTGGGCACGCCCACCGTTCGCGGCCTTGTGCTGCGTCATCTCCAGGATGGCGTCGACCGACTCCTGTTTGGCGGAGTCGATGAAGGAGCATGTATTCACCACCAGGATCTCCGCATCTTCGGCATGCGGCGTCAACTCCGCCCCGGCCCGCTGCAGCAGACCCATCATGACCTCGCTGTCCACAAGGTTCTTCGGGCAGCCAAGCGAGACAAAGCCCACGCGCGGACGTCGGCCGTCAGCGTGCTCTGCGCGGGGTTCCTGGGGTGTAACGGAGCTACGCGGCTCCAGCGCGGCGGGAGAACTCACATCCCCCAGTTTACCAGCATCGAACGTTACTCGAACCCCCGCGCGGTCCTTTGCCTCCTCGATCTAGATGTACTCCGGCACGTGTACGGGCGGCAGCAACTCAAAGCCAGGACGTCCGAAGAGATATCCCTGAAACAGCGTGACCCCCTCGTCACAGAACCAGTGAAACTCCTCGTCCGTCTCAATCCCCTCGGCGATTAACTCGATGCCGAGATCCCGGCAGACCTGCAGGATGCCCCGGACGATGGCCTGCCGCGGTCGCCGGCTCGGGATGTCGCGCGCCAGACTCTTGTCCAGCTTGATCTGATCGGGCTGAAAGTCCGCCAGCAGGTTCAGCCCGGAGTAGCAGGAGCCGAAATCATCGATCGCCAGGCGCATGCCCAGGCCGCGGTAAACGTCCATCAGATCGGTAAAGCGCTCCTGGTTCCCGAGGACCTCGCCTTCGGTCACCTCCACGACGAGCCGCTCCGGAAAGAAGTTGAACTCAATCGCCGCATCCAGCGTGGAGGCCAGGCAATCCCGGTCCGCATGAAAGCCGTGGGGCACCAGGTTTAAGTTCAGGTCGCACGCAATCCCCAGCCGGGACGCGAGCCGCATCGCGGAGGAGCGGCAGTGCTCGTCGAAACGGGCCAGGTCCTCCGGTGCGATGTCATCAATGATCGTGGACGCACTTTCACCGTGAGGCCCTCGGACCAGGGCCTCATAGGCCGCGGTCACGCGCGTGTTGGCATTCACAATTGGCTGAAAAGCAAAGGTGCACACGGGCAAAGGCCTGTACGGGACCGCTTGCGGTCCTTTCCCCGGGCCGGACATCAGATGCTGCCGGTTCATGCGACCGTTTGCCTCTCCGCTTGCGCGCCACAGGCGCACAATCCTTGACCTCGCCGTCTCCTTGCAGGGGATCGTCCGTTGTCGTTCCATTCATTCTCGAGACCGCCTGAGATCCGGTAAACCCCCCATTTGGGGGAGAACGGTCCAGGAGGTCGACCGAAAATAGGTCAGGCAGTCAGTATCCATCACACCCGCCCTGCCTTGGTGTAGGCGCGAGGCGACATCGCCGATCTGCAGGAAGGTCGCAGATCTCAGAAGCTTTGCTCCTTCGCCCGCTCAGCACTCCCAGCGCAGCAGAGCGGCTCCAGCGGTGTAGCCGGCGCCCACGCTGGCCAGCAGGATCAAGTCGCCGCGGCGAAGCCGCCCCTGATCCAGAGCTGTGGCCATCGCCAGGGGGATCGTGCCCGCCGTGGTGTTGCCGTACCTGTCGATGTTGATGATCACCCTGTCCTCCGGCAGCCCGAGCCGCTCCGCGGTAGAAAGAATAATGCGCAGGTTGGCCTGGTGGGGGATCAAGCAGCCTAGTTCGCTCCCAGAGACTTCGTTTCGCGCCAGAAGTCCCTCGGAAAGCTCCGCCATCTTACGCACGGCGAACTTGTAGACCGTCTGGCCATCCTGGTGCACGAAGTGCTGCCTGCGGTCCACGGTCTCGTGACTTGCCGGAAGACGACTGCCGCCGGCCGGCATGTTCAGCGCGCCGGCCCCGGAGCCGTCCACCTCGTGCAGGAAGTCGATCATCCCGATCTCGCCCTCCGCACAGGGCTCCAGCAACACCGCCCCCGCGCCGTCGCCGAAGAGAATGCACGTCGACCGGTCGGTGTAATCGATGATGGAACTCATCACATCCGCGCCGATGACCAGGACCTTCCGGTGCGCGCCCGACTCCACCAGTTTGGCTCCGACCTGCAGCGCGTATACGAACCCTGAACAGGCCGCAGAAAGATCGAATCCCCAGGCCTTCACGGCCCCGATCTTGTCCTGCACCAGGCAAGCGGTGGCAGGGAAGGCCATATCGGGTGTCACGGTGGCGACGATGATGGCCTCAATCTCCGCTGCCTCCACCCCTGCCTTTGTCAGGCAGTCCTTCGCTGCCTCCGCGGCCAGGTCGCTGCTGGCCGTCCCTTTTTCGACCACATGCCGTTCGCGAATTCCGGTACGCTCGGTGATCCACCTGTCATTGGTCTCCACCATGCGCTCCAGGTCGGCGTTGGTCAGCAACCGGGGCGGAACATAGGTGCCGACCGCGGAGATCTTGGCGCGAACAGGGGTGCGTGGCTGAAGGGTGAGACTCAAAGCGGATCCGACCTCCGGGAACGTGCAATACGCAGCATCTTACTGCGCCTTCATGTAGCGCCGCCGGATGCAAACAGCTGCCGATTGTGAAGGAAAAGAAGAAGATGTACCGGGTTTCCCTACTGCGCCCACGTTGGCCCGTTGCCGTTGCTTCCTTCCGGACCTGGCGGGGTTGGCGGGTACGCGTCGCGTAGGACCCGGCACAAAAGAATCTTAGCACTCCGGTCACTTTGCGCTTGCAACCTATTGCTGCAAGCAGTATATCTGCCAGATATGGGCAGCGTTCTCACCGATCCTGTTGCAGCTTCTCCGGCCTTCGAAGCCGACCGGCGCACCACCACTGCGGACAGTCTTCTTGGCCTGCTGAGCATGGGCGCGATGACCGGCTACGAGCTGCGCCAGACCATCGAGTCGTCCATTGGCAACTTCTGGAGCGAGAGCTTCGGACAGATTTACCCGGCCCTGAAGCGGCTGGAAGCCGAAGGTCTGGTCGACTCCGAACAGCAGGTCGCCGTGGGCCGTCCGCCACGCAGGGTGTACCGGCTGACCGACGCCGGACGGGACCGGCTGATCGGCTGGTTGACCACACCGGCCCGCCTGCAGGTCCCCCGGAATGAACTGCTGCTGAAGCTGTTCTTCGGCGGGGAGATCGGCCCCACGCGGAGCCGCGACCACCTTCTTCGTTTCCTTGAGGAGCAGAAGCAACTCCGCCTTCGCTACACCGCGATTGAGACCATGCTGCACAGCGAGCACAGGGACGCGCCCGCGATGCCGTATTGGAGACTGACGGTGCGGTACGGTTTGCGTCAGGCCGAGGCCCTCCAGCAGTGGGCTGAAGACGCGTTGAAAGAGCTGAACCACATGGCTCCGGATCCAGGAAAAACGGAAGAACCAAGGAGGCAACATGCAGGGTGACCCGGTATGGATGGAAGCGTTGTTGGTTCTGCACATTGGCGCAGGTTTTGGCTCGTTTCTGCTGGCCCCTGTGGCGCTGGTGACCGCGAAAGGCGGACGCGCCCACAAGCGTTGGGGAATGGTCTACCTCTGGTGCATGGGAGCGGTCGCCGCGACGGCTCTCCCGATGGCGCTGTACCGCCCTGTGCTGTTTCTGGCCCTGGTCGCCGTTTTCAGCTTCTACTGCGCGTTCTCCGGCTACCGGGTGCTGCGGTTAAAGAGCCTGCCCAAAGGCGGAAACGCTCGCCCCGTCGACTGGGCCGCAGGAGCCCTCGCGTTCGCCGCGGGAGCCGCCCTGGTCCTGCTTGCGTGGCTGCGCCCGGCCCGGGTGCAGCATATGGGCGTGGTCGCGATCATCTTTGGGCTGTTGAGCATGCGGGTAGCCGGCGTGCAGCTGTGGAGCTTCGTGAGCAAGCCGAAGGAGAAGATGTTCTGGTGGTACACCCACCTGGGCAACTTCATCGCCAGCTACATTGCCGCCTGGTCCGCCTTCAGCGTCGTGACCCTGCCGCGCCTCTTTGGCCCGCATCTCTGGTTGTGGCTCTGGCCCACCGCGGTGGGTGTCCCCGCCATCGTGCTCACCACGGCCTACTACAAACGGAAGTTCGCTCCAAAGCAGGCGGTCCCGCTGCCTGCGGCCGCCATGTGAGCCTCCCGCGCGACGCGTGCCGCGGGGCCAGTCCTCAACCCTGGAGCAGCGTCATCTCCGGCAGGGCAGGCAGGACCCCTGCGGCGGCGGCGAGCTCGCGGAAGGTGCGTATCGCACGCAGGCAGGGCTGGTCCAGCACGTAATGGATGTTCCGGGTCAGGTAGGTGCGGATCGTCTGTTGGGAAAGCGGGAGCCTCGGCAGCCACTCGGCGACCAGGGCGTCCGTCGCCAGCAGGCCCGCATCCCGGCTGGCGGTCAGGTCCGCGATCATCTGGCTCGCGGAGACGCCCGCCACCAGCAACCTTTCCGGGCGAACCGCCCAGACAGCGGCAACCCAGGGGAGTCCGGTATGCTGCCGCCACAACCGGGCGAGGTCAAGCCATAGCAGGGTTTCCCCGAAGCGCGATGCAATCTCGGCGTCGATTGCCGGCCGGCGTTCGCGCGCCAGCAGGGCTGGATCGCCGATGAGCAGGGCCGCATCACTTCCGGCCAGCATCCGCAGGGGGTCGGCATCGTGTTCGGCCATCGGCGGGTCCACGCCATAGAAGGTCCGGAGAATCGTGCGCAGGTACGCGGCGGAAGACCGGGAGGCGCTGTCCGCTGCGATCCTTTGGATTCCTTGCAGGGCCCCTGCTTCCCCCTGCCCGGGCTGGCAGCGCACCAGCAGGAGAATGCTGCGGACCTCCTCCAGGGAGGCAATGGTGCATCCCGGAACCACGGCCAGCTCGGGCCCCAGCTGCGCGACCGGGATCAGCCCGAGGTCGGCTTCGCCCGCGTGCAGCTCCGCGGCGCACTGCGCCGGGGTAGTGTAGTGAAGGTCGTAGCGGCGGCGGAGCTCCGTCGCCGCCGGTTCGTGTTCAAAGTTGTAAAGCAGCGGGGCAGGGTTCAGAAACGCGATAGCAGCGACGCGGACCGGCACACTTCCAGCCTATCGCGCAACAAAGGTGGCATGTCCCGGGCGCCGGCGCTGCGCTACCATGGCCCCACAAACGCACGGAGAAGGATCGCGTGAACACAACTGTTTTGGCGGAGGAAGGCCAGCTCGGCTGGCTTGCCCTGGCCCTGGCGCCCGAAACGGGCCCGAGGAGAACCCTGCGGGCAGTCCGCTGGATCGGCGCACCCGAACGGCTCTGGGGGGCCTCCCTGACCGACCTCGAAGGCGCGGGCCTGACCGCGGCCGCCGCCCAGTTCTGCTTTGACGGCCGCGGCCGAAAGGCCGCCGAAGAGGAGATGCGACGGGTCCACGAACAGGGCGCGACTCTGATCACCCCGGACATGGATGCGTACCCCGGCCCGCTGCTCGAAATCTTTGACCCGCCCTCGATCCTTTGGGTGCGGGGCAATGTCGAGGCCCTGAGCCGGCCGGGCATCGGCGTTGTCGGGACGCGGCAGCCCACGCCCTACGGCGCCGGCATGGCGGAGATGTTGAGCCGCGACCTCGCCCGGCGCGGCCTGGCCATCTTCAGCGGTATGGCCCGGGGCGTCGATACCGCAGCGCACAAGGGAGCACTGCAAGCAGGCGGCACGACGGTCGCCGTCTGGGGCACGGGCATCGACATCATCTATCCCAAAGAAAACAAACGACTCGCGGAGGAGATCGTGGCCAGCGGCGGAGCCATCGTGAGCGAGTTTCCCATCGGCACCTTTCCCGCGCCGCAGAACTTCCCCATTCGCAACCGCACCCTCAGCGGGATGAGCGTCGGTGTGCTGGTCATCGAGGCTGCCGAGTACTCCGGCACCCGCATCACGGCCCGTTGCGCCATCGAACAAAGCCGCGACATCTACGCCGTGCCCGGCAATGTCACCAACAAAAACGCCTGGGGACCCAACACGCTGATCAAGCAGGGAGCCAAGCTGACCGCCACCTGGGAGGACGTCTGGGAGGACCTGCCCTCCCAGGTTCGGCTCGACCTGGAGCGCCTCGCGGCGGAGCAGGCGGCGGCCCGCGGTGAATCCCAACCCGGGGTGAGCGCATCCTTATTCGACGGCGCACCCGCAAACGGCGCAAGTTCCGCTCCGATGAGCGATCATGAACGGCTTGTCCTGCAGCACCTTCGCGCCGACGACGCCTTGCAACTGGATGATTTGCTGGAACGCGTAGAGGGCGAACTGGCGTCCGGCGAGGTATTTACGGCGTTATTTGAGTTGGAGTTAGCCGGCCGGATCAAGCAGAGGCCGGGCAAACACTACGTGCTCAGCTTGTAAGCGCCGGCTTGCGGCGAAACGGAACAAACCGCCGCGGGCTGCGTCTATAGCTTGCAAGTCGCAGCACGGGCAAATCGCCAGACCCGCCGTTTTGTCCACAGTGGATTGACGCGGGCTCCGCAGACCGTGGTAGTTTGCAGGCTATTGGGATGGCAGAGGAAGCAGCGGACCGCGAACCGGCCGCAGGGCGCCTCAGGCAGGTTGGAGTATGGCAAAGAATCTCGTGATCGTGGAGTCGCCCGCAAAGGCCAAGACGATCAATAAGTATCTCGGCAGCGACTATGTGGTGGAGGCCTCGATTGGCCACATCATGGACCTGCCCAAGAACGATATCGGCGTGGAACTGAAGCGCCGCACCTTTGAACCGACGCTGATTGTGTCGCCGGGCAAGGAGAAGGTCGTTGACCGACTGAAGAAGCTCGCCGCCAAAAGCGAGAACATCTTTCTCGCGCCTGACCCTGACCGTGAAGGCGAGGCCATCGCGGCCCACCTCAAGATGCAGTTGCTGCCCTCGGTCAAAGACAAGTCCAAGATTCGGCGGGTTACCTTCAACGAGATCACCAAGAAGGCGGTAAAGGCCGCCTTCGAACGCACCCGCGACGTCGACGAGAACCTGGTGGACGCCCAGCAGACCCGCCGCGTCCTCGACCGCCTGGTGGGGTACCAGATCTCTCCTCTCCTCTGGGACAAGGTGAAGCGCGGGCTGAGCGCCGGCCGTGTGCAAACCGTCGCTCTCCGGCTGATCGTCGAGCGCGAACGCGAGATCAACGCCTTCAACCCGGTCGAGTACTGGAACATAGACGCCACCCTGCTGCCCGGCGCGAAAAAGGACAGCACGCAGGAGTTTGTCGCCCGCATGGTGGGCGTCAAAGGCCAGCCCATCCGCGTGTCCAACGGCGTGGATGCCGAGGGCAAGGAGCAGTTTCTCGCCAATGCGCTGCCGGATAAGGCCGCAGTGGACGAGATCATGGCGCAGCTTGAGGAGGCGACCTGGTCCGTGCGCGGCATTGAGACCAAGGAGCGTCAACGCAAGCCCGCAGCGCCCTACACCACCAGCAAGCTGCAGCAGGACGCGGCCGGCCGACTCGGCTTTAACGTGCGCCGCACCATGGGCGTGGCGCAGCGGCTCTACGAGGGCATCGAAGTCGGCAGCGAAGGCACCGTCGGCCTGATCACCTACATGCGAACGGATTCTACGCGCATGAGCCCCGACGCCATTGCCGAGATTCGCGAGTTTGTCGGCAAGAAGATCGGCCCCAACTACCTGCCCAAAACGGAGAACACTTACAAGAGCAAGTCGGATGCGCAGGATGCCCACGAGGCGATCCGCCCCACCAACTTCAACTTCGTCCCCGACGAGGTGCGCCGCTATCTGAGCGATGAACAGTATCGTCTGTACAAGCTTATCTGGGAGCGCGCCGTCTCCAGCCAGATGGTGCCCGCGATCTTCGACAGCACCACAGTCGACATCGAAGCGAAGACCGGCAGCATGAGCTACGACTTCCGAACCACCGGCAGTGTGCTCAAGTTCGACGGCTTCCTCTACTTCGAAGAGAAGACCAAGAAGGCTCGTGCCGCGACTAGCGCCAAGCAGGTGGCCGACGACAAGAAGCTCACCGAAGGCAGTGCCGAGGGCGATGGCAGCGAAGAGGCCAAGGATGCCACCAGCGAAGAAAGCTCGGCGGACCGCCGTCTTCCTGCCCTGACCCGTGGCCAGGCGCTCACCGCCACCAAAGTCGACCCGCAGCAGAAGTTCACCCAGCCGCCGCCGCGTTTCAACGAGGCCAGCCTCGTCAAAGCCCTGGAAGAAAAGGGCATTGGCCGCCCGTCGACCTACGCCTCCATCATCAACACCATTCAGGAGCGCGACTACGTCAAGAAGATCGCGCAGAAGCTCATCCCGACCGAGATCGGGATGGTAGTCACGGAACTGCTGGTCAAGAACTTCCCCTACATCTTCGAAACCGGCTACACCGCGCAGCTCGAGAGCGAGCTGGACGCGGTGGAAGGCGGCTCCGAGCGCTGGACCGACCTGCTGAACGGTTTTTACGGGCACTTTGAGAAGGAGCTGAAGGTAGCCGAGAAGCAGATGGAAGACGTCAAAGCCATGGAGCAGGCCACCGACGAGATCTGCGACAAGTGCGGCGCGCCCCTGATCCTGAAGTGGGGCAAGTTCGGTTCCTTCTACTCCTGCTCGAACTTCACCAAGACCAAGCCGGTCAACGTCGCGCTCGGTCCGCTGAAGAAGGATCCCAAAGCCGCGATAAAGAAGGTCACCGACGCCCTGAGCTTCCCGGTGACGGTCAAGGCCCTGACCGAAGATGTGACGGACTTTTCGCGCGAAGTGCACGACAAGACGGAGCTCCTCAAAGCGCTCCAGGAAGGCGCGACCCGCGGCAAGAAACTGCAGGTCGAGCCGCAAACCTGCGACTTCACCAAGGAAAACTTCGCCGCCAAGCCCGATCTCAGCTCACCCGAGGCGCAGGACGCAGAGGCCGAAGAGGAATTTTGCGACAACTGCGGCCGCGTGATGGTGCTGCGCAACGGTCCGTTTGGCCCCTTTATGAGCTGTCCTGGCTACAACGAGGATCCCCCCTGCAAGACGATCCGGAAGCTCAACCAGAAGGTGCAGTCCAAACCCCCGGTGCAGTTGGACGAGCCCTGCCCCAAGTGCGGCAAGCCGCTGCTGCAGCGCGAAGGGCAGTATGGCGAGTTCGTCGCCTGCTCGGGCTATCCCAAGTGCAAGTACGTGAAGCAGGATTTGCTCGACGTACCGTGCCCCAAGTGCGGCGCGGAGATCGCCGCCCGCAAGAACCGACGCGGCGACACGTTCTACGGTTGCACGCGGTACCCGAAGTGCGACTTCACCTCGAACCAGAAGATGGTGCCCGGTCCCTGCCCACAATGTAAGTCGCCATATCTACTGGAGTTGTCCGACAAGGAAGGCACGTTCCTCGTGTGTCCTAACAATGGGGACCGCCTGCCCAAACGGCGGGCGAAGCGGGGTGCGGAAGACGAGCAGCCCGTTGGTCCGGAATGTCACTTCGAAGAGAAGATCGGCCCACCCAAACCGAGTCCGGAACCCCGCGAAATCAGCCGCCCCGATCCGGCGAAGACGCGTCCTGTTGTGGAAGCGGTGGCGTGACAGAGCCGCTGTACAAACCTGTTATCTACAGTCTTCAGGAGACACAAAGGTCCAACTTCCCAAAATACATAGATTGTGGGATGATGAAAAAGGCATGTGAGGGCCCGAGCCGCCATCGCGCGGCACTGACGCATGCACACCAGCGAGACCGAGGAAAGGACGCGCGCATGGCAAGAGCTATTTGGAATGGACAGGTCCTGGCAGAGAGCGACGAAGTTGAAACGGTAGAGGGTAACATCTATTTTCCTGAGAAGAGCGTGAACAGGGCTTATCTGCGGCCCAGCTCTACGAGTTCGACCTGTCCGTGGAAGGGCCTTGCGCGGTACTACACCGTTCTGGTGGATGGCCAGGAGAATCAGGACGCGGCCTGGTACTACCCCGCGCCTAAAGCGGCAGCCCGCAGCGTCAGGCACAAGGTCGCCTTCTGGCGCGGTGTCGAGATCACCGTGTAAGCACCGAAGCTCTGTAAGCCAAAACGCTCCCCCGGGTGGGGAGCGTTTTTTGTTGGACACCAACTTACGTTCATTTCCCCGACTTCGCCCGGACCTCATCCTGCCGCATCGGCATGGCATCGATCGTCTCGGTCAGTTTTTCCATCGTCAGCGGCTTCTTCGCCCGGAGCTTCTCTCCGCCATCCTTGCCGATCAGGATCACCCTGAAGTCACCCGGGACCACATGGAAGCGCCGCCGCACGGCCTCCGCGTCCGTCGCTGAGAGCTGTGCCGCGGTCGGGCTCGGATTGTTGTACGGCAGCGCGATCGCGACCAGGTCCCGGTCCCGCGCCTCGGCCGCATGCTCGTTCAACGTTCTGATCTGGATCTCCAGTTGCGGATCGTCGGGCTTTAGCGCAAAGATCAGCAACGGCCGAACCCGGTCGCGGAGCCGGTCCAGGCTCGTCACGCCATCCACCTGTCCCGTACCTCCGGCTCCGGCCACGGCGGGCAACGTCAGCGCAAGGACAAGAGCAGGAATTCGCATCCATCCTTGGATGCTGCCCCTGGGCGCATCCGTCAGGGTCCGGAGCGCTGTTCCCGAGCTTGGTTCCGGGATGACCGGTTTCGTCTCGTCCGCGCTACGAAGCCTTCAGATCCAGCACGATCTTCCCGAAGTGGCTGCCGCTTTGCATGTGCTCAAACGCCGCGCGCGCTTCGGCTAGCGGAAACACCCGATCGATCACTGGCTCGATCCGGTTCGCGATCAGCGCCGCGTTCAGCCGGCTGAACATCTCGCGGCTGCCCACAAAGATGCCGTTGAAGTGCAGCGACTTGCGCAACACCGCGAGCACATCGACGCCTTTGCCCGGTTCCGACAGCACACCGATCAGGTGCACATGGCCGCCCACACGAACGGCATGGAATGACCGTGGCAGCGTTCCCGATCCTCCGACCTCCACGACATGGTCTACGCCGCGCTTCTCCGTAAGCCGCAACACCTCTTCGTCCCACTCCGGCTTGGTCTTGTAGTTGATCGTCTCATCCGCGCCCAGTGCCCGGCCCCGCGCCAGCTTCTCGTCCGAGGAACTGGTAAGGATCACCTTGGCACCATGCGCCTTTGCCAACTGCAGCCCAAACAACGACACGCCACCCGTCCCAAGGATCAACACCGTCTGCCCGGCGCAGAGCTTGCCTTTCTCCACCAGCGCGTTCCAGGCGGTCACGCCCGCGCAGGGCAATGTCGCGGCCTGCTCAAACGAGAGCGCATTGGGGACCAGGACCAGGCCCGACGCAGGCAGGATGCGATCGGTGGCAAACACGCCGTCAATGGCTCCGCCCAAAGCCGACTTGCCCGTTGCCTGTGTGATCTCCCCGGCCTGCCAGGTCTGGAAGAAGAGGCTGGCCACGCGGTCACCGACCTTCAGATCCGTCACGCTTTCGCCCACGCGGGCGACCTCGCCCGCTGCATCCGAGCCGAGGATCCGCGGCAGTTCTAACTTGCCGTTGTACTGCCCCAGCGCCACCATCAGGTCGCGGTAGTTCAGCGAGGCAGCATGGAAGCGCACATGCACCTGTCCCGGCCCAGGCTCCGGGAGCGGCTCCTGCTCAACGTGCAGGTTGTTCAGCCCAAAACCATCGCGGAGACGGAGAACCGTTGCTGTAGCCATCCCTTTTGGATGCGCGAGGGGGGTGCTCGACTGCAACGGAAAGGCCCGGCGTCCGCCCAGGCCCTTCCCGCGGTCAACACAACGAACCCTTACGCCTTGACGACGGTGCCGTTTTCCACCTTCACCGGATCAAGAAAGGGCATCTGCGCACGAAGTTCTGCACCCACCTTCTCGATCGGGTGATTGCGCTCCTGCATGCGCATCGCGTCGAACTCCTTGCGACCGTTGTTCTGGTCTTCGATGAAGCGCTTGGCAAACGCGCCGGACTGGATATCCGCAAGCAAGCCCTTCATGGCCTTCTTCACCTCCGGCGTGACAATGCGGGGCCCGGCCACATAGTCTCCCCACTCCGCGGTATCGCTGATGGAGTGCCGCATGTACTCCAGCCCTCCACGGTACAGCAGGTCGACGATCAGCTTCAGCTCGTGCAGCACTTCGAAGTACGCCAGCTCTGGCTGGTATCCGGCCTCGGTCAGCACCTCAAAGCCTGCCTTGACCAACGCCGTCGTACCACCGCACAAAACAGCCTGCTCGCCAAACAGATCGGTCTCGGTCTCCTCGGTGAAGGTCGTCTCCAGCACGCCACCCCGCGTGCAGCCGATGCCTTTGGCGTAGCTCAGCGCAACTTCGAGCGCCTTGCCGCTGGGATCCTCCTCGACCGCGACAAGTCCCGGTACGCCGCCGCCCTCCGTGAACACCTCGCGCACACGATGCCCCGGTCCCTTCGGAGCCACCAGCGAGACGTCCACATTGGGCGGCGGCGTGATGGTGCGGAACCGAATGTTGAAGCCATGCGCAAACATCAACGTCTTTGGCTCGCCGTCTGAACCCTTGCTCGCGAGTCCTGGCTCGATCTCCTTGTACACCTTTGCTGCGGTCTGGTCGGGGACCAGCAACATGATCACGTCAGCCCATTGCGCCGCTTCCGGCACACTCACCACCTGAAGCCCAGCCATCTCCGCCTTCTTCGCTGACGCGGAGTCGGGCCGAAGGCCCACCTTAACCTCAACACCCGAGTCCTTCAGGTTGAGCGCATGCGCGTGGCCCTGCGAGCCATAGCCGATGATGGCCACGCGCTTGGCTTGAATAAGGGAAAGGTCTGCATCCTGATCGTGATAAGTCTTTGCCATGCTTCTCTCTTTCTGCTGTGTCTTGAAGGTCATTCCGCAGCGAAGCGGAGGGAATCTGCTGCTTTCTTGTGTGCGCGGTTGGGCTGGCCGTTGTTACGCGTCGTGCTCGTCAAACTGATGGGGAAGAGTCTCCGCCTCGGGCATTGCGTCCGGGTCGAGCACGTGCTGCACATTGACGTTGTTGGCTGGATTGCCAAGAGCCTTCATCACACGGCTGGTATGGTGGCCGCGCCGCATGGCCATCCGGCCCGTGCGTGAGACCTCCAGAACCTCGTAGCCGCTTTCGCGCAACACCTGCAGCAACCCTTCGATCTTGGAGGCAGAGCCGGTCATCTCCAGCATGATGCTCTCCGGGGCCAAATCCACCACGCGCGCACGAAACACATTCGCCAACTCAAAGATCTGCGAGCGCGAATTTGCGCCGTGCGGCGTGGTGGGCCCGGCCGCCACCTTGATCAAACAAAGCTCTCGCACCACGGCGTCCGTGCGATTTACCTCATCCACATCGACCGTGGTCTCCAGCTTGTAGAGCGACGCCTTAATGCGATGCGCCGCGGTCTCGGGCGCCTCGCAGACAATCGTCATCCGCGATGTATCCGCATGCTCTGACTCACCCACCGTGAGCGAGACAATGTTGATGTTCAGGCGGCGAAACAGAGAAGCCACGCGGGTGAGCACGCCGGGTTTGTCCTGCACGAGCGCAACGAAGGTGTGGAGCATCTATGCGTCCTCCGCCGTCTCAAGCAACGGATCCTTCTTCGGCCGGCGAACCATCTCATGGAGCGCCGCGCCCGGCGCAATCATTGGGTACACGCCGTCTTCCTTCTCCACCTGGAAGTTAATCAGGAAGGGCTTGCTGCTGGTGCGTGCGCGGGTCACTGTAGGCAACACCTGGGCGCGTTCCGTCACGCTTGTGCCCTCAATGCCATGCGCCGCGGCCAGCATCACGAAGTCCGGGGACAGGATGGGCGACGCCGAATAGTTCTTCTCGTAAAACGTCTCCTGCCATTGCCGCACCATGCCCAGGAAGCCGTTGTTGATGACGGCAACGTTGATCGCAAGCCGCTCCTGCACAATGGTCGACAACTCCGCCGCGGTCATCTGGAAGCCACCATCGCCGGCAATCACCCACACGTCCTTCTCCGGACAAGCAAACTTGGCGCCAATGGCCGCGGGCAGGGCAAATCCCATTGTGCCCAGTCCACCCGAAGTCACAAGCGAACGCGGCGACTCATGCTTGAAGTACTGCGCCTCCCACATCTGGTGCTGACCCACGTCGGTCACGATGATGGTTTGCTCCAGACGGCCGGCCGCCTGCGCTTCGCGCCAAATGTCGTGGATCACATGCGCCGCGTAGAGATGTCCATTGTCCGGCAGGTTGATGATGTCGCGCACGGCAACCTCACCTTTGCTCGCGTTGATCTGCGCCAGCCACGTTGCATCGTTGGCCTTCTCGAGCAGCGGGCTCAACTGCCCCAGCACGTCCTTCAGATCGCCGATCAGCGCCACGTCTACGCGCACATTCTTGTTGATCTCGCTGGGGTCGATCTCCACGTGGATCTTCTTCGCATTCTGCGCGTAGTGTGCGAGATTGCCCGTCACGCGATCGTCAAAGCGCATGCCGAAAGCCAGCAGGAGATCGGCTTCCTGGATCGCATTGTTCACCCACGACTCACCATGCATGCCCATCATGCCAAGCGACAACGGATGCCCTGCCGGGATGGCGCCCAGGCCCAGCAGCGTCGACGCAATCGGGATCTGCCGCGCTTCCGCAAACGCCAACACCTCCGCTTCCGCACCGGATTCCACGACGCCGTGGCCTGCAAGAATCACGGGCTTCTGCGCGGCTCCAATCAATCCCGCGGCCTGTTGCAGCGCTGCCGATTCAGCGCGCAACATCGGGTGCGGCCGAGCCTCTCGCGGCTTGCACATCTCAAAATCAAAGACCGCGGTCGCCTGTTGCGCATCCTTGGTGATGTCCACAAGCACAGGCCCGGGCCGTCCTGAACGTGCGATCTGAAACGCGGACCGCACCGCAGGCGCAATGTCCTCCGCACGCGTCACGAGGAAGTTGTGCTTGGTGATCGGCAGCGTGATCCCTGTAATGTCGATCTCCTGGAACGCATCCGTGCCCAGCACCTTGGAGGAGACCTGTCCTGTGATGGCGACCACCGGCACAGAATCGAGCATCGCCGTGGCCAACCCAGTCACCAGGTTCGTCGCGCCCGGTCCTGAGGTCGCCATGCACACGCCCACGCGCCCGGAGGCCCGTGCATAGCCGTCCGCCATGTGCGCCGCACCCTGCTCATGGCGCACCAGCACATGATGAATGGAAGGGAATTTCCGCAGGGCGTCGTAGACCGGAAGAATCGCGCCCCCCGGATAGCCGAAGACGGTGGACGTGCCTTCCCCGGCAAGCGTGGCCCATAGGATTTCGGCGCCGGTGAGTGTGGGATGCGTGTTGGTGGCCGTCATGGATGGACCTCCACGCGGCGAATGCGGCCGCGTACCAGCAATAGGTGATTGAAGTGCGGGTGTTGGTTCTGTAGAACACAATCAGGGCCATAGGCCCGCTCGCATAACAGCCTAGGCCGCAGGCCTAGGAGACGTTCGGCGTGATGCAAAGAGGGCTGAAGGCCCGAGACATGAGTTGTGGAATGCCGCAGACGTTCAATTTCAATTTGGTCCACGTCGTTTTCAGTACAAAGGGCCGGATGCCTATAATTCGCGATGACCTTGCGCCGGCGTTGCACGCATACCTTGCCGGGACCGCCTGCCGGCTCGACTGCGAATGCTTCCGGGCAGGGGGCGTTTCGGATCATGTGCATCTTTCGCTGCGCCTCGCTTCGACCAGAACAGCGGCCAAGACCGTTTCTGAGCTCAAGACGTCCTCCTCGGCGTGGATGAAGGCGCAAGGAACAACGGCCTTCGCGTGGCAAAGGGGTTATGGTCTGTTCTCCGTAAGCCCTGCGGACCTCGGCGCGTTGGTGAAGTATATCGACGCACAGAAGGCGCACCACGCGAAGGGTGACTTTCAGCAAGAGATGCGCGCGTTCTGTAAGAAGTATCATATGCCGCTGAACGAACAGTATGCGTGGGATTGACTTCATGTGCCGGGCCTTCAGCCCTCCGTGTTCGTTGGCCCTATGACCTAGGCCTACGGCCTAGGCTGTACTGTAACGCGCCATCGGCGCTTGGAGTTCGGTGTAGCTAGATGGTCACCGCACCTTCACTCGCACTACTGACGCTGTTCGCATACTTTGCAAACACACCACGCTTGTACCGAGCCTCCGGGGCCTTCAACTCCTTCAAACGCGCCGCCATCTCTCCCTCGCTTACATGCAAGCTAAGCTTCCGCCCCGGAATATCAAACGTGATCGTGTCGCCCTCACGCACGGCAGCAATGGGTCCGCCCATGTAAGCCTCAGGCGCGACGTGCCCTGCCATCAGCCCGCGCGTGGCACCGCTGAAGCGCCCGTCGGTAAGCAAGGCAACCGTCTCACTCAACTCCGGAATGCCCTTGATGGCGGCCGTGACGGCGAGCATCTCGCGCATGCCGGGGCCGCCCCTCGGGCCTTCGTAGCGAATCACGAGCACATCATTGGGATGGATCTCGCCTGCCTCCACTGCGTGGAAGCACGCATCTTCACTGTCGAACACGCGCGCCACCCCGGTATGCGACAGGCGCTCATGGCCGGCCACCTTCACCACGCATCCTTCCGGGGCCAGATTGCCCCTCAGGATCACGAGACCACCGGTCGCCTTCAGTGGATCCCCCCACGTGCGGACCACAGGCTGATCCGGCGTCTCCTGCGCAAGCTGCGCCTCTTCATGCAACGTCTTGCCTGTGACGGTCAGCCCATCATGCAACTGCCCCCGCTCCAGCAAACGTTTGGCAAGCACGCGGGACCCGCCCGCATCCTGGTAGTCCTTCGCTACGTACTTCCCACCCGGGGAAAGATCACAGATAAACGGCGTCCGCTCGGAGATACGGTCGAAGTCCTCGAGCGTGAGTTCAACATCGAGTTCATGCGCAATCGCGATCAGGTGCAGCACCGCGTTGGTGGACCCACCCGACGCACACACGGCGCTGATGGCATTTTCCAGGGCTTCCCGCGTAAGAATCTGGCTCGGCTTCACGCCCTTTTTCACCAGGTCCATCACGCAGCGGCCCGCTTCGCGCGAGGCCTCCTGCTTGTCTTTGCTCATGGCCGGCACCCCGGTGATCTGCATCGGCGAGATGCCGAGAAACTCGCCCGCCATCGCCATGGTATTGGCGGTGAACTGGCCGCCGCACGCGCCGGGGCCAGGGCAGGCGTTTGCTTCCACCGCCTCTAGGCCGGCATCGTCAAGCTTGCCTGCAGCATGCGAGCCGATCGCCTCAAACACATGCAGAATCGTGATGTCCTTCTGCGTGCCGTTGGGTTGCAGAAGATGCCCCGGCATGATGCTGCCGCCGTACAGCATCAGCCCAGGGACATCCAGCCGTGCCAACGCCATGATGGCCGCCGGCATGTTCTTGTCACATCCAGCAATACAAACCAGTCCGTCGAAGCTGTTGCCCCGCGTCACCAGTTCAATGGAATCCGCAATCACCTCACGCGAGATCAGCGATGCCTTCATGCCTTCCGTGCCCATCGTGATGCCGTCGGAGATGGTCACGGTGTTGAACTCCATGGGCGTGCCGCCGGCTTCGCGGATGCCTTGCTTCACAGCCTCAGCGACCTGGCGCAGATGGAAGTTGCACGGGCCGATCTCGGTCCATGTATTCGCGACTCCGATGATCGGCTTGCGCAGGTCGTCCTTGCTGAAGCCGACCCCGCGCAGCATGGCGCGAGCCGCTGCACGGGATGGCCCTTCCGTGAGGGCAGCCGAGTTCGATTTACCGGGAAGCAGCTTGTTTTGCGGCATGGGCGAAGAACCTTGAGCGGTCTATTGAAACAGACCGTGATGGATGCTGGATTTGTTGGCGGGCGGCTTTGCACTGAGCAGCTGGTCAAGGTCCGTGGCGAGCACGCCGACGACCTCGTCCAGGTTCTTGTTGCGGTTGCGCTCGAGCGCAGCGTAGTTGGTGCGTTCGACGAGCGTCCACAAGATCACGTGTGTCCTGGGATCCATCAGGATAAGGCGAAACTGGCGCGGTGTATTCGCGGCGCTGCCGTTAACCCCGGCACCCAGGCTGAACTCGTAGTGAAGTTCAAGCACAAGATCGGAGGCGGAAGGATCGCCCGTAAGTTCGTAGCGACCGAACCCGCTGATCGCCGCATACAGGTCGTTGTAGGCCCGCAGGCAGTCGGCGTTGTCCTGATCTCCGGCGTTGCCGAGAAAGAGCTTGTGGGCCGTAGCCAGCCCGGAGGGAAGCGGCGCCGCCCCAGGACCCGTGGCGGGAGTCGCCGGTGCGGTTGTTTGCGCGCCGGCGTGCACGGCCAACGCCGCGGCCAGCAGGGCGGAAGAGAGAAGACGCTTCATGCCTGAGAGGCCTTCGGCGCTAGCCAGAACTCGTTGTCATGCCCCGACTCGAAGCGCGTCAACTCGTCCGCATGCAGAAGGGTTAGGCCGATGTCGTCCAGGCCGTTCAGGAGACAATGTTTGCGGAAGGGATCGATGTCGAAGGTGGCGTGAAAGCCTCGCTCATCGGTCACTGTTTGCGCTTCGAGATTGATCGTGATTCTGTGCTGCCGATTGGCGGTGCAGCGTGCCAGCAGCGTCTCCACGTCAGGGTCGCTCAGGCGCACCAGCACGATGCCATTCTTGCCCGCATTGGAGTAGAAGATATCCGCGAAACTCGGCGCGATCACGGCACGGAACCCGTACTGAAAAATGGCCCACGCCGCATGCTCGCGGGAGGATCCGCATCCAAAATTCTTCTCCGCAATCAGGATCTCCGCACCTTTGTACTCCGGCTTGTTCAGCACGAAGTCCGTGTTCTCCTCACCGGTCTGCGGACCCTCCTGAATGCGCCGCCAATCGTAAAACAGGAACTCCCCATACCCCGTGCGTTCAATGCGTTTCAGAAACTGTTTGGGGATAATCTGGTCGGTGTCGATGTTCGGGAAGGGCAACGGCGCGGCTGTGCTGGTCAGGGTGTTGATCGGTTCCATCAGCGCGTTCCTCCTTTCACGAGCATTTGGTCAAGATCGAGTGCCGTTGTGGCCTTTGAATTTGTGCGCTGCGCCGAGGCGTCCGTGGAAGGCCACTTCCGCACGTCCGTTAAATGGCCTGTGATCGCGGCTGCGGCGGCCATCACAGGGGATAGCAGATGCGTTCGTCCACCCCGTCCCTGTCGTCCTTCGAAGTTGCGGTTGCTTGTGGAAGCGCAGCGCTCCCCGGGCTGCAGAATATCCGGGTTCATGCCAAGGCACATCGAGCATCCCGGCTCGCGCCACTCGAATCCCGCCGACTTGAAGACCAGATCCAGTCCTTCCTGCTCCGCCTGCCGCTTCACCACCTGCGACCCAGGCACGACCATGGCGCGCACCTTGGTGGCGACATGGTGGCCCTTGACCACCTGCGCCGCCGCGCGAAGATCCTCGATGCGCGCATTGGTGCAGGAGCCAAGAAACACCGCATCCACGCTCACATCCTCCAACTTCGTGCCGGGCTTCAGGTCCATGTACTCCAGCGCACGCGCAAAGCTCTTGCGGTCCGCTTCGCTCAGCGCGTCGTCCGGTGAGGGCACGGTGCCCTCAATGCTGGTGACCATGCCCGGCGAGGTGCCCCACGTGACACGAGGCGCCAACTGCGTCGCATCGATCGTCATCTCGCGATCGAACACGGCGCCTTCGTCGGTGACCAGCGCGCGCCAGTTCTGCACGGCAAGATCCCATGCCTCACCCTTCGGCGCAAACCGGCGCCCCTCCAGGTAAGCAAACGTCGTCTCATCCGGCGCGATCATCCCCGCGCGTGCGCCTGCCTCAATACTCATGTTGCAGACCGTCATCCGGCCTTCCATCGAGAGCGCGCGGATCGCCGAGCCGGCGTACTCGACAACATACCCCGTCGCGCCGTCCGTACCAATGCGGCCAATGATCTCCAGGATGATGTCCTTCGCGGTCACGCCGTAAGGCAGATCGCCCTCCACGTTGATGCGGAAGGTCTTCGGCTTGTCCTGCGGCAAGGTCTGCGTGGCCATCACATGTTCCACTTCGCTGGTGCCGATGCCAAACGCGAGCGCACCGAAGGCGCCGTGCGTGGACGTGTGCGAATCACCGCAGACGATCGTCATACCGGGCTTCGTTGCGCCCAGTTCCGGTCCGATCATGTGCACAATGCCCTGGCTCGCATCCTGCACATCGAAGAACTCAATCCCGAACTCGGCGCAGTTCTTCCGCAACGCGTTCACCTGCGCGGAGGAGATCTGATCGGCGATGACCAGGCGGTCCTGTGCGCTGGTCGTCGGGACGTTGTGGTCCACGGTGGCGATGTGCCGGTCAGGCCGCCGCAGCGTGCGCCCCGCAAGACGCAAACCGTCGAAGGCCTGCGGACTTGTGACCTCGTGCACCAGTTGCAGATCGATGTACAGCAGCGTGGGCTCGCCCTCCGGCTCGGCCACGACATGCTGCTGCCAGACCTTCTCAAACATGGATCGCGGATGCATCGTTTGCACTGTCGAATTCATGGCGTTCTTTCGGGACCTGTGTTGCTATTCGTCGTCGGACGGTTTGGGAGTGATGGTGTCTGGTTGTGGCGGCAGAGTGTTCGCGCCTCCCAGTGTGGGGTTCAACGGCAACGGTTGCCCGTTGGGCTCGACCAGCAACGCATGCACGATGTGCGGCACACCGCGATGCGCACTGGCCAGCCGTGCATCCCAGTCGGCGATGGCTTCGGTCAGCGGCAGCGGCAGGGCATCCGCCGAGATCTGCCGGTTCGTAAACAGCCACAGGTTGTACTCCGCATTCGCCTCGTCGGTTGGGTGCGCTTCCGTGGTCCAGTTCACCGCCGCAAACACCAGCAGCGGATCCGGCGAGCCAAGATCGACCCACAGCATCCCGTGCGCGGCACAGAAGCTTGGCACACAGCCATCTACGGTCAAATAGCGATTGTCTTTGCTGTTGACCTGGCCGTATCGCGCAAGGAATCGCGGAACGACCGTCGAAAGCGGAACGTCCTTGCCCCAAAACGCCTGTGGCTGTTTGAAACTGGCATCCAGCAAAGCCGCAAAGCGCTGGTCCGCACGCAAAGCCACAGCGTTGCCGTTGGGCTTGGGCTGCGCGTACTGCCACAGCCACTGCAGACTGCCGCTGCTTGGGCCGCGCGACCGTTGCCGCACGGGCGGCGGCTTGGGCGGTCCGGAGACCATGTCGTTCGGGTTGGAAATCTGCGCGCGCGCACCGGCGCACGCACCCAGCAGAAGAACAACCGTCACGAGTTTGACTCTATTCCGCATTCTTCTCGAAACCCCTACACCGCGTGCATCGATTGCTGGCGGTCCATGCTGTCCACCAGCGCCTCGCGCACCAACGCGCCCATGCGTTCGGTGGCTACTGCACTCGATCCCTGGCCGCGTGCGATGTCCGCGGAGCGATGCCCAGCCTGCAGCACCCTGGCAACAGCAGCTTCAATCGCGGAGGCTTCGGCCTCCAAACCTGCGGAGTGCCGCAATACCATGGCCGCCGTAAGGATCGCTCCGAGTGGGTTGGCTTTGCCGGTGCCTGCAATGTCCGGCGCGGAGCCGTGAACGGGCTCGTATAGATTGACTTTGCCGCCTACGGTTGCAGAGGGCAGCATGCCCAGTGACCCGGTGATCACGCCGCTCTCATCGGAAAGGATGTCGCCAAACAGATTCTCCGTGAGGACGACATCGAAGTCGCGCGGACGGTTCATCAGGTGCATCGCCATCGAGTCCACAAGCTGATGCTCCACGGTGACCGCGGGGAAGTCGCGCGCCACCTCGTCCACCGTCGCGCGCCACAGCTGAGAACACTCCAGCACGTTGGCTTTGTCGACGGACGTGAGCTTGCCGCGGCGCTTGCCCGCCAGGCCAAACGCGATGCGCGCCACGCGCTCAACCTCCCCGCGTGTATAGCGCATCGTGTTGATCGCTTCGCCTGTGACCTTGTCCCACGATCTGGGTTGGCCAAAATACAAGCCGCCCAGCAGCTCGCGCACAAACAGGATGTCGGCACCCTGCGTGATCTCCGCGCGCAGCGGTGAGTTCTCCGCAAGCGCTGGATACGCCACCGCGGGGCGAAGGTTGGCAAAGCCGCCCAGCACCTGGCGAATCTCCAGCAAGCCCGCCTCAGGCCGCTTGTTGGGCGGCAGATGGTTGAACTTGTTGTCGCCCACCGCACCTAACAACACCGCATCGCTGGCCAGGCAGGCGTCGATCGTCCTCTGCGGCAACGGCGTGCCCTCCGCCGTGATGGCCACGCCACCGATCAAGCCGTCGGTCACCGCCAGGTCATGCCCGCCGGCGTCCGCCACGGCCTTCAGCACGTGAAGGGCCTCCCTGGTCACCTCGGGTCCAATGCCATCACCGGCGAGCACTGCAATGCGAAGCTTCATCGTTTTCCTCGGAACAGGCCTTCAGGCCACAGCCGTCGAATGTTGCACCAATGTAAGCAGATCCTCGTCGTAGATCGCTTTCCTGCGGTCCGCCAACTCGGTGAAGCGTTGGTAAACGGCGTCCAACTCAGCGCTGTTCAGGGCATGGCCAAGCTGACCCAAGCGATGCTGCAGCGCGCGACGCCCTGAGTGCTTGCCCAGCACGATGTGATTGGCCGGTACGCCCACGGCGGCGGGCGTCATAATCTCATACGTCAGCGGATTGTTGAGAACGCCGTGCTGGTGTATCCCCGACTCGTGCGCGAAGGCATTCTTGCCCACCACTGCCTTGTTCGGCGCAACGCCGTGCCCGATGATCTCTGCCAACAGCGAGCTCGTGGGATACAGTTGCGCGTTCTGGAGAGAGGATGCAAACGGAAACAGATCCGGGCGCACCAGTAAGGCAGCCGCTACCTCTTCGAGCGCCGCGTTCCCGGCCCGCTCGCCGATGCCGTTGATGGTGACCTCCACCTGCCGCGCACCCGCCTGCAAACCGGCCAGGGAATTGGCCACAGCGAGGCCAAGATCGTCATGGCAATGGGTGGAAAGAACAACGTTCTCCATCCCCGGCATCTGGTGAAGCATGCGTAGAAGGGCGCCATACTCCTCCGGCGTACTGAAGCCGACAGTATCCGGGATGTTGATTGTCTGCGCACCCGCTTGTACAGCCACCTGCACCATCTGCTTCAGGAACTCGTGATCGCTTCGCGTGGCGTCCATCGGGGAAAACTCGACATCCTCCACCAGCGAGAGAGCGAGCCGCACCGACGCCCCGGCCAGGTCGAGCGCCTCCGCGCGCGACATCTTCATCTGATGTTCCAGGTGAATGTCCGAGGACGACAGGAACGTGTGCACGCGACTCTTCCCGGCGGACTCCACCGCACGGGCAGCCGTTTCAATGTCGATCGGCTTGGCGCGCGCCAGCGCTGCGATACGGGGCCCGTGTACCTCGCGCGCGATGGCCCGGACGGAGTTGAAATCCCCATCGGAAGCGATCGGAAAGCCCGCCTCGATGACGTCCACGCCGAGTGTGGCGAGTTGATGCGCCATGCGCAGCTTCTCGTCGTGGTGCATCGTGCAGCCCGGAGACTGCTCGCCATCCCGCAGCGTTGTGTCGAAGAAGACGATCCTGTTTCGGTCCGGATGATGTGCAGTCATAGCTGATGGGGAGCTTCTCTCTGAGAATAACGCGATCTTATGTTGCGCGCTGCGAGCATTCGCACTTCTAATGAGGACATCAGCCCGGTAAGGGAGCCAGTCCTTGGATCTGTTCCAACTCGAAACCTTTCTCGCCGTCGCGGAAGAGCGCAGCTTCTCCCGCGCGGCCAACCGGTTGCACCGTACCCAGCCGGCGGTGAGTCAGGTCGTCGCCAAGCTTGAAACGGAACTGGGCGAGACACTATTCGACCGCTCCCTGCGCGACGGCACGCTGACCGACGCCGGCGAAGTGCTTCGCGACTACGCGCAGAAGATGTTAAACCTTCGCAAGGAGGCTGGGGCAGCCCTCGGCGATCTGCGCTCGCTGCACCTGGGCCGTCTGGACCTCGCCGCCAACGAATACACCTGCCTGTACCTGCTTCCGGTGCTCGACGCCTTCCGCCGTTTGCACCCCCGTCTGAAGGTAGCGGTTCAACGCTCGCTCGCCAGCCGCATTCCCGACGAAGTGCTGCAACACACGGTTGAGATCGGGGTTCTGAGCTTTCGGCCCGAGGACCCGCACCTTCGCTCGGTCACAGTCTACCGCGACGAACTGGTGTGCATCGTCGCGCCCCAGCACGCTCTGGCCGGGGCAGGGGAGGCGTCCATCCGCAGGCTGGGCCGGGAGACCTTTGTCGCCCACAACGTGGAGTCGCCTCTTCGTGCGAAGGTGATCGCGGCCTTCCGCCGGCATCGCACCCCCCTCCGGATGGAGGTCGAACTGCCCAGCCTGGAGGCGATCAAGCGCTTTGTGGAGCGCGGCAACGGCGTGGCCCTGGTGCCGCGCCTGACCGTGGAGACCGAGCTGGTGCATCGCGCTCTGGTGGCGATCCGGGTGCCGGAGTTGCACGTCCAGCGCAGCTTGCGGCTCGTCTTCCGCAAGCGCACCTCGCTCTCCCATGCCGCGACGGCGTTTCTTGAAATCGTAAAGGCCCATGCCGCTGCACATGGTGCGCCCTTCTGCTTTGAGGAGGGCGGCCGGAGCTAAACGGTCCCGGGAATGGCGCACCGGATCCGGATCTCCAAGGACAACGCCATGCAAGCGCCTGCGCGGGGGACGCCGCCGTCGGCGCGGTGCTCCTCAGCCGCTTACCTCCACAGACTTCAGCCCCGCCTCCGTCTCCCGTACCTGGGGCGTGCACAAATCTCACCGAACGCTGTCTCACGGCGTTGCCGGCGGCCTTGCAGGAGGTCCGCGATGGTCCTGTGCCGCCCAGGCGTCCGCTTCGTCTAAGCCTTGCGGGTACAATTAGCGTTGATCGTCTGCGTCTGCGAGTGTGGTTGGGCCTAGCGCCGGCAGCAGGGAAGCGCAGACCGCAATCGCGAAGGGATTTTTGGAAGCATGAAGAAAATTGTATTGCTTGGTGCTCTGCTCATGAGCGCCGCTGTCGCAGGGCGAGCGCAGGAAAGCCGGCAGGACGCCAGCATCAGCGCCTTTGAGGTCGTCGCGCCTCAGGTCTCCGGAAATGCTGTGCAACCCATGCGAACAACCCTGGTGACCGGCATCCTGGGAAGCTATCGCTACCTGTTGACGCCTCGCAGCGGCCTGGAACTCAACTATGGCTGGGCGCAGAACTCGATGGTGTACAACGCCTTTTCCGCCAACGTGCCGGTGGGCCGGGTACACACGCGGCAGCAGGAGCTCTCGGCAGCCTACGTCTACTCGCGCAACTACAAAAGGTATAACCCGTTTGTGGAAGGCGGCGTGGGCGGAATGATCTTCACGCCCATCCTGGACGTCGGCACAACGAGCCTGGATTCCCGCCAGAAGACCACCATCGGCGGTCTGTTCGGGGCGGGTGTGGCCTATGAGATCAGCCCAAGCTTCGACATCCGCGCAGAGTATCGCGGCATGGTGCTGAAGGTCCCTGATTTCGGAATCCCTGCCTTCACGACCAACCGGTACTATGTGATCTCGAAGCCCTCAATCGGCATCGCCTACCACTTCTAAGCGGTCAGAGTCGCAAAGGGAAAGGGCCTCATCTCCGATGAAGGCCTTTTTCATTGTCTCTGCCAGGCTAAGTCATTACTCCCCAAAGCTCATTGCTCCCCAAAGCGATACGCCACACCGAAGCTCAGCATGTGTGGGGTCAAGCTGTTGGGGTGGTAGGTGAACCAGTGCTGCTCTTCGTAGTCGATCGGCCGGACCGTGATGTGGTGCTCCAGACGTATCTCCAGTCCGCCGCCGATCGCGAATAGTGGATATGATCCGGGCGCGTTGTATAAACCCGGGTTGTTGGTGTTGTTGGAAGCGGTCGCATCGCCGATCAAAGCTTTGCCGTACGCCAGATACCGGCGCTTGTGGTAGAGACCTCGCGCCCCAAAGATATACGTATGTTCCAGGAACGGGATGTTCGACGAGAAGGCCGTTTGCAGGTTCGCCTCGGCTGTGAGTCCGACGTAGCGGGCAAAATCGTAGTCGGCGAAAATCTGAATGCCCGACGCCCGGGTGACCCCGTAGTCGGGATCGATGTTCTGGTAGGCAGCGCCCACCGCCAGAGTCTTTCCGGGCGCTGTCCCAATCGCCTGCGCCGATAGTTCCGGCGCCACGACTCCGGCAACAACCGCGAGGGCCAGAGCGGAAAGGCAGTGCTTCATCATGAGGTCTCCTGAAACATCGGCGCCCCTCTAGGT
>CAXUNH010000006.1:0-46175 GCA_964252405.1 uncultured Acidobacteriaceae bacterium | reverse complement strand
CCCCCCCCCCCCCCCGTGCCGGGGGGCTGCGGACCCCACCGCCGCACTCTTCGTCGGAAGGGGATTACTGCTCAGAGTGCGGCGCCCGAATTGGCGGCGGCAACGCTTCGCCTCCAGCCCCGGCCAACGCTGACCGCCTGGCCGGTCAGGCGTGCCCTGACTGCGGCACAGCGCGCGAGGGCAGCGGGGTGGTCTTCTGCGAAGTATGTGGCTACAACTTCGTCACCGGGGCACACGGGGAGATCCCGCTTCCGGCCCCGGTGGAAGCGCCGCCCCCGTCCGGAGACGCCGGGCCTGCGCCGGAGCCTGTCCCTGACGCGAAGAAGGCTCAAAGGCCATGGACCGTGACGGTGTCGGTGGATGCTTCCCTGCGCAGTCCGGAAAGCCCCGAAGCGCCCGCAGAGATGGCGCCGTTTTCGGTCGTGCTGAGCCAGCCCGTCAGTCTGATCGGCCGGCACAACGAGGCGCGCGGCATTGTGCCGGAACTCGGTTTGGACCACGACGAAGCTGTGTCCCGCCGGCACGCCCTGTTGCAGATGGATCCGGAGCGGGGTCTGCTGCTGCGTGACATCGGTGCGGCGAACGGAACGAGGCTGAACGGGGAAGACCTCCAGCCCATGGTGGATTACCCGTTGAAGGGCGGGGACGAGATCACGCTCGGGCACTGGTCGCGGCTCAGGGTTCACTCAGGGTAGTTGGAAGTTCTTTCCCGCGTAGGACACCGCGCAAAGGGAAGGTCTTGTATGGGGACAGCGATGGTCAGCAGGGCACGCCCACGACGACGATGGAGCACGTTGGGTTTGCTGCGGCTTGCGCGGGTCGTCCTCCTTACCCTGGATGTTCTGTTGTTCCTGGCGGTGATCAGTGCCACGGAGGTCCACCGCGCGGCCGTTAAGACAGTGGGCAAAGACACGGCGCCCACCATCGTGGCGGCGCAACACATCAAGGCTGCGGTGGCGGACATGGACTCCGATGCTGCCGACCAATTGCTGCAGCCGCCAAAGGCATCCTCGGCGTCGCTGCAGGCCTTTGAAACGCGTCGTGTGGAGGCGACCCGCGCCCTGATGGGGACCGCCGAAGACATCACCTTCGGCGACGCGGAACGCCTGCCCATCCAAACCTTACAGGTGGGACTGGGCAGCTACGAGCGCCTGGTGCAAAGGGCCCGGGATCTGCACGAGCGCGACGATCCCGCGGCAGTAGCGGCGTACCGCGACGCCGCCGTCGTGATGGACACAGTGCTTCTGCCCGCGGCCGATGCACTGGACCAGGGAAACGAGGATCGGCTGGAGCGAACGTTCCGCTCGCAATCCCTGCGATCGTCCGGGGTGCGCGTCACCATTGTCGTCGTGGCCTTGCTGACGCTTGGGGTGCTTACGTCGGCACAAACCATGCTTAGCCAGCGAATGCAGAGGACCTTCAATCCGGCCTTGCTCGGTACGACGATTCTGGTCTGCGGGCTTTCCTTCTTTGCGCTCCGAACCTTGTGGCAATCGCATGAGGCTCTACGAGTTGGCAAAGAGGATGCCTTTGCCACGGTTCATGCGCTTTGGCGGGCACGGGCGGCAGCCTATGCGGCCAACAGCGAAGAGAGCCGGTATCTGCTGGACCCGGCCCATGCCACCGAACACGAAGGGCGCATCCAAGCCGATTCCGCCGCTGTGGCCAACCCGCCCTCCGACCTAAGCCCGGAACAGATCCTCGCGGCCGTTCGCGAACAAAGACGGATCGACGGCTTCTCCGGGTATCTCGCGGATGAGGTGAATCACGTCACCATCCCCGGCGAGCGGGACGCCTCCTGGCGAACGTTGGCGGCATGGCAGAGGTACACGGCCCTGGCGCTGCAGGTTCGCACGCTGGAGCGATCGGGGGGGCACCGGAAGGCCGTGGAACTCTGCACAGGAATCAATGAGGGGCAGGCGGCCGAAGCTTTCCAGGCGTTCGATCGAGCGCTGGGCGAAGCTCTTGCCATCGATCAATCCGCCTTCGATGCCGCCGTGGATCGTGCAGGCTCGGCGCTCTCCGGGCTGGAAGCCGCGGCAGGGCTGGGCGCGGGGTTGATCGCCGTCTTGCTCTTTGCGGGCTTTGCCCCCCGGATCCGGGAGTATCAATGACGTTGAACCAGGCCCACGCCGGTGGCGTACAGTACAAACGAGCAGTGCATCGATCTTTAAGGAGCAAGCATGTTCCGTCGTGTTGGCAATCTGATACGAGGCTTCTTTGGTCTCTTCGTCTCGAAGGCGGAGCGGCGAAATCCGGAGGCTCTGCTGGAAGTTGAGCAGGAAAATCTTCGTCGTCAGGTGGGCAAGTTCAACGTGGGGCTGGCCTCGCACGCCGGCCTGATCGAGCGATTGATCGGCCAGTTGCGCAAGTTGGAGAGCGATGAGACCGATCTGCGCGCCAAAGTAGCGGCGAACCTGAAGCTGGATCGGCGCGACGTTGCCGGCCAGTATGCGCTGCGGCTGAAGACGGTCGAACGCGAACTGGACGAGAATCGCAAGCAACTGGATCAGGCGGAGCAGACCTACAAGGAGCTGGTCCGGGCGCGCGATGTGGCGGTGGCGATCACGCGCGGGAAGATCGAGGCGCTGAAGTCCGGCATCAGCGACATGCGCATGAAGCGCGCCATGGCGGAGATCACGGAGATGGCTTCAGGCATGGTCACCAACTTGGGCGGCGCCGGCGACACGCTGAACCGGCTCGACGCGATGGTGCAGGAGGAGCGGTACAGGGCCTCAGGGCGCGTGCGCGTGGCCGTGGACAGCCTGGACCTGCACGACGTGCACGTGAAAGAAGCCGAGCAGAAAGCGCTGGCCGATCAGGCCCTCGCGGAGTTTGAAGCCAAGCAGGCGCCGCTGCAGATAGGAGAGGGCGATCTCCTGAACCCACCCCGGAATGCGTCTTATACGAGCTCTTCCGGCTCCTCCGATAAGCGCAGAAGTGGGTGAAACAGAATATCTGTTATCGGACATAATGCCTGCCGGCACGGGAGACAGGGTGAAGGGTTCGCTTACGCCTGCGGACTCCTTTCAGGCCGGCCGGAGACCTGCATGCCGATCACAGATAGGCAGGCGTGGGAAGGACAGGCCCTGGCTTGTGTCTGCCTGTATCTTTTCCCCCACACGGCGGAGCTTCGCTTCGGTCGCGTGAAAAGCTGTTCAACGCTGACCGTCCTCAATCCAGGGTTCTGCATCCTACTCGGCGGAAGCGACATGCTTCGACAATGGGGGCAGGAAACGACATGGCAGGAATCAAAACCGCGAACGACCTCTTTCTTTCACAACTGAGGGACATCTACTCGGCCGAAAAGCAGGCAATCCGTGCTTATCCCAAGGTGACCAAGAGCACCTCTTCTCCGGAGCTGAAGCAGGCCCTGCAGGAGCATCTGGAACAGACCAAAGGACAGCTCGAGCGGCTTGACCGGGTGTTCGAGATCCTCGAAAAGAAGTCCTCCGGCAAGACCTGCGAGGCGATGAAGGGCCTGATCACGGAAGCGCAGGAGGCGCTTGAGGAGATCGAGAAGGGTCCGGTTCTGGATGCCGCGATCATCGCCGCGGGTCAGCGGATTGAGCACTACGAGATCGCCTCCTACGGCACGGTCGCCACCTTTGCCGAGGCTATGGGAGAGCAGGAGATCCACGACCTGCTCGCCGAGACCTTGCAGGAGGAAAAAGAGACCGATGAGCGTCTCACCGCAGTGTCCCAGACGGTGAATAGCCAGTCACTGCAGGATGGCGAAGAGGAGGACGGCGAGGAGGACGAAGAGGCGTCTGCGCCGAGCCGGAGCACGAAGAAGTCTGCGGCCAAGAAGACCGCCGCGAAGTCAAAGAAGCGCTGACGCATACCAAACTCGCCCGCGCCGGCCAGCTTCAGCGCGGGTGCTCGAGAAACTCGAACACGCCCTCACGAGGGACAGGAGGTACAAAGTATGGCTGACACGAACGACTTGGTGAAAACGGTGATTCAAGTGCTCCACGACGGCGAACGCGGCTTTGTGGACATCGGTGAGCACCTGAAGAGCCCGGAACTGAAGACCTTCTTCCTGCAGGAAGCCACCACTCGCGGACAGTTTGCCCGCGAACTGCAGGCGAGCGCTGGCGTGAGCGAAGACGTGGGTGGAACGGCGTCGGGCACCGTGCACCGGGTCTGGGGCGATCTGAAGGCGAACCTTGGTGGTGGCGATCACACCCTGCTGGAGACCGCGGAACAAGGCGAGGACGTGGCGAAGAAGGCCTATAAGGAAGCTCTCGATGACGCGGCTCTCCCCAGCGGCGTTCGCACGGTTCTGCAGAAGCAGCAGTTGCACATCCAGGCTTCGCACGACAAGGTGAAAGGGTACCGGGACAGCCTGGCTTCGTAACGGTGCTGAACGCGAAAGGCCACGCTGCGGCGTGGCCTTCTTCTTTGCCGCGTGGGTTACTTTCCGAGTTGTGAGCCCAGAAAGCGAGCCATCATCTCGTGGGCTTCCCTGCTTTCGGGCAGGCTGGGATCGTTCCAGAAGGCATGGGGCAGCGCCTCAAAGACCACCAGACGAGCGTCGTTCCCTGCGCGCAGAAACGCCCGATGGAGCGTGGTCGTTCCGCTAAGCAGCGAATCACGGGTGCTGGTGATGAACAGTGTCGGCGGCAGGCCGTGAAGATCGGCGTAGATCGGCGACAGGATGGGGTCGTCCAGATGCGCATGGCCGACGTACTCCCGCGGGCTGCGCTCCGGTGGCACCGGCGGGTCAAGGTGCCCGGAGAAGCCGTTCAGCGCGAAAAGCGCCGTGGAGTCACCATTTTTGCTGAAGTCCCCAAGTCCGGAAAAGATGCCAAGCGCGGCAGGCTCGGGCACACCCAGTTTGTGAAGCTGAACGGCCAACTCCGCCGTGAGAATGGCGCCGGCCGACGTGCCGAAGACGGCAATATCTTGTGGCCGGTGGGTCTTCAGGAGTTCGCGGTAGACCGCAACCGCGTCGTCGAGCCCGGCTGGGAACGTATGTTCCGGGGCCAGGCGGTAGAGCACAGCCACCACCTGCACGTGCGCAAGCGCAGCCACGGGGATCGACTCCGTGAGCGACCCGGAGTCGGAGTTGAAGCCGCCGCCGTGGAGATTGATCAACACACGGTCCGGGTTCGTTTGCGACGGTGGCGTGATCACGCGGACAGGCACGCCGGCGATGGTCTTCGGCTGCACATCGACAGGGTAGATCGCGCGAAAGGCGTCCCCTGCCCCCGTCTGCCAGGCGTCGGTGCCGGATCGGCGCTCCGCCAGAGTTTGCGGAACGGCCTTGTCCGACGCAGGACGGGCGAGCATACGTTGCGCCTCCGGGCTGATCGTCTTGGGCACAGGCACCACGCGCGTGACACGCGCTGTGCCGTCGGGGTCAATCACGCTGGTGTCCGTGGTGGGACCGGCAGAGGAGGAGGTGTGTTGCGCCATGGCTCTCGGGAGTTTCAGGCAGGCCAATGTTGTGGGGAGGAAGCTTGCAACCAGGATCGCCTTACACGCACATTTCATGCCGACCAAGGTCAGCCTCCGGCCCATGTTCTTCATACAGCGGCGAGGGCGATGGTAGCACGCCAAGCAACAGAGATTCCCCTCGCGGGACCACGGTATGGTTACAACGAAGCCTGCGGCAGGGTCCGTGCGGGATAGCCGCGGGCGCGAGCGAAGGAAGGTGAGGTGGGTCATGTGCGGACGGTATCTTCGTCGTTCTGACAAACAACGGATCGCGGAGGCATTTCGGATCGGTACTCTGCCGGAAAACTTTCCTCTGCCGCCGAACTACAACGTTGCCCCGACCACGTTCCAGCCGGTCATTCGGCTCAACCGCGACACCGGGGAGCGCGAGGTGGTGATGATGCGATGGGGCCTGGTGCCCTACTTTGCCAAGAGCCTCGCGGACTGGAAAGGGTTTTCGACCATCAATGCGAAGGCCGAGACGGTGCAGGACCGGGCGCTCTGGCGCGGGCCCTTTGAGCGGCGCCGCTGCCTTGTGCCCGCCGACGGCTTTTACGAGTGGAAGAAGATTGACCCGAAGACGAAGAAGCCCTTCGCCTTTTTGCTGAGCAACGGCCAGCCCTTTGCGTTTGCGGGGCTGTGGGATGCGTGGAAGGATCCGCATACGGGTGAGTGGTTGCAAAGCTTCGCCATCATCACGACCACACCCAACGAACTCACCGCGCAGGTACATGACCGCATGCCGGTCATTCTGCATCCGCGCGACTACGATCGATGGCTGCAACGGGGCGAGACGACGCAGCTTCCCATCGATCTGTTGCGGCCGTATGAAGCGGACGAGATGCAGGCCGCGGCGTGCGACCCCGCGGTGGGCGATGTGCGCAACAACGGCCCCGAACTGCTCGTGTGTCCTGATGACGAGGGTGAGCCGTTATCGCTGCTGAACAGCAGGTGATGTTTGCGGAGCCGCGACCTTATGCATCACCCTTTGCTATCGCAAGAAGGCTCTGAGCCACGAACGTGATGGTCGACTCGCGGAGATTTGTGAAGAAAGGCAGAGCGATTGTCTGGAGGCTGACCGCCTCTGTCTCCGGAAGTGATGCATGTGGCTGCATGACGGCGTACGCAGGCTGTCGATGAATCGGAGCAAAGTAACGCCCGCACTGGATGCCTCGCTGATGCATGCGGGCGATCACCGCATCGCGGCTCAAGGGAGCCTCGGTCTGAAGCCGCACCACATAGACGAACCAACTGGTGCGTGCATGCGGGGGATCCTTTAGGGGCAGAACCAGAAGCGGGCTATCCGTCAGTTCCCTCGCATACATCTGAGCCACGGCTCTGCGGCGCCCGAGGATCTCTGGCAGACGGGACATTTGCGCGCAGCCGAGAGCGCAGTGGAGTTCAGACAGGCGATAGTTGTAGCCGAGAACGGAATGCTGCAACCAATCGTCGCTGTCAAAGCGGCCCTGGTTGCGCAGTGCGCGTAGTTCACGGGCCAACGATGAGTTGCGAGTGACAATCATGCCTCCTTCGCCCGTTGTGATCTGCTTGTTCGGGTAGAAGGCAAACACGGCAGCGTCACCGAAGGAGCCGACGGGCTGCCCCCGATACTCGGCGCCTAAGGCCTCGCACGCATCTTCGATGACCAGCAGCTTGTGGCGGCGCGCGATGTCCAACAGCGCGTCCAGGTCGGCGGGAACACCGAACGTATGCACCACCATGAGCGCGCGCGTACGTGAGGTGATGGCCGCTTCCACCGCGGCGGGGCTCATGTTGAGGGTGGATCGTTCGATATCGACAAAGACCGGCGTCCCGCGGACGTACCGGATAACGTTTGCCGCCGCGATGAACGCGAAGGAGGGCACGATGACCTCGTCACCTTCGCCGATGCCCAGTGCGAGCAGGCTCAGATGCAGGCCTGCCGTTCCTGAACTCACGGCAACAGCATGCGGCATCCGGACATACTCGGCTACGCTGCTTTCAAACGCTTCCATGCGCGGCCCAAGGCTCAGCCGTGCGGACCGCAAAACGCTCACCACCGCATCGATCTCGCTGTCCGTGATGTCCGGGCTCGATAGCGGAACGACTGGCTGCAAGGGGGTCATGAGATTGACGGCAGAACCTGCGCCTGCTTCAGAAGAAGCGTCTGCCGATCCGGCGCTGTTGTGAGGACAGAGACGATGCGCTCGGCCGCATGGCCGTCGCCATAGGGATTTACCATGCCTGCGATCTGCTGGCGAAAGGATTCGCTCTGTGCTGTCTCGATTGCCGCAGCGATGCCGGCTGTCTGCGAGCCGGCGCTCAGGACATTCGGCCCGCGTTCGCGCCCGAGTTGACGCAGGCCCACATCCACGGTGGGCAGAGCAAAGGAGCCGCTTTCCATGATGCCGCTGCTGCTGTTGCCGATCATCAGCGATGCCGTGCGCAGGAGACTCCAGTAGGTCACAGCCGCGAGATTCACGAACACACGACCATGACCGCGCTGGTCGAGAAACCCTTTCGCCCGCCGGATGAGCTCTCGACTGCCTGCGTCTGCGTTGGGGTAGCAGAAAAGCAGTTGCAGCGGACTGGATCGAAGCGCCTCGAAGAGAGCCTCCGTTTCGGCCAGTGTGTCTGCCAGCAGGGTCACCGGATGGTACGCCACGATGGCGGTAGGTCTCTCCAGATCGAGGCCCAACTCGGCCCCAAGCTGATCACGGTTGAGCAGATGGCTGCGCCGCAGGTGATCGAGGGAAGGAGCGCCGGCTTGGTGCACACGCCATGGCTCTTCGCCCATGCCGATCACTCGCTGCCGAGCGCCCGCCGTCGAAGTGAAGTGGAGATGGCTCATCTTGGTGAGTGCGTTTCGGACGGCATCATCGACCGCGCCCTGGCTGATCTCCCCACCTTCGATGTGGGCGATGGGGATGCGCAACGCGAGCGCGACGGAGGCAGGCGCAAGCATCTCGTAGCGGTCGGCAATCAGGAGCAACAGATCGGGTCGCATGGCCCCGAGGCAGTCTGCCAGGGCGAGCACACCCACGCCTATGCTTTTCGCCATGCCTACATCAGAGTCCGAGCTCAACAGGCATTCCAGACGAGCGGCGATCGGGATACCGTCGGCCTCGATCTCGCGGACGGTCATGCCGAACTCCGGCGAGAGATGCGAGGCGAGAACGATCACCTTGAGATCCACTTCAGGGTGATGGTGCAGATCGTGTAAGGGCCAGTACAGGTGACTGTAGTCGGCGCGCGAGGTTGTGACGACGGCGATGGTGCGCTTCATGCATGAGCTCCATCGCTGCGCACACGATCCGCGTCCAGGGCACGTAGACTCGGCCGATAAGCAGGGACAAGGTCCTGAAGAGCTTGCAGAAGATCGCCGAGGCTCCGGTGCCGGACGGCCCTCCGCAGGAGATCCAGCTTTGAAGACAGCCGATCGCCAACGGGCAACGGTGTGTCCAGACGAACGAGAGCTTCGGGGGTTCGATCGACTGGATACTCGTCTTCGGACCAGAGTTTCTCTTCCAGCTTGTCCCCTGGTCGCAGGCCTGTGTAGGTGAGCTCTGCGTGACTCCTCAGGCTCGACATAAGGAACACAGCGAGAGACTCGATGCTCTGCTGTTCCGGGATATGTGGCACCCAGAGCGCAGGCGCGCTGTCAGCGAGTGAGACATGCAGAAGGTGGCACACCGCTTCCTCGACCGTGATGAAGTACCGCTTTGCTTCATGGTGCGTGATGGTGATCGGTCCACCATGCCGGATTTCCTCCCGGAAGACCGGCGCAACGCTTCCGGTGGAACCGAGCACGTTGCAGAGCCGAAGCACTTTGGTCGACGGAAGCTCTGCCGTGAGCGCGATCAGCTCTGCGATTCGCTTGGTTACGCCGAGCACGCTCACCGGCTCCACGGCTTTATCGGTCGAGACCAGCACGATCTGGTCGGTCCTTGCATGACGGGCCGCTTCGATCAGCGTGCCTGTGCCGAGTGCGTTGATGCTGACGGCTGTGAACGGATTGCTCTCCAGCAAGGGAACGTGTTTGCAGGCTGCGGCGTGGAAGACGGTGTGCACGCGTCGCTTGCCGAAGATGCTATCCAGCACCGCAGGATCGCGGAAGTCTCCGAGGATGAACTCCGCCGGATTGGAGTCGGGCGCTAGACTGCGCCCCAACTGCGCGAGACCAGCCTCGGCGTGATCGAGCAGCATCAGGCGGTCCGGCTTGAGCGTTGCCACCGTCTTTGCCAGGGCCGAGCCGATGGAGCCACCCGCACCCGTGATGAGGATGGTCTCCGAGGCGAGATAACCGCAAGTCTTCGGATCGAGGAAGGGCGAAAGACGTCCCGTGAAGAGCGTCCAATCGATCTCATCGACGTCGTACGTCAAAACGCTGCCCGCTCCTTCGTTGGACCCGCTCCGCGTCAAATCTTATCTCGCCTCCCGGCGGCACGCCTCTGCAAACCTTCAGGCCATGAACACGAAGCCTCTATACTTGCCTTCGCTGCGGAAGCCTTCCATCGCATGGACGTCCTCTTCCAATCTGCAACGGAGCAGCTTCGTCTGATCCGCTCGCGGCAGATCTCTGCCGAAGAGCTCGCGGCGTTGCACATCGCGCAGATCGAGCGTTGGAACCCGTCCCTGAACGCGCTGGTGGATTTCGATCCCCAACGGATTCGGGCACAGGCAAGGAACGCGAAGGATGGCAGCTTGCACGGTCTGCCCATCACGGTGAAAGCCTCCATCGCTACTGCGGGACATCGTTGCGAGATCGGCAGCGTCCTGTACCGGGGCCAGGTCGCCGAGCAGGATGCCGTTGCCGTGAGGGTGCTTCGCGAGCAGGGTGCTGTCGTGCTGGGGACGACAAACTGCCCGGAACTTCTGATGGCCTATGAGACAGACAATCTTCTCTATGGACCGACGCGAAACCCGTGGGGGCTCGAGTACAGCGCGGGAGGATCGAGTGGAGGAGAAGCCGCCGCGATCGCTGCCGGGATGTCGGCGGCGGGCATCGGAAGCGACAGCGGCGGCTCTGTTCGCGAGCCGGCGCACTTTACCGGGATTTGTGCGCTCAAGCCCACGGCGGGGCGCATCAGCGCTGCCGGCCATCTGCCCCCGTGCCTCGGTCCCTTCGCAAAGCTCGGCGCGATTGGGCCCATGGCGCGAACCATGGAAGATGTTTGCCTTCTGTTCGACGTGCTTGCACAAGGCTCGGCACGGGACCCCATGCACGTTCCCCTTCCCTTGCAACACCCCAGTCTGGCAGATGTGAGATCAAGAAAGATCGGCTGGCTTGAAGAGGATGGTCTCCTCCCCGTGACTGCGGAGACGCGCGAGGCGGTGCGCTCCGCGGCCGCCGCCCTGGCTGGTGCGGGCTTCCGTGTGGAGCCGTTTCGCCCTTCGCTGCTGGAGGAGGCGCGGAAGCTTTGGACCAAATTCTTTGTGCAGTGCGGCGCCCTGTTTTACGAGCCCGTCCTTGCCGGGCGCCACAACGAATTGAGCCCGATCTTCACTGAGTTCCTGCAGCTCTCTCAGCAGGAATCCCCGCTCACAGCGCAAACCTTGTTGAGTGCCTGGGCGGAGTGGGACCTGCTCTGCGCGCGGTTCCTGGAGGAGATGCGGGAGTACCCGTTGCTGCTCACCCCTGTGTGTGCCGTGCCTGCATTCCGGCACGGCGAGCGTGTCTGGGAGATTGAAGCCCAGCAGGTTCGTTACCTCGATGCGATGCGCTACATGCAGTGGTTCAACGTACTTGGCTCCCCCGCCGCTGTGGTGCCTGTCGGGCGTTCGCGCCAGGACCTGCCCATTGGTGTTCAGATCGCCGGAAGACCGTACGAAGATGAGTTCGTGCTGGCATGCGCGCGTGTGCTTGATGCTGATTTTGGCTATCGCGTTCCGCCACTCCTTGGTGGCTCCACGCTGTGAAAGCGCTAGCTGGACCGTGTGAGCCGGCGTAGCATGGGGCACCGCACATTTCTGTTTTGGAGAGATCGCCATGAAGCTTCGGAGCACCCGCCGAGGATTTTTGACCGCCGCCACCGGTCTAGCCACGGCAACCTTGTTCTCGCCGTGGGACCCGGCAGCGGCGTTGCAGCGAACGAACCGGGCCTTGCCTCCGCCCAGCAACCCTAACGAACCGAACAACCCCAATGTACCTGGCGGGATGGATACTCATCCCACGAGCGGCCCATCGAGGACGCCCACAAGCTCGGTCAACGCAGCGCAGCTCGTCACCATGGTGGAACAGCTCTACCAATTGAGTGCAGAGTTGAAGCAGGAGACCGATCGCACCAACATGAAAGACACGCTGCCGGCGGACTTCATCAAACGTGCACAGCAGATTGAGAAGCTTGCCAAGAACATCCGCGAGAAGGCAAAGGGCTGACTCATTGCGGCGAGTTGCCGGGCGTCGCGCTGGTGAGCCCACTTCCGTCTCGCGGCCCGGCGTAGATCTGTTGTCCTGAGCCACTCTTTTGCGCTTGCGACAGCTCATTCAGGTGGGCAAAGGTGGCGCGTTCCTTGGCCGCTGCCTCCTCCCGATCCGCTCGCGCATAGGCCCGCGCCAGACTGAAGTGCACCTCCGGGCTGCCCGGATTGAGCGTGCGGGCCTGTTCCAGTTCCGGGATGGCCGCGGTGTGATCTCCGGTGTCGAGCAGCGCGCGGCCCAGCAGATAGTGCGCCTCCGCCGAGCTCGGCGCCAGTTGGAGGGCCCGCCGGGCGGGACCGAGGGCCTCCGCCGGCGTGTGCTGGCGCAGCGCGATCGAGGCGAGCCGAAGATACGGCAGCGGGCTGGTTGGGGAGAGCAGGAGCTCGGCGCGCATCTGCGCCCCGGCTTCGTCGAACTCCGAGAGCGCAATCAGCGCCGTCCCGTAGGCATAGTGCAGAAAGGGTGTCGACGGATAGCGCTGTAACAGCGAGCGGAACGCCGTAAACGCCTCGTCATAGCGGCTGTCCTGCAGCAAGGCCTCGACCTGCCCTGCCGCGTCCACCAAAGGGCTGTCCGTTGGTGCAGATGGCGGTAATCCTTGCCGCCGCAACATCGCAAGACCCAGGGCATAGGTGATCTGCTCGTCATCCGGGCGAAGCTTTCGAGCCGCGGTCAGGATCTCTCCCGCGTGGTCGAAGTCGCCGGTCCGGAGCAGAAGCACACCCGCGGTGTACTGGGCTGTGGCAATAGCATTTGGATCGCCATGCAGTCCCAGGGATTCACCGCGCTGAAGATGAAGCAATGCGTTGTCGAATTGATCGAGGTGAAACTCGCTCAGACCGAGAACGGCCCACGCGGTCCCGTCCTCAGGATGCTGACTCACCCAGGCCGTTAGCTGCTGGGCAGCCGCGGCGTACTGACCCGAGGCGTAGGCCTGCATGGCCGGCGCCCAACCGCCGGTGTTCAGCGGAGCCGACTTCAGGGCGTATCGCGCCAGGATCGCCTCCGTCGCAGACGGGCCAGACGTGCGCGACGCCGCGGCGGCTCTCGCCTGCGCAGACTTAGCGTCGGAGGCGTGCCCTTCGGCTCCCTCGATGCGTGCGATGGCGGACCATGCCACAGCATCCTCGGGAACCTGCCTGACCTGGTCCCGGAACACAGGAAGAGCCTTCGGCGGCTCCCCTGCCCGCTCCAGAGCGAGAGCGTACGCGTCCCTCAGGAGCGGCACGTCGGGATGCTGAGCCAGGAGCTGCGCAAACGGCGGCAACCCGGCTCCCTGTTGCGCAACAACACTGCCCACAGACTGAATGAGAGCTTCCTGCGCGGGATCCACCTCCTGCGGCAGAAGGGGCACACGCAGCGCAGCCATACCCAGCGCATAGGAGACCTGGGCCGTGGGCGCGGCGCCGAACTGCTTCAGCAGCAGCGTCGTGGCCCCGTCGAAATCCCCGTCGCGAATCAGCAGCAGCGCAAGATGGTACGACGCAACGCGCTCCACCTCCGGGTCGTTGCTGTTGGCCAAGGCAGCGGCCCGTTGAAGATCGGAACGCGCCGGGCCATAGTGCTTCAGCTCGAATTCAGAGAGCCCCAGAAGGTTCCAGGCAACACCCATCTGCGGCGCCGCGGCAACCACCCTGGTGAGCGCGGAGGCGGCGATCGCAAACTGGTCGCCGTCATACGCCATCGTGCCCAATCGCCACCATCCTTCCGTCCAGCCGGGACGGGCCGCAAGTTGGGCTTGCAGTTCGGAGATGCCGGCAGCATCGGCCTGGCCTGCCTGCGGGGCTCCCGACGCTTCCCCCTGCTGCAAAGCTCCTGCGGAACCCTCTCGCACGGTACAGTGCCCCGCCAAACCGCCAAGAAGCAGCGGCGCCAGCAGGGCTATGGACAGGGCCTTCATCTCGCCTGTAAGTTTAGCTTCGTCAGTCAACCCCGGACGATCTTTTCGAGAGCGCGCGAACGCAAGATGACGCAGCAAGCGGGCGACACAGCCAGCAGCCCCTTCACCCGCCGGAGCTTCCTTCGTAGTGCGTGGTCGTGCGCTGCCGTGTGGGGCTTTAGGCTTCCCCCGCTCGTCTCGGCGCAGGCAGCTCGGGCAGCTTCGGCCGGTGCCGTGTTTGAGGAGGTTCCTCCTTCCTCCAGCGGCATTCATTGGGTCCACACCGCCGGCAAGACCCCCGCCAGGTACCTGCCCGAAACCAGCGGCGCAGGCTGCGCGTTCCTGGATTACGACAACGACGGCTGGATGGACCTCTACCTCGTCAACAGCGGCAAGTACGACCTGTACACACCGCCGCATCCGTTGCGCAACGCGCTGTACCGCAACAATCGCGACGGTACGTTCACCGATGTGACGGAGAAGGCTGGCGTTGGCGGCGGCGGGTACGGCATGGGCGTGGCGGTCGGGGATTTCGACAACGACGGCTACCCTGACCTCTATGTCACCCAGTACGGCCAGAACATCCTCTATCGTAATAACCGGGACGGCACCTTTACGGACGTGACGGCCAGGGCCGGCGTCGCCGCACCCGGATGGAGTTCCAGCGCTGTCTGGTTTGACTACGATAACGATGGTCTTTTGGACCTGTTCGTCTGCCAGTTCGCAGAGTTCGACCCCGGCATCGAGTGCAAGGATGCCGACGGCGTCCGGCACTACTGCAATCCGCGGATCTACAAGCCCCGGCCAAGTCTGTTGTTTCGCAACAACGGCGACGGGACCTTCACCGACGTGAGCAAGAGCACGGGAATCGCGGATCACCTGGGCAAAGCCTGGGGAGCCGTGGCGACCGACATCAATGACGACGGCAAGCTGGACCTCTTCGTCTCCAACGACACCGTCGCCAACTTCCTCTACCTGAACCAGGGCAAGGGCTTTGAAGAAACAGGCCTGCCTGCGGACGTGGCGTACAGCGCGGACGGTCGGCCGCGGTCGGGCATGGGCGTCGACTCGGCCGACTTCGACCAGGATGGACGCATGGACCTCTTTGTCGCCAACATCGACCAGGAGATCTTTTCCCTCTACCGGAACAACGGCGACGGTACGTTCGACGATCTCGCCATGCCCCTCGGGATCGGCATGGACACCCGCTGGATGAGCGGATGGGGACTCAGGTTCCTGGACTACGACAACGACGGCGAACTCGATCTGTTTCTCTGCAACGGCTTCCCCGATGACCTGATCGACAAAACATCAACGTCCGTTCACTGGAAGGAACCGCTGATGCTCTTTCACCATGAGGGCAAGCGCTTCCGGAACGTCAGCAGCGAAAGCGGTCCCGTCTTCGCAAAGAGCTTCTCCTCCCGAGGCCTGGCCACCGGGGACTTCAACAACGACGGTGGCCTGGACATCCTGATCAGCAACAATGATGCGCCTCCCGTTCTGCTCAAAAACCAGGTAGGCAAGGCCAACACGTGGTTAGGCGTCCGCCTGATCGGACGCAAGTGCAATGCGGATGCCGTGGGCGCAAAACTTACCTACGGGGCGGGCGATCTGAAACGCACGCGGGTGAAGGTAGGGGGCGGGAGCTTCCTGTCCTCACACGATCCGCGCGTCATCCTGGGCGCCGGGAAGCGCGCCCGCATCGATTGGCTTGAAGTGCGGTGGCCGGAGCCGAGCGGCGCCGTCGAGCGCTTCACGAATCTTCCCGTGAACCGCTACATCACCCTCGTGGAAGGCGCGGGGAAGTGGACCTGACATCACCGGGGAGCGCCGCTCAATCCTGAAAGCTCTCGCCGTCCTTTAAGATACGGATCCGGTGATCGGTAAAGGTGTTTTGCATCTCCGGAACATACACCTGGGGCATATGGCAGCTCGCGCACTTGCTCCGGGCCACGGGACACGCCGGGGCATGCGCCGAGGAAGCAGGCACGGCCGAAATCTTGGCAAGCTGAGCCTTGCCCGCAATGCCGGCGGAGGCGGCGTGGCAGCGAAGACAGGCAGGGTCGTAGGCCGAAAGGTCCGTGACGAGCTCCTTGTGCGGGTCATGGCACGCCGTGCAAACCAGGCGCGGGTCGCCCTCGCTCCCCCAGCACTTACTCGTAACCAGGCGGTACGGCGCAGAGCGCACGGTGGAGGGCCCGGTCACGTGCGCCAGCTTCACGTCCCACCAACTGCCGTGGCAGGCCCCGCAGAACTCGACGGACTCCGTAGGCGAAAGATGGCTGGGCACGAAGATCGCCGGCGTTTCCTCCTTGCGCGTGGAGGCGCCGTCGGGGCTATGCATAAGGCGCACGTGGTCGGCTCCGGGACCATGACACGCCTCACAGGTCACGCCCGGAACCAGCCCTTCCTCATTGAAGCGATCGGCGATGTTCACCGCCGTTGCATGGCAACTGAAGCAGCGGATCAACTCCGGCGTCTTCACTTCCCTTCCCGCGGCCGTATCGAGATCGGCGGGCGCGGTCAGGGCGCGCGCGGGCGTGAAACCGAGATTCTTCAAGCTTCGAAAAAAAGTAACGCGGGACTCAAAGTAGCGCCCGTCTTCTTTCTTGAACAGGTACGACTGCCCGACCCGTCCGGTACCAAACGCCCAGACCAATGGAAACGCGTTTGTCTGCGCTCCGTCGGACACCGCATACATGCTCTTCCAGCCATCTCCGTCGCGGGACGTATGCATTTTGTAAGCGTCCCGGTCGAATTGGAAGCTGAGGTCAGCATGCTCGCGCAGAACCTCGGCTGATCCCGCGGGCATCGCCGTCCGCCCCATGGACGAGGCGCTGGCGGAGGTAGCGATGCCGTTGTGGCAACGGGCACAGGCCTGTTTGCCCGCAAAAACATGGTTGGATTCCTGCGCTTTGGTGGGCCAGAAGCCGGGTTCGGCAACGTGATCCTCGGTGGACAACTGGCCCCGCGCAGGTATGGCTCCCCCACTGCCCAGCGCCAGCACGACGCAGAGGACCGCGAGCCAGTTTGCCGCCCGGAGGCGGTGAGTCTTGTCCTGTGTGGGCCGGCCTTTCGCCAGGTCCTTGCCGCTGGGCTGCACCCACCCACGGTAAGGGAGCGGTCCATGGATCGGCAACTCCCGTGACCGCCTTGCGGCGAAGCTGCACGGCGCGGCTCATGCCGAGTCGCGGTTAGCGGAGGCGGGCAAACGATGACCTGATTTCTGCACAGGTCAAAGCAAACAACGGGCGAAGGATTTCCCTTGACAACTCTCTAGTGCCGTTCTCAGAATGCTCACGATCACAGATCAGGTTCAAGACAGTCGTTTGAATCGGTGCACTGCGGTGCCTTGTACGCCAAGCCCTGTAGACCGCAAGTTGTTCTGGACCTGAAACACGAGATCTGATCCTGGTCGCCCGTCGTTTCGCCGTTTTGTCGGATGATTGCTGCACTTTTTGGAGGTTGTATGAGAACTTTCCCCTGGCTCGCGTGGCGAGCCTACACCCCTGGGCTGGTGCTCGGGTGCAGTCTCGGACTGCCCCTGGCCGCCTCGCTGAGTCTGCCCACCGCGGCACACGCCCAGGTCTACTACGGCACCATTGTCGGGAACGTGACCGACGCCAGTGGCGCGGCCGTCCCCGGCGCTTCTGTGACCGTCATCAACAAAGGGACCAACACCCGGTTCTCCGCAAAGACCTCCAACCAGGGAAGCTTTACCGTGACGCAGTTGCCGGTCGGCAACTACGAGGTGGACGTCGAGTCGAGCAACTTCAAGAAGGCCGTAGAAAACGACGTGGAGGTCCACACCTCGACCAACACTGAGGTGAATGTCTCCCTGCAGGTCGGTTCCACGGGAGAAACGGTCACCGTCGAAGCCGATCAGGTTCAGGTGCAGACCACGGATGCGTCCGTGGGTGAAGTCATCGACGGCACCCAGGTCCGGGAGCTTCCGCTGAACGGCGAAAACTTTGTCGGTCTGACCCAGCTCTCCCCGGGTGTCTCCGCCGCCTCGAACTTCGACGCGACCGGCAAGGGTCTTTCGGGTGGCGTGAACTTCTCAGTCAACGGCAACCCCTACAACAATAATCTGTTTCTTGTGGACGGCGTCAACAACAACGACGTCGGGTCCAACCGCACCATTCTGATCTACCCGGCTGTGGACTCGATCGCCGAGTTCAAGATGATTCGCAACTCCTATGGACCGGAGTACGGGCAGGCCTCGGGCGCGATCATCAGCTTGACCACGCGGTCTGGCACCAACCAGATCCATGCCGGCGTTTTCTACTCCGGCCGCAACGATTACCTCGATGCCAATGATTGGGTGTCGAACAACAACAACACCGGCAAAGCAAAGCTGCGCCGGAATGACTATGGGTACCACATCTCCGGGCCGGTGCTGAAGAACAGGCTCTTTCTCTGGTGGAACCAGGAGTGGGATCGCGAAGAGCGCGGTGGCTCCTTTGGCGTCTGCGTCCCAACCGACGCGGAGGCGGCTGGTGACTTCACGGGCGCGCAGACCCATACGTCAGATGGCACGCCGACCGGAACGCCGCTGGACCAGTGCAATGCGACAATCCCAACCATTCCCGCGCAGTTCGCGACCGCAGGCAATCCGCTCAAGATCGCAAGCCCTGATAAGGCCGGTCTTCTCATCGCACAGTTCTATCCGTCGGCAAACTTCAACGCGAATCAGAAGCTGACGAACGGCAACGGCTACAACTGGGCTTCGGCCATTCCCAACAAGAATCTCTGGAGCGATTGGAACATTCGCGGAGATTATGACATCACCAAGAACAATCGCCTGACCCTGCGGTACACGGCTGATTCCTGGAACGATCCGGCGCCGAACAACCCCAGCTACGATGGTCTGTGGGGCGAGTCCTCCTTCCCGACCGTGCAGTCCAGCGGCAGCCAGCCCTCGAATAGCGCGATGGGCAAGCTGAGCTCCACGATTCACAACACCATGGTGAACGACGTTGAGTTCGGGTACGGACACAACGCGATTATCACGACCTTGGCCGGCACCCGCGCCAGCATTGTCCCAGCTCTGCAAGCAGCACTGCCTCCCTCCTTCCCCAGTTCCATCAAGCAGCCCAACGAGTTCTTTGGCGGGTGGGGCGGCTTGAATCCGTATGGTTCGTACCAGGGCAACGCATCCATCTGGAACCTGGCGCCCTACGCCAACCATGAGGATCTATACACCATTCAAGACAATCTCTCCAAGGTCAAAGGCAACCACGTCTTCAAGACCGGTGTGTTCTACAGCACCAACGAGAAGGTCGAAGACAGTGGAAACGGCGCGGACCGCCCTGGGCTGTCCACCGGTCCCTACTGCGATCTGAACGCCGCCGGCGGCCAGATTATCGGGGTAGCCGGACATCCCGCCTGCGCCCAAACCAACAATCCGCTTGCGAACATTCTCATTCCGGGCACCGGTTCGACTCCGCAAGAGTTCACCATGGCCGAGAACAGCATCGACGCGACCGCCTACCTGCACTGGCATGACATCGAGTTCTACGTTCAGGATTCCTGGAAGATCCGCCGCAACATCACCTTCGACTACGGCTTCCGGTGGTCCTTCTTCCGCGAACCGTATGCCGAAGACAATCACTTTGCCAACTGGAACGCCTCCGCCTGGAGCGCAGCAGAAGCAATCGCCCATCCGTCGGACGCCTGCAACGGCACCATCACTGTTCCCGGGACCACACCTTGCCAGGACGCTGTGAAGTTCTTGTCAGGGCTGGGCGTTAATCTCGCCCTGTCGAATGGCACCCCCGGACCGAACGCGTCCCTCATCAACCAGGCCAACCACGATATCGCTCCGCGCGTCGGCATCGCGTGGGACATCCGCGGAGACGGCAGGACCGCGCTTCGCTTCGGCGGCGGGCAGTTCTACCAACGTGAAGCTGTGGGCCCCGTGGAAGGCATGTCCAGGACGGCGCCGTTCGTAATCCAGGCCACAACCAACCGCTCCTTCGATACACCGTCACCCCTCGCGAACCCTGCTGTATCCCCGACGTTCGCGAAGGATCCACGCCCGTTCACGCCCAACTCCTGGCAGTGGAACGCCACTCTTGAACAGGAGTTGGCGCGCAACACCACCCTTGAACTCGGTTACGTGGGCAACACCGGCGAGCACCTGACGTCGATGTATGACTTCAATGCGGTGCCCCAACAGAACTGGCTGCAGGAAGCGTTCGCGAACGGAACAACGGCTGCAAACGCACTTCGGCCGGCGTTCAACTTCGGCACGGTCGGCGGCTTTGCCCGCGGCGGTCATGCCACCTATCACTCGCTGCAGGCGTTGTTCCGGTCGCAGGTTGGCCGATCGACGTTCCAGGCTGCTTACACCTGGGGCCACTCCATCGGCAACGTGGATCTGGATAACTCCTCGAACGGCTTCGGCGCGGAAGCGACGACGGCGCTCTCGAACCCCAGCCTTGACAAGGGCAATACCAACATCAACCGGCCGAACATCTTCGTGGCAAACGAGGTGCTCTTCCTGCCCAAGTTGGACAAGTACAACCAGTTCCTGCGTCAGAGCGTGGGCGGCTGGGAGTTGAACAACATCTTCACCGCCGCGCATGGGTCGTCGCTCAGTGTATTCAGCGCCGGCGCAAGCGGTGCCTGTACGAACCTGGACATCAACAACAACTGCATCTCCGGCTACTCCAGCTCACTAAACTCCCTGGTGGGAACTGGCTACACCGGCAACAACCGACCCCTGGCTGTCGGCGGCATCAATTGCAACGCCGGCGAGCACGAGAACCAGATCCTGAACCCGTCCGCGTTCACCCTCGTGGGGTACGCGCTGGGGACCATCCCATCGAACGTGGCCCGGCGTGGTGCGTGCTACGGCGCTCCCACCACCGACCTCGACACGCAACTGGCCAAGAACTGGGACCTGAAGGAGAGGTATCGCTTGAAGTTCGCCATGGACTTCTTCGACCTTCTCAATCACCCCAACTTCAACACCTCCGGGCTTGAGGGTGCGGGCTACACCTCACCCACGCCTCTGTATTGCGGTGGGGCGCACGCTCCTACCGCTGGCGGCGGACCCAGCGGCCTTCCCTGCAGCCCAACCAACAACATCGTAACTGCCCAGGGGCAGGTAACGGGTTTTGGCGCGGTGCAGGCGCTGCAACCCGGTCACTCCAACCGCGAACTTCAGTACTCGCTGAAGTTCGAGTTCTAAAACATCACCACCCAACCACTGCTGGCGGGGTTCTCGCAAGAGAACTCCGCTTCGCAGTTTGCGGTAAACTCGGCCAAACCCCTCATGAAGTCCATCGCGCGGCAGTCCCGCTTCCAGAACAAAGGTCACAGCCCAGCGCGGACGGCAGTTGTTCTCGTTTTGCTTTTGCTCGGCGCGCCGTTGCACGGACAAAGTCCGCGGCCTCATCCCGCCCCCTCCGGGCCGTCTCCCGCGAAACCATCCTCGAACCCTGCGGAACCGGCGGACAATGAGCTTTCCTCCCGTCTTGCCAGCGCCGCTGTGGCGCGCCGGAGCGGGAGCCCCGGCGAGATCGCCGCGGCCAATGAACTGGTGATCGCGTCCGCCATGCGCCAGCTCGCAGCGGTCCGTTCGGTGGAGGGCGCCTATCCCCAGGCCGTCGAGCTGTTCAAGGATTCGCTGGGCTATGAGACCGTGCCCGAGGCGCTTCTTGGGCTGGCCATGGCGGAGACGCAGGCGGGGCAGTATCCAGAGGCGATCAGGTTGGCGCGGCAGTTTCAAGCCGCGAACCCTCGCGACCTTCGGGCAGACCGCATCCTGAGCAGCGCCTTGATCCAGAAGGGAGACTTCGTCCTGGCGATTGAACCGCTCACGCGGGTCGCGCAGGTCGATCCCAGCATTGAGACCCAGTACGCGCTCGCGAACTGCCTTCTTCAGACGAAGCGCCCCCAGGACAAGGCACGGGCACAGGCAGTTTTCGAGGACATCGAGCGCCAGCATCCCCAAAGCGGTTCGCTCCATGTGTTGATGGGCCGGGCCTACCGGGATGCAGGAGACTTACCCGCCGCGGTACACGAGTTTGAGCGAGCGATTGCCGTCGATCCACGCACCCCGCACGCGCACTACTTCCTCGGCCTGGCGAAGCTCTCGCTCAACGAATGGAAGCCGACCCCGGAAGCGGAAGCCGAGATCCGGAAGGAAGTCGAGTTCTTCCCTCATGACTACCTGGCCAATTACATGACCGGCTTTTTGCTCTCCGGCGATCGCCAGTACGACGCGGCAGAGCCCTATCTGCGAGCCGCGGCGGCCATCGATCCCACGGCTCCTGATCCGTTTCTCTACCTGGGACTGAATGCCTACGCCAAGGGAGACAACAAGACCGCGGAGGAGATGCTCCGGAAGGCGGTGGATCTGACCCGGGGCGATGAGTCGCGGTCCAACTATCAGATCCGCCGGGCGTATGTGGACCTCGGCCGCATTCTTGCCAACTCAGGACGCGCGCAAGAGAGCGAAACGTTTCTGGCCAAGGCGCGCGATCTGCAGAACAAAACGATGGAGCAGAGTCAGCAGGACATCGCGCGCATCGCGGGCGGAAACGCCAATGCAGCGGCCGTGGTCGCGCTGACGAACGGCAGCAAGGTTCAGCAAACCGCGACGCGCTCCGAAGATGACGCCGCGGAGCTGGACCTGAACAGTCTCGGAGGTCCGTCCAACCTTACCGCCTCTCAGAGGACAGAACTAGCAGCCCGGGAGAAGCAACTCCGGTCCGTGCTTGCCCTCGCGTACAACGACCTCGGCACCTCGGAAGCCGTGCAGGGGCACTTCCCTGACGCGGTGGGGCTGTATCGCAGGGCGGAGGATTGGGACAGCACCCTTCCCGGTCTGGAGAAGAATCTCGGCCAGAGCGAGTTTCGTGCCGGGGACTACCAGGGAGCCATCTCGCCGCTTACGCAGGCGCTGTTGGCCGAGCCAGGCAGCCATGCCCTGCGTGGCATGCTGGGGATGGCCTACTTCGACCTGCATCGCTTCGCGGAGGCGGCCCATGCCTTTGAGCCGCTTGGGCCCGCCGGAATGCAGGATCCGCAGGTCGGGTACGCCTGGGCGGCCTCGCTGGCGCGGACGGGCGATCTCCCCAGGGCCACGCAGGTCCTCACCGCGTACGCCGCGCAGCCTCAATCCCCTGAGGGGCAACTCCTCATCGCGCAGTTGTGGTCGGCTCTCGGCGACTACCCACGCGCGGTCGCCACGTTGCAGCAGGCGCTGGCCGCCAATCCTTCCCTCCCCAGGGCGCATCTGGACATGGGGCTGGCTTATATCCACTCGGAACACTGGCCCGAGGCGGCAAAGGAGTTTCAGGCGGAGCTTGCGCTTTCGCCGGGTGACCCGGACGCGCAGTACAACCTAGGTTTCGTCTACATGCAGCAGGCAAAGCCCAAGGAGGCCGAAGAGATCTTCCGCCAGGTCCTCGCAACCCACCCCGGCTATGCGAATGCGGCGTACCAGGTGGGCAAGCTCGAACTGGAGCGCGGCCAGGTATCCGAGGCCATCACACACCTGGAGGCTGCCGAGCGTTCCAGCCCGCGAACCGACTACATCCACTATCAGCTACAGGCTGCTTACCGCAAGGCCAGCCGTCCGGAAGATGCTGAGAAGGAGTTGGCCATCTACAAGCAACTGAAGGCCAGCGCCCGGGAGCAGGCCGCGGACCGTGTGTCCGTTCACTGATTTCGTTCATTGATTCGTTTTGTGAGAAGGGTAAAGAACTGTCTGTGCGCCCCGCCTTTCCGCTTCAACTGACAATCGCGCTCGTTCTGGCTGGACCCACGGCAAACGCTTTAGCGCAGAGTGGGCATCCCACGCCGCCTCCCCCGCCGCCCGGCGCGAAGTCCACCAAGTGCGCCGGGCGACCTGTGCCGCAGTTTCAGGACGTCACGGGGGCAGCCGGCATTCACTTCCGCCATACCTCCGATCCCTCCAAGCGCTACATCGTGGAGTCGATGAGCGGGGGCGTGATCCTGATCGACTACGATCGCGATGGATGGCCGGACATCTATTTCACCAACGCGCCGACCGTCGAACAGGCGGTGAAGGGCGTGAAGACGCTCGGCGCGCTGTACCACAACAATCACGACGGGACCTTCACCGATGTGACTGCCAAATCGGGTCTGTCTACGAGTTGTTTCGGCATGGGCGGCGCCGTCGGCGACTTCAACAACGATGGCTGGCCCGATCTCTACCTTACCTGCCTCGGGGGCAACGTCCTGTACCGGAACAACGGAGACGGCACGTTTACGGACGTGACAGCCAAAGCCGGGGTTGCCGACGGCCGGTGGTCGACGGGTGCAGCCTTCGGCGACTATGACGGCGACGGTTTCGTGGATCTGATGGTGGCAAATTACGTTGACTTCCATCTGAACGACCTTCCCGGTTTCGGCAGCGCGCCCTTCTGCAAGTACCGGGGGATCGATGTGCAGTGCGGTCCCCGGGGGCTTCGCGGAGCGGGTGATTCGCTGTTCCACAACAACGGCGACGGCACATTCACGGAGGTCTCCAAAGCCGCCGGCGTGAATGACGCGAACGGCTACTACGGTCTGGGTGTGCTTTGGGCGGACTTCAACAATACGGGCCGGCCGGACATCTACGTTGCCAACGACTCCACACCGAAGTTCCTCTACAAGAATCTGGGCAATGGCAAGTTCAAGGAGATCGGTCTGGAGTCCGGCACGGCGGTCAGCGACGATGGCTCGGAGCAGGCCTCGATGGGGCTGGCCATCGGCGACTACAACCACACAGGCCGGCCTTCGGTTTACGTCACCAACTTCAGCGATGAGAACGCTGACCTCTACCGCAACGACGGCGACTGGAACTTCAAAGAGGTCTCCTATGAGACCGGCACGGCGCTTCCCTCTTTGCCCTATGTGAAGTGGGGTACAGCCTTTGCGGATTTCGACAACGATGGCTGGCTGGATCTCGTCGCGGTGAACGGTCACGTCTATCCGCAGGTGGACACGCTGCCCGCGGGCGCCGCCTACCGTGAACCGAAGGTGCTGCAGCTCAACCAGAAAGACGGCAGCTTCTGCGATGCGAGTGAGGAGGCGGGAAGCACGTTCACGGAAAAGAAGGTCTCGCGAGGCCTCGCGGTCGGCGATCTGTTCAACGACGGCAATCTGGACATGGTGGTAGGCGACCTGGATGGCACGCCCTCGGTGTTGCGCAACCACGGCGTGCCGGGCCGGCACTGGGTCAGTTTCGAGCTGAACGGCACCAAGAGCAACCGCCTGGCGCTCAATGCGCGGGTGAAAATGACCGCCGGGGGTGTCACGCAGAGCGATGAGGTTCACAGTGGCGGCAGCTATCTTTCGCAGAACGATCTCCGCTTGCACTTCGGGCTGGGCTCGAGCACGAAGGTCGACAGCGTGGAGATCCATTGGCCTTCGGGCAAGACCGAGACCCTCACCAACCTCCCGGCCGACGCGTTCTATTCGCTCAAGGAAGGAGAAGGTGTCGTTCCCCCGGAGCGGGCGCGGCCGAGTGCCGTGGTGAAGCGGCCTTGAGTGCGCCCCAAACTCGATGGTTGAGTGAGGCTTCCCCGTTGCACCACTCTCGCCTCGAGCTTTCCTCCCAGCGCCACTGATGACAACATGCAACCCCGGAGCACGGACCATGAGCGATCCTCTTCCGCCTGAACCCTATCCGCACTGGATGCTGGCGGAGATCTATGAGCAACCCGCGGCCCTTCGCAGAACGCTGGCGCACTATGCGCAGGGCCCTCATCTGCGCCCCGAAGTAACCGAGCCACTCCGTGCCTGGCTACGCGCTCAGACGCAACTGCTGATCGCAGCCAGCGGCTCCAGCCGTCACGCCGGTCTTGTCGGCGAGGTTCTTCTCGAAGATCTGAGCAGCTTGCCGGTGGACGTGGAGTACGCCAGCGAATACAGCTATCGCAGTCCACAGACTCCATCCACCGCGGGCGTCGTGGTGATCTCGCAATCCGGCGAAACGGGCGACACCTTGCTGGCGCTGCGCCGCGCGCTGGCTGCCGGTCAGCCCACACTGGCGATCACCAACGTGCCGGGCTCCACGATGATGCGTGAGGCCGGAGCCGCCATGCCGCTGTTGGCCGGTGTGGAACGTGCCATCCCGGCAACCAAAAGCTTCACGGCCCAACTGCTTGCCCTGCAGGTGTTGACGCTGCTCGCCGCCGAAACCCATGGCACGCTGCCGCCGGAGGCCATCGGCGAGCGCCTGCTGCAACTGTGGGCCTTGCCCGAACAGATCGCACAGCGGATGCCGGCGTGGCAAGTAGCTGCCGAGCGCTTTGCCACGCAGGTCGCCTCCGCGAACAGCTTCATGTTTTGCGGACGGAGCGTTCACTATCCGATCGCACGGGAGGGCGCTCTCAAGCTGAAAGAGAGTGCCTACGTGCACGCGGAAGCCTATCCGGCCGGCGAACTGCGGCATGGTCCCACCGCTCTGGTCAGCGCCGATACACCCCTGGTGGTGATCGCCACGGTCGATCGACGGAACGAGGGCTCAGTGCAGCGTTACGAGAGCGTGCTCGGACTCATGCGCGAACTGCGCGACAAGAACGCTCCCATGCTGGTCATCGCCAACGAAGATGATGCGGAGGCCGCGAGGTTGGCGTCGACCCTTGTCCCCATGCAGCCCATGCCCGAGGCTCTGGCGGCAATCTGCGAGGTCATTCCCTTGCAACTTCTTGCCTACCACTTTGCCATTCACCGCGGCATCGACGTGGACCGGCCGCGAAACCTTGTGAAGTCCGTTTCCGCTCTGTAAAGGCGCGTCTCCGCATGAATCTGCGCGTCCTGTGGTCCCGCGCGGCGAAGGACATACCCTGTCCCATGGGGTGCTCAAGACTCTCTGATCCGCCATGGAGGAATGCCTCCTGCTCTTGTCGTTGCCCGGCAATGCGCCCTCACCAAGGCTACCTAGCGGCCACCAGCTCCATCAGGTGCTCCCGGCAGCGGAGACGCGGATGGCAGAGTCTCGGGATCTTGAACGCGCCGGCGATGCTCAAGTGATACAAGAAGTCATGGGTCTTGGTCGGTTCCTCCGCATGGTAGCGATGCTGCCTCTGGTTGCTGCGTCTTCATTGGGCGCTCAGGAGAGTGACGCAAAAAAGCCGGGTCCACCAGCGACGTTGGCGCAGCGAATCACCGGCATGCAGCACCAGGACGGCCTGCTGCCGCTGGACTGGGACAGCAAGTCAGGCAAGCTCTATTTGGAGATCCCCAAACCCGGGGCCGAGTTGCTGTACACCGACTCCCTGCCCTACGGCACAGGCTCGAACGACCTCGGTCTGGATCGCGGCCAGACTGCACCTGCGCGGCTGGTACGTTTTGAACGCCAGGGACCCAAGCTGCTGCTGATCGAAAGCAATGAGCGCTTCCGCACGTCCGCCACGGAGGCCTCCGAGGTCCTCGCCACCCGGCAAAGCTTTCCGGAGAGCGTTCTGTGGGGCTTCAAGATCGAAGCTGAGTCGCCGGAGGGCGGGTTGCTGGTGGACGCGACGGACTTCTTCCTGCGCGACGTGCACGGCGTCGCCGAAGCGCTGCAGCGCACGCAGCAGGGCGCCTACAAGGTGGACCTTTCACGTTCCGCGATCGCGATGGACTCGACAAAAGCCTTCCCTCGGAACACAGAGGTCGAGGCGATTCTTACCTTCACCAGCGACGCCGCCCCGCGTGGACAATACGTGCACGATGTAACGCCGGACCCGCATGCTTTGACCCTTCGCGAGCGTCAGAGCTTTGTCGCTCTGCCCGACCCCGGCTTTGTCTCACGCCGCTATGATCCTCGCTCGGGCTACTTCGATCTTCAGTACCGCGACTATGCGGCTCCGCTCGGCGCCGAGCTGGATCAGCGCCTGATCGAGCGACACCGTCTGGTCAAAAAGGACCCGCACTGCAAGAACGATTGCGATCCCGTGCAGCCGATCGTCTACTACGTGGACCGCGGCGCGCCGGAACCGATCCGCAGCGCTCTGGTGGAAGGTGCGGGCTGGTGGAATGAGGCCTTTACCGCTGCGGGGTGGCGCAATGCCTTCCAGGTGAAGGTGCTTCCCGAGGGCGCCGATCCGATGGACGTCCGGTACAACATCATCCAGTGGGTCCATCGCTACACGCGCGGCTGGAGCTACGGCGCAACGGTGGCGGATCCGCGCACAGGCGAGATCATCAAGGGCAACGTCACCCTGGGCAGCCTGCGCGGCCGTCAGGACTACCTGATCGCCGAAGCCCTGCTGGCTCCCTACACAGGTCCTCATGCAAAGGGCTTCGCGCCGGGTGCGAAGGACGACCCCATGCTTCAGATGGTGCTGGCACGCATTCGCCAACTCAGCGCGCATGAGACGGGCCACACGCTGGGCTTGGCGCACAACTTCGCCGCGTCGAGCTTTGGCCAGAGCACCAGCGTGATGGACTACCCGCACCCGCTGATTGAGCTGAAGAACGGTGTGCCGGATCTCAGCCATGCTTACGCGGTCAACATCGGCGCCTGGGACAAGGTTGCCATCGACTATGGCTACCGTGAGTTCGCGCCGGGTGTGGCCCATGACGACGAAACGGAGGCGCTCGACGCGATCCTGGGCGAAGCGCAAAGGCGAGGCATTCCCTACATCACCGACCAGGACGCGCGTCCCCTGGGCTCAGCGCACCCCCACGCGCACCTGTGGGACAACGGTGCGGATCCGGCGGATGAACTGAATCGCGTGCTCGACGTGCGTGCAGCGGCGCTGGCGCGGTTCGGGTCCGGTGCCATCAGGGAGCACACGCCGATGGCTCAAATGGAAGAAACTCTGGTGCCTCTCTTCCTCTTCCACCGTTACCAGACCGAAGCCGCAGCCAAAGAGATCGGGGGTCTGCAGTACGAATACAACCTGCGCGGCGACCGGCAACCCGACCCTGTGATCGTGGACCCCGCGAATCAGGCCAAGGCGCTGCAAGCGGTGCTGAAGACGCTTAAGCCCGAAACCCTCACCTTACCCGAATCCTTGCTCGCCATTCTGCCGCCCCATCCGCCGGGGTACCCGCGCACGCAGGAGTCCTTTCCCTCCCACATGGGCCTGGCCTTCGATCCCGTTGCGGCCGCGGAGTCCAGCGCAGATCTGACACTGGCGCTGCTGTGCGACCCGGAGCGGGCGACGCGGCTTTCCGTCTACAACACGCGTGTTCCGAAGTCGCTTGGCCTGCGCGAGGTCCTCCAGGGCATCTCGAGCACCACGGCCGCGCGGCCTGAGGGTGGACAGACCGCCTCCTCCGAGACGGCGCGTGCGGTGGAGTTCCGCGGCTTGGAGGCGATGCTGGCCCTCGCTGTCAACACGAGCGCCTCCAGCCAGGCACAGGCCATCACCCGTTCCCACATCGACGACCTGCTGCATCAGTGGACCACGCAGCCGATGCCCTCCGATACGGGGGAAGCCACCCACCGCAGAGCCCTGATTCGGCGCATCCAGGACTTTGAACATGACCCGGAGAAGTTCGTCCCCGCGAAACCGATTACTGCGCCTCCAGGCATGCCGATCGGCGATGAGGAGGTCGATTAACGTTTCTGAGGCGGCGACACTTGTGCTGAAGCTCAGACCTGACAGTCTCAGCCAGTCCGGGGTGTCCGCTGGACGGCGGCAGCTCAACGCCAACTGAAAGCCAGATGCCATCGCAAGCCGCGTTCCGCTGTCTTCAGCAATACCCGCTCATATTCCATCAGCTCGCTCAGCACCGCCGCGGACTCCTGGCCCAGGCGCCGCGGTTCCTGCTCCAGCGCCTCGATCAACCCACGCACCGTACCCAGGCCCTCTTCAGGACGGAACCACTGGGGCGGCGGCAGCCGGTGCAGCAGATCCGGATTTCCTGCGCCCTCCTCGATGAGCAGGGCCATCGAATTCTCATCGGCAGAAAAGAACTCCAGCAGAGGCCGCACGCCCAGCGTGTGGGCAAGCCGTTCGATCGGGGCCTCTTGCCTCGCAAGCGCCCGGCCGTTGACGTAGATGTCGTACCCTGGATCCTCACCCTCCACCACGATGTACATGGAAGCTGCCATGGCCTGAGTGTACAGAAGGCTTTTTCCTGCAGAAAGCCCCCTCCGGGGAGAGTCACCGCTCAGGTACACGGCTGCTCGCATCAGGGTCCATTGCTGGATCCACGCTGCCCGCCAGAGCCACCCATTGGTAGGCAGCGCTCATGGCCAGCAGACCGAACGCCAGGTAGGATCGCCAATCCAGCAGTGGCCGCAGGACGACAACGCCCTCACCCAGCCCCAACAAGGGCACAAGGAGGAACTGAGCGCTCCACCGCACAGGCCCGATCCGGACCAGAGCGACCAGCGTCAGCAGCGCCGTCCCGCCGTCCAGAGCGGCCGCGGGGAGCGAAATGCCCTGTCCGCCGCCAGTTCGCCCGTGGGAGATAGCGAGCAAGCCCAAAAGGCCAGCGGCACAACCCAGCCCAGCGGCTATCGCGCGGGCATCGCCCAGGGCTCGATCCGGCACCGCCCGGGTCGCGCTGCCGTAGCCACCCGCCGCTCCACCCACGAGTAGCGGCACGGCGACCATGCCGATCCACGGGCGCCAGGCGCCGAACGAGGGCTCGGGCACCAGGAGCAGCAGACCCGCTATCCCCGCGAGCCCCGGCCATAACAGCCCAGTCAGATCGGCACCCTCTCCCTGGCCGGTAGCCGAGACGACCACGGCGATCACTACAGGACACAGAGCAAGGGCCAACGTGACATTGTTCGGATTCAGGGAGCGCCCCGCAATCGCGGTCCCTATCGGCACCCCGGCGATCACGATCGCTGCGGTCACGACTGGGTACGGAGACGAGCCTTCGCGCGGGGCCTGGTTCCGCCTCTGTCTGCCCAACCTTGTCCAGGCCAGAAGACATGCGGCGACAAACAGACACCCAACCGCCTCACTCCATGCACTCGACCCCGTGTTGGGAAAGGCTCCCTCGATCAGCCAGCGGCTGGCATTCAAAACGCAAAGCAGCGCAAACGGCCAGGTTCTGCTCCATATCCTTCGCTCCCGGCCCAGATCCACCGCGCAGACCCCTCAACATTGCTGTGTCTAAGAAGAAACAGCCGCACCCGGAGGCGCGGCTGTTCCTTTCCATCTCTGCTAGGGCTAGCGTGAGCCTGCTTGGGGTGCACTTCCCCCACCGGAACCAGGACGGCGGCTCCGGCGACGCCGGCGGCGACCAGTGCCGCTGCCCCCTGGACGTCCTTCGCCCTGCGGTGCGCGCGCTCCTTCCGCGGACTGAGCGACAACGAGCTCGCCTTCGCTCTCTTCCGTACCCTCATCCTCAGTCTCGAAGTCATCCTCATCCTCGTCGAAGTCGTCCGCTCCGCCATCGATGGTGATGGTCTCTTCGTGCGCGGGCGGCTCTGGCCTCGGTCCGCGCTCGCCGCCGCGCTCGGAGCGCTCAGGACGCTCACTCCGGTCGCCACGCTCGGAACGCTCACCGCGTTCGCTCCTTCCACGTCCGCCCTCCTGGCCCCCTTCCGGCGCCTCCGGCAAGCCCAGCTTGGCACGCTGTTCCCGAAGAACTGCCTTGCGACTCAGCTTGATGCGGTTGCCTTCGATCGCGAGCACCTTCACCAGAACCTGATCGCCCTCGCGAAGCTCGTCCTTGACATCCTTCACGCGGTGTTCGGCGATCTCGGAGACGTGCAGCAGGCCGTCTGTACCCGGGAAGATTTCGACAAACGCGCCGAACTCGGCCAGCCGAACCACCTTGCCCAGATACGTCTTGCCCACCTCAGGCACGGCAGTCAGATCGCTGATCATCTGGATAGCCTTGCTCAGCCCCTCGGCATCCGACGAAGCCACGTTGACGCGGCCCGTATCTTCCACGTCGATCTTCACGCCTGTCGCTTCGATGATGCCGCGGATAGTCTTTCCACCCGGCCCGATCAGGTCGCGAATCTTGTCCGTCGGGATCTGCAACGTGTGAATCCGGGGAGCATACTTCGACGTTTGCTCGCTGGGCGCCGAAATTACCGCGTCCATGGTGTCCAGCAGGAACAACCGGCCGCGCTGTGCCTGGGCGAGCGCTTCACGCATGATCTGCGGCGTGATGCCCATGATCTTGATGTCCATCTGCAGCGCGGTGATCCCCTTCCGCGTGCCGGCGACCTTGAAGTCCATATCGCCGTAGTGGTCTTCAGCGCCCGCAATGTCGGTCAGGATGGCGTAGTTGTCGCCTTCCTTCACCAGACCCATCGCCACACCGGCGACCTGCGCCTTCAGCTTGATGCCGGCTTGCAGCAGCGACAAGGATGCGCCGCAAACCGTCGCCATGGACGACGATCCGTTCGATTCAAGGATGTCCGACACCACACGCAGCGTGTACGGGGATTCCTCTTCACTCGGAAGAACCGCCTCAATCGCGCGCCACGCCAGGGCGCCATGGCCGATCTCGCGACGTCCAACGCCGGTCATACGGCCAACCTCACCCACCGAGAACGGGGGGAAGTTGTAATGGAGCATGAAGCGACGCTTCTGCTCGCCTTCATACGTCTCTACACGCTGCATGTCGTCAGACGTGCCGAGCGTGGCTGACACCAGGGCCTGCGTCTCGCCACGCGTAAAGAGCGACGATCCGTGTACCCGCGGCAGAACGCCAGTTTCGATGGTGATCTTGCGAATCTCATCGAACGCACGATGGTCCGGGCGCGTGCGATCGTTCAGGACCTGATCGCGGAAGATCTTCTCCCGCATCAGTTCGAAGTACTTGGAAAGCTTCTTTCCCGCGGCGGCGTCGCTCTCCGGCAACTCCTTCTTCAACTCTTCCTTGATCTCCCGAACCTTGGCGTAGCTCTCAAACTTGGGGTTCTTCTGCGTGTCGAGTGCCTCCTTCAGGCGCTCGCCGACCTTAGCCGTGAGTTCGTTCATGTAGGCCTGGTCGATCTCGACCTCGGCCACCTGGCGCTTCGGCTTCCCCGCGCGGGAGACCAGATCCTTGATGGCGGCGACGATCTTCTTGATCTCGCCGTGTGCGAACTCAATCGCGTCAACCACGCGCTCCTCCGGGATCTCCTTGGCCCCCGACTCGATCATCGTGATGCCCTCTTCGGTGCCCACCACCATAATGTTCAGGGTGCTCGCGAGCCGCTCCGCATAGGTCGGATTCACGAGGAACTGGTCGTCGGCGGCAATGCCGATCCGCACCGCACCTACCGGCCCGTGGAACGGGATGTCACTCAGCGCCAGCGCACAGCTTGCGCCGTTGATGCCAAGCACATCCGGATCGTTCTCGCGGTCCGCCGAGTACACAAATGCGACCACCTGCGTCTCGTTCCGGAAGGTCTCCGGGAACAATGGCCGGATCGGGCGATCGATCTGACGGCTGGTGAGAATCTCCTTTTCACTCGGACGACCCTCGCGCTTGATGAAGCCGCCGGGAATCCGCCCGCCGGCGTACGTGAACTCGCGGTACTCCACCGTGAGCGGGAAAAAGTCGATGCCCTCTTTGGGATCGGGTGACGCTACCGCCGTGGCCAGAACAGCGTTGTCGCCGCTGGTTACAAAGGTGGAACCGGAGGCCTGCTTGGCAATCCGTCCCGTCTCAAACCGAATCTGCTTGCCACCTGCAAGCTCAACTGTGATGTCCTGCATCTATGCCGTCCTCTGTTTTTCTCTTCTGTTCAAGCTCTGTTTAGCCAAACACACAAATCTGCCGCAGGCGCCTAGACAAAAGCCCCGCCGATGATGCATCGAGCGGGGCAAGGTGTCCGAAATGCCGACATCGCGGCCGCATCCGGCCGGACGTCGAAGCGACGGCACGCTGCCGTACCACAAACCAAGGGGTTTGCGGACAAGCGCCGCGCGGTGAAGAAAGTTGTGATGGTCATCACTCCTGACAATCGCCCGGCCAGGGCAGACCGCAGTTTGCCTACTTGCGAATGCCCAGCTTGCCAATCACGTCGCGATAACGGTCAGCATCCGTCTTTTTGAGGTAGTCCAGAAGGCCCCGGCGTTTGGAGACCAACATCAACAGGCCGCGGCGCGATCCGTGATCCTTCTTGTGCGTCTGGAAGTGCTCGGTCAGCTCAGCGATACGCGAGCTAAGGATCGCAATCTGCACCTCGGGGCTTCCAGTGTCCGAGTCATGCGTGCGGAAGTTGCTAATAATTTCCGTTTTCTTTGCAGGTGCCAACACGGCGAATACTTGCTCCTGATTCTCTATGCTCTAGTCACTTCTCTCAGTGTCCAAGGGAAAGGATACCACGCTGGCTAGTTGTTTCCCGTCTCCAGCGGAGCGGTGGGTGAGAGTTCTACACGATGTTCTCCGCCAAAAATGCAATTGTGCGCTCCCTTGCCAGAGCGGCCGCCTGCGGATTGAAGCTCTTCAGGTCCACATCCCGATTGAAGGCATGACCCGCCCCTTCGTACACAAAGACGCGGACCTCCGGATGGGCATTCCGCACCGCGTCCACCTGATCTGGCCCAATATGGCTGTCTGCAGCGCCAAAGTGCAGCATCACGGGGCAGCTTGGCATTTCCTTCGCTACGCTCCCAATGCCTCCTGCGTAGTAGCCCGCCGTACACTTCGGAGCGAACCCCACCTCGGGCCCGCGCGTGGCCGAAAGCCACGCCATCAGTCCCCCGTAGCAGAAGCCGATCACGCCTGCGCCCGCACCCTCGCCCTGAACGTGCTGAAACGCCGCGGCTACGTCTAGAATTGCCGTCGCGGGATCGAGCCGGCCATAGAGAGCGAATGCCTTCTGGGTGTCCTCGCCAACGTAGCCAAGTTCTACTCGCGGTTCAATCCGGTCGAAAAGGGCTGGGGCGATCGTGACGTATCCCTCGTCGGCGTAGCTGTCCACCACGCTGCGGATATGCCCGTTCACTCCGAAGATCTCCTGAACAACGACCAGGCCACCCTTAACCGTAGCCTGGGGTCTCGCCACGTAGGCCGAGAGTCTCACCCCGTCCTTGGCCTGCAACTGCACGTTTTCACCCATATACCTGCTCTTCTCCCCTGGAACTCACTCCTGCGCAATGCAAAAGGATGGCTCTATGCAGAGTACATCGGCAACCCGGAAGGCCCATGATGCTCGGCAAACCGGAGCAGGCTGTCTGCGACCTCCTCTGCGCTGATCCGATAGGACCCCTCCTTGATGGCTGCTTGCAGGGCCAGAATCCTTGTCCAGCGCACCGGCTCCGCAACGGCGGGAGTTCGACCGTGAGGATCCTCCGGTTGGCTCACCCGTAACTCATCACCATCCAAAAGGGGCGCCTCAGGTTTCTGCGATTCTCTCTGATCGTTGCACTTCCGTTCGGCGGGACGGTTCGACGACATAAGTAATGACTCTCCTGTCGCCCTTATCGACGCTGCGGGAAAAAACTTTAGCTCTTCGTAAGGATTATTTTCAACGGCAGTCTCAGTGAACCTGAGTGCGCCTCTTTTTCTGCTTCGGGGTGTCGTTTCCCTCCAGCACTGCCCTAAGGTGAGACACGGCGGTTGACCGGATTTGGGACACGCGGGATTCCACCACCCCAAGGGTCAGCCCGATCTCCCGTAGCGTAAGTTCCTCATAGTAGTAGAGGGTCAGTACAAGACGCTCTTTCTCGGGCAGCGTCTCGATCGCGGCCGCAAGCTTCTCCCGGGTCTGCCCTTCGATGCAACGGAATAATGGATTCTCCGAACCCGGGGCCGGAACGTACACCAGATCCTCGCCTCCAAACTCTTCCGTTCGGTCCAGGTTCAAACTTCCCATCTCCAGGCCTTGCATCTCCCCGGTCATCTCCTGATACGTGGAGAGATCCATCTCCATCTCGGTGGCAATCTCCTCATCGGACGGTGTGCGGCCCAATTGGGTTGAGAGAACACGGATCGCTTCCGCCATGGCCCGGCCTTTCCGGCGGAGTTCCCGGGGGCTCCAGTCCAGTGTGCGCAGGGAGTCCAGGATGGCTCCCCGGATCCTGAACTGCGCGTAGCTCTTGAACTGCACCTGTCTGCTCCAATCGAACTTGTCTGCCGCGTCCACCAACCCCACAAGGCCTGCCGAGACGAGATCGTCCAACTCGACGTGCTGCGGGAGACGCTCGTGAATGCGACGAGCAACAAACCGCACGGTGGGCAGGTGCTGGAGCAGCAGTTCATCACGGGTGCAGCACGGCCTCGCGCTCCCCAACCCGAGAATCTCGGCCGGATCGGCGGACGCGTCTTGAGGTGCGGCAAGGCCCGAAAAGTCTGAGGTATGTTGAAGCTGTATCTGTTCCGCCCGGTTGGTGCTAGTCATCTGGGTATGCATCGTCTTGGCTCCTGTACTTTCTCTACGAGGACTGTTTTGCTGGTCACCACTGGCAATGACCTGACCCAAAGATTTCGCATTACCTTCGCTTTCGCAATGTCTAAGTTCGAGAAAGTAGAGAGCTTGTTCCCCATTTGGGAAAAGCCGATTTCTGTTCCCATTTTGGAACTGTTGATTTTGGAGATTCGTCAAAGATTCTCCTTGCAGTTCGCTTTTTATTCGCTACAATTCCAGCATGGCCATCACACGTCGGCAAAAGGAGGTCCTGGATTTCCTGTCCGGGTTCACCTCACGCAACGGCTACTCGCCTTCCTATGAGGAGATCGCGGCCGGCCTCGGCCTCAATTCCTTAGCGACAGTGCACAAACACGTCACGAATCTGCAGAGCAAGGGACTCCTGCAGCGCGCTCACAACCGGAGCCGCTCGATTGACGTTCTCCCGCAACGCGCTGCGAAGCGCGGAGGGGCAGGAGGCGGCGACCGTCTTCCTTTGCTGGGCCGCATCGCCGCCGGACAACCGGTCGAAGCGATCGAAACCGCTGAAACCATCTCCCTCAATGACATTATTGGAGCCCGCGAGGTCTTTGCTCTGGAGGTGCGAGGCGACTCCATGCGGGACGAACACATTGTTTCTGGCGACTTTGTGCTGGTGGAGCGCACCCGCACGGCGCGCGAGGGCGAGATTGTAGTGGCCCTGATCGACGGAGCGGACGCCACTCTCAAGCGCTTTTATCGCGAAGGCAATCTGATCCGGCTGCAGCCCTCCAACGCCGAGATGACGCCCATCTACGCTCCCGCCACGAACGTCAGCATCCAGGGAAGGGTTCTAGGCATTCTTCGCAAGTACGCCTGAGACCGGGAGCGTTCTCCGCCCTGCGTGACAGCTCCTATGACAGCTCCTAAAGGAGCCTCTGGAGCACGATGTCGCCCCATCCCTGCTTCTCTGAACGAGTGCGGTACCTTGCGTTCACACGCACACTCGTGGAAGGCTTCCGGGTCTACCGAAGGAGCCTCCGCCATCCAAGGGTTTATGCCGGCACCTCATCCCTGGTTGCTCGTATTCGATCTTGACGGTACTTTGATCGACTCCTCCCTCGACCTGTGCCTGGCGGTGAACGCCGCAATGGAGCACGTCAAGGCCCCAGTTCTCCCGCATGAGTTGATCACGGGCTACATCGGCGATGGCGCGGCGATGCTGGTGCGACGGGCTCTCGGCGACCCGGGCGATCTGGATAGCGCTCCCGCCGGGCGTACAGCACAACACGAGCGCTTCGAACGAGCCTTTGCCTTCTTTCTTCAGTTCTACCGCGAGCACAAGCTGGACCATACCCGCGTATATGAGGGCGTTCCGCAAGCACTCCAGGCGATACGGACCAGGCACCCGCACCTGCCCATGGCGGTGCTGACCAATAAGCCGGTGAACCCCTCGCGCGAGATCTGCGAGGCGCTCCACCTGGCGCCCTATTTCTTCGCGAACTATGGTGGAAACTCGTTCCCTTCGAAGAAGCCCGATCCCGAAGGCCTCCTGAGACTGATGGAAGAAGCGAGACAGCTTTGGATATCCCACGGCATGGCCGCCGGGACGCTTGCTCCCCAAGGGGTCATCATGATCGGCGACTCCGAAGTCGATGTGCTGACCGCACGTCGCGCGGGCGCTCGCGCCCTTGGGTGCCGCTACGGGCTTGCGCCTCACTCGCTCGCGATTGCCGATCCGGACATGATGTGCGACAGCCCTGCCGAGTGGGCTGAGCGTCTGGGCCTTCTCTCTTAAGTCAACTACGCTGGAGGCCACAGCCAGGCAGCACCTCGTACACCACTGGAGTCGCCATGCCGATTCCGGCGAACCGGGGTCTGCGTTCCTCCGCCGAAAGTGTAACGGCTGATCAGCGCCTCCAACTCTCCGCGGTAGAGCTCCTCCATGTTGGAGACACCCCCGCCAAGCACAACCACCTCCGGATCCAGCAGGTCGACCAGGCAAGCAAGTCCCCTGGCGAGCCGGTCCTGGAGGCGGTGAAATGCGGAAGCTGCGCCGGAGTCGCCCCCGCGCATCAGCTCCATAATGTGACGGCCGGTCAACTTCTTTCCGCAGGTGCGCTCGTAATCCCGCTCGAACCCGGTACCGGAGATCCAGGTTTCAAGGCAGCCTGTGCGGCCGCAGTAGCATGGAGGGCTCGGAAGCTCGTCCGTGGAGGGCCACGGCAGGGGCGTGTGGCCCCACTCGCCTGCGAGCCCATTCGGTCCGGCGTAAACCTCGCCCCGAAAGACCACGCCACCCCCGCAACCGGTTCCAAGAATCGCGCCGAAGACGAGACCGGCACCTTGGGCGGCCCCGTCTTTGGCCTCACTCACGGCGAAACAGTTCGCATCATTGGCGCATCGCACCTCGCGGTGAAGAATGGCGGACAGATCCGCTCCCAGGGGGCGTCCATTCAGCCAGGTCGAGTTCGCATTCTTCACCAGACCTGTCGCTTGAACAATCGTGCCCGGGATGCCCACCCCCACTGTTCCCTTTTGAGCCAACTTCGCTTCGATCCCGTGCACAAGCTCCGCGATGGTCGTGACCGTTGCCGCATAGTCGCCCTTCACCGTGGGAACCCGGCGGCGGTCCAGCTCGGCGCCTGTCCGATCGAGCGCTATCGCCTCCGTCTTCGTTCCACCCAGGTCAACACCGATGCGCAGCAAGGTCACTCCCCCGGCAGGTGCACAAGGGCGGACACCAGAGCGGCGCCGGCCCCCAGACACACGATCTGCCACCAGATGCCGTTTCCTTGCCGATTGGCTTGCAGTTCCGGCACCAGATCCACGAGAGCAATATACAAAAACGTCGCCGCACTTACCGGAAGCAGCCAGGGGATGTTGGCCCGGTGCTCGCCCAGGCTTGCCACGGCGATTCCGCCCACCAGCGCCGCGGCTCCGGCAGCGATCGCCCACTGCGCAGCCCGGCGGCGAGGCACCCCCATGTGGACCAATAAGGCGAAGTCTCCCATCCGGTGCGGAAGCTCGTGCAGCCCGACCGCAAGCGCCGCGCTCCAGCCAGCCCTGCGGCTGCCCGCAAACGCAGCCACGATGGCGACCCCGTCCACGGCGCTGTGCAGGGCGGAGCCGAACAGCAGCGGCCCGGGCGTGGCCTTGCTGGCGTGAACTCGATGCCCATGATCGTGCGATGCGTGCGCATGCCGCGGGGGCAATGGCGCGTCGTTGGCCTGGACGGAGGTGCTCGGCGTAACCAGAGCTCTGTCGGTCAGCCAGTGGGCCACCGCATGAAGGCAAAACAGCAGCAGCAGGCTGGACAGCAGGATCTCCCACACGGCCAGCCCGGGACCGGAGGCACGGACGGCCTCAGGCAGCAGGTCAAGACAGGCGGTGGCCAACAGCACGCCCGCTGCCCCGCTCACCAGATACGGAAGCCAACGCGAAAGCAGGGCCTCACGGCGCCCCAGGCTCAACACGGCCATGTCTGTGACGGCCTGAACGCCCAGAATAGCGATCAGCGCCCAAAGCACCTGCGACGAGTTCAAGGCAGCTCCCACCTCATCTTAGGGCAGGGCCCCTCAGGACCTTGAGGGTTCGGCAGGCGCTCATCGCTCCTGTGCGGGTGCCGGGGCGCTGTGACTCGTCTCGGACGGCGGCAACGTATAAATCACCTCGCCCGCCCGGGTGTAGTGCAGTTCTTCACGAGCCTGGTGTTCAATCGCGCCCGGGTCTTTCTCCAGCCGCTCCACATGACCGCGGAGGCGTGCGTTTTCCCGGTCGAGCTGTTGCATTTGCTCGTGGAGTCTCCCCTCCTCGGCCCTCTTCTGCCGGAACGCCGTAATCCCGTTGTGGCCGAACACCACGCCGTACCCCATGACGAGCGCCAGCAGGCCCGCGATGGCCGTGGCGGCTTTGCGCCTCCAGGTAAACAGGCGCGGACGGCGCATATCGAAGGCGCTGGCCGCGTCAGGGCCGCGCTCACGGACTCTGGAAGGTGAAAGCAAAGAGGGCCCTCGTAGGTTCCTCTCAGTATCCTTCAACCCCGCGCAGGGATGCCATGCCTTCTTTGTGGAAACCACGAGGCGGTACCTGCGATAACACACCCTTTCGTGCCATGGACAGGAAGCTGGGTGAAAACGTTGGGCCTCGCGGGTCCGGTTCGCTCGTTTGCTATCCTCATCTGAGCGATGCGTGTGCTCTTCGCCATCCTGGTGGTTGCCTTTGCCGGTCTGCTGTGGGCAACCATCGCCGCGGCGCAGCACATCCGCCGGGCGCGCCGCCGGCGCCGTCACCAGCCCGCAGATCACCCGCTCCTACGTACCGTATCGCCGCCACCGTCTCTCGCCGGCGACCTCTCACAGCCGCTTCCGCGACAACGTCTTCCTCGCGCCAAGCAATTGCAAACACACTTCTGATCATGCCCTTGTCCCCTGCACTCTCCACTGTCCCCGCCTCCCCCCCGCGCCCGAAGGTTCTGTCCGGGCTCCCACGTCGCCTTGTCATTGGGCTCGGGGCCACCCTGGTCGTCGCGCTCGCCGCTCACATTGCGTTTCCGCTGCCGTTTACGCCAGTTCCTTTCACGCTTCAACCACTGGCGGTGCTCGCCGTCGGCCTCTTCCTGGGCCCGGTTGACGGTGCGCTGGCCATGCTGGCGTACCTGGCCGAAGGTGCGGCGGGTCTGCCCGTCTTCAGTCAAACCGGAACCGGCGGTCTGCTTCAACTTTTCGGACCGACCGGCGGCTATCTGCTGGCCTATCCCCTGGTGGCGTTCCTGTGTGGATGCTCCCGCCGTTTCGCCGCGCAGACGGGCCCGTTTCTCGCGGCGTTTGCTGGCTGCGTTCTGGCCATTGCAGTGCTCTTCACCTCCGGAGCCGTGTGGCTGGCTCACTTTGGGCATCTCGGCGCACACGCGGTCTGGATCGCGGCAGTTGCCCCCTTTCTTCCGGGCGAAGTTGTCAAGATCTTCGCGGCCGCCGGCACCTTCCGTGCCCTCTACGCCCCTAACCGAGGCCGCTGACCACCGCTGCCCCTCCTCTCTGGAACCGACATGCTTGCAGCACCTTCCCAAGTTCGCGAAATCAGCATTGCCCATAGCCCGGACTCCGACGACGCGTTTATGTTTTACGGCCTTGCCACAAACAAGGTCCGCGTTCCCGGCTACAAGTTCACGCATACGCTCACCGACATCGAGACGCTCAATCGCAAGGCGATGACCGAGCAGACCTATGACGTTACGGCGATCAGCTTCCACGCGTACCCGTACGTCCAGGACAACTACACGCTGATGACGTGCGGCGGCTCCATCGGCGAGAACTACGGTCCCATGATCATCTCGCCCCGCGCCTTCACGCTGGACGAGATCAAGCGCGTGCGGATCGCGGTGCCGGGAGAGTTGACGTCCGCGTACCTAACCCTAAAGCTCTTCGCCCCCGAGATCGAGACCGTCACTGTTCCCTTCGACCAGATCATCCCCGCGGTGCTCACCGGCGAATACCAGGCGGGCCTCATCATCCATGAGGGGCAACTGACCTACGCGCGCGACGGTCTGAAGAAGATCCTCGACCTCGGCGTCTGGTGGACGGAGCAGACGGGTCTGCCGCTTCCGCTGGGTGGCAACGCGATTCGCCGCTCCCTTGGGCCGGAGGTGCACCGGATCGTCACGAACGCCCTCCGCGACAGCATCCAGCACGCCCTCGACCATCGCGACCAGGCTCTGGAGTACGCCATGCAGTTCGCCCGCGACCTCGACACCTCGCTCGCCAATCGCTTCGTCGGCATGTACGTCAACGAGCGCACCCTGGACTACGGTCCGGACGGCCGGGAGGCCATTCGCAAGCTGCTGGATATGGGCTATCAGCGCGGCATCATCCCTCACTCCGCCCGTGTGGATTTCGCAGAGTAAGTCGGGGCATCAGAGGGCAGCAATCCTTTCTGTCCCGGGCGCATCCCATAGTCCGTGGTACAGTAGTCAAGGCGTGGTGGAACGATCACGTCTTCCCTTCCCGAAGGCACCCAAGAACGGTGCGTTCGTGCCGGACGCGTAGCTCAACTGGCAGAGCATTCGACTCTTAATCGACAGGTTGAAGGTTCGATTCCTTCCGCGTCCACCATCTCCTCTGAAACTTCATCAGCAGACACTGACAACGTACTCCACCCCGCCTGGTGCAGGCCAGTCGCAATCATCTGGTCTGCTGCCTGGCGCACCAGTTCCTCGTGGATGTTGCAGGCAAACTTGTTCCAGCTATTCCAGCCCATGGGCGGTCGGAGACTCAGGCCATTCTGTTGCCGAGGCGGATCAACTTTGTCCTGGGCGCTCGCTGCGCCTGCGAAAACAACCAGAACAAAAGCGAGCGACGTCGGGAGCTTCTCCATGGTCCCTCAAAGGCTGGATAAATGCCGGGCCGTGATCCCGTCCACGGAACGGAAGCCCATAATAAATCGCTGCCCGCGGTGCAGGGCGCATCAGTAAGCAAGGGCCAGGCCATCGGCCCGCATCTCGCTTCCAGCGGCATACACACGGTCGGTATGATCGCCAAAGTGAGACGTCATCACCTCGATGCCCTCATAGCGGCCGAAGCCTCCATCGCTCGCTCCCACCGGCCAGCCCAGAGCCTTCAGGGCCTCCTGCGTTGCCTTCGGGATGCCTGCCTCGAGCCGCAGAATCCCCTTCGGGCCCAGGCCGGCCAGATCCTCACCCATCGTCTGCGAGGAGCCTTCATGATGCCAGCGCGGGCTATCGGCGCTGGACTGTACGTCCAGGCCATAATCAACGCGGTTGACGATGATCTGCGTCTGCCCCTGTGGCTGCATGTCGCCGCCCATCACGCCGAAGCTAAGCCACGGCTTACCTCCGCGCGAGGCAAAGCCGGGGATGATGGTCTGAAACGGACGCTTGCCCGGAGCGTAGATGTTCGGGTGACCGTCCTCCAGCGAAAACAGTTCGCCACGATCCTGAAACATAAACCCGAGCCCATCCGCGACAAGGCCGGATCCCATGCCGCGAAAGTTCGACTGGATGAGCGACACCATCATGCCGTCATTGTCCGCGACTGTGAGGTAGGTTGTGTCTCCGTGACTCGGCGCCTGGCCGGGGTAGACCGGCGTAAGAATGCGATCCGGGCGAATCAGCCTGGCGCGTTCCGCCGCATAGGCCTTGGAGTTCAGCCACTCGACAGGCACCTTGGCGAAGTGCGGATCGGCATAAAAGCGTGCCCGGTCTTCGTACGCCAGCCGCTTGGCCTCGATCTGGAGCTGCAGACTCGAAGGCGACTGGAACCCGAAGCCGCGCATGTCGAACTGCTCGAGAATGTTGAGCATCTGCAGCGTCGCGAGCCCCTGCGTGTTGGCGCCCATCGCATAAACCGTTGTGCCCCGGTAGTCGGTCTGGAGCGGGGTCGGCCACTCTGCCCGGTGCTCGCGGAGATCGGCCCGCGCCATCCATCCGCCGATGCGCTTGAAATAGGCCTCGATGGTGTCGGCGATGGGACCGTCGTAGAACGCGTCGCGTCCGCCCTGCGCGATGGTGCGGTAGGTGCGCGCAAGGTCCGGGTTGCGGCGCACATCGTTCTCGTTCGGAGCCGTGCCGCCCGGAGCATAGGTGTGCATCGCGTTGGCCGTTTCTTCCACCCCGGAGCCCGGACGCAGAAACAGCGCCAGATTGCGCTTGATGTACCAGCCGATGATCTGCGGCGTCGGCGATCCGTTCTCGCAGGCATCGATTGCCGGCTGAAAGAGCTCCGCCCAGGGCAGCTTTCCATAGCGTTCGTGCAACGCCCACCATCCGCCCAACGCACCGGGCACAGAGACGGAGATCGCGCCCAGCCTGGGCAGCACCTTCCTTCCGTCTACCTCGACGGCTCGCGAGCGCGCGGTCTCGAGGCTCAAGCCTCGCGGTGACCTTCCGGAGCTGGCCATGCCTTCCAGCTTGCCGGCCTTGGGGTCCCACACAAAGGCGTAGCAGTCGCCGCCCAGGCCGGAACTCGTGGGCTCAACGAACCCCAGCACCGCGTTGGCCGCAACCGCCGCGTCCGCCGCGGATCCGCCCTTCCTGAGGATATCGATGGCCACCTGGGTCGCTAACGGGTGAGCTGTTCCGGCCGCGCCATGTAGCCCCAGCACCGGGGAACGCGTGGTCCAGCTCGCGCCGCTGGGACGATCGCCGGCGTGAACATCTGGGCGCTCGAATCGCTCCTGACCCGCTGCCTGAAACTTCGGATTGCTCGAGGAGGCCTTTTTCACCTCATCGTCGCCAGAGGGTCTCCGGTTGTGTGCGGCGGGCGTTCCCTGGGCCAGGGCGTAGGCTCCGGCAACGGCGGCGGGTGCTGTGGCGAGGAAGGTGCGACGACGCATTTATGCCGGGCTCCAGGGGATGGGATCTCTGTCCATGCAGAGTATCGCGAAGGAATCACAGGGCGGGAACGGGCGAGCCCGTGTTCAACAAGGCCACGCGGCCCGCCCGTCCAGCTCAGTCCCCGGTATACGTAATGCGCCACACGGAGTTCGACGCGTCATCGGCGACGTACAGCGCACCATCGGCGCCGACGGCCACGCCCGCGGGCCGGCCCCAGACGGTTCCGTCTGCGTTGACGAACCCCGTCATGAAGTCTTCGTTCTCGCCCGTGGCGTTGCCATTCAGCATGCGCGCGCGTACCAATTCATAGCCGCCACGCACCGACTTGTTCCATGAGCCATGCGAAGCCACGAAGAGATCGCCGCGATAGGGCGCCGGAAACTGCGTGCCCGTGTAGAAGTTGATCTGCAGCGGCGCAAAGTGGGCCTGCAGCAGTGTGTCTCCCACAATCGTCTGAGCCGCGAGTTCCGGGTGCTTGGGTTGCAGCCGCGGATCGGGATTCGCTCCGTTGTAGTACCACGGCCAGCCGTAAAATCCGTTCTCCTGCACATGGGTCACATAGTCCGAAGGCAGGTTGTCGCCCAGCCCATCGCGCTCATTCACGGAGGTCCAGGGCCGCCCGCTCGCGTCCAGCACTAGCCCAACCGGATTGCGCAGACCCGAGGCATAGATCGACTGAAACGTGCCACCCACCGAGTACGCCAGGATGTCGGCGCGGTGGAACTCGGAGTTGGTTGTATCCGTGTCCGTGACGTTGCTGGCCGAGCCCACGGAAACCAGCAGGCGCGGCGTGCTCTCCTGGGTAAACACCAGCGCGCGCGTGGTGTGATTGCCGCTGCCCGGGATGTCGTTGGCGAGTTGGGCCGGCTGCCCGGAGGCCACCAGGTCTCCCAGAGCGTAAGGGAAGCGCACGAGACTCGCCGTGTTCGCCACGTACAGAAACTGTGGATTCGCAGCGGAAGGATAGAACGCCATTCCGTAGGGCGAATCCAGCCCCGAGGCAAAAGTGGACTGTGTGACCACGGCGCCATTCGCGTCCACCCCGCGCAACACGGTAATCGATCCTGCCCCGGGCTGAGACAACAGCAGATCGCCGTTGGGCGCCGCCAACAAATAACGCGCGTTGCCGAATCCTGAGGCATACAGGGTGACCTTGAAGCCGGGCGGCACTACCGGCATCTGCCCCGCCGCGCGCGCAACCTGCGTGGGGTAGTTCGACACCGACGAGGGCTGATTCGGAGCAGGCAGGTTCGCGGCTGCGATCATGCGGCAGATGCCCGGCTGTTGCAGCGTGTAGTTGGTAAACGCGGCAGCTCCGGTCAGCACAGCACCCGAACACCCGTTCGGCACCGTGGCTGGAGCGCCCGGTCCGGAGACCGCGATGGTCCAGTCCGGCGGTGCGCTGGCAAGCTGGGGCTGAAAGGGGGCCGAAGCGGGCGCGATCGCAAACACCGCGGCAGCATTCGTCACCGGATCCCGCATCACGTTCAACGCTGCCGACGCTGTGTTCGCCGGTGCCACTCCCCCGTCGCCGGGCGTCGTGGCAGCAAAGAGTTGGCCGCACGCGCTGCCATCGCCGGCCACTCCGCCGGCCGAGTTCACACATGCTGCCAGGGCATTTGCCAGCGAGTTGATCAGAGGCACAGGAACACTCGCCGTGGACGGAAGCCCCGCTCCGGGAACCTGCCCGGATGACGGGTTCACCAGCATCCCCGCCAGCGCAAACGCCGCCGTCTGGCTCTGCGCGTCCAGCGCCGACGACCCGATCGCGTTCGCACCCTTCATAAAGGGCGCCAGGGCATCCACGGCCGCCACCGTCGTGCGCTCATCCACATTGATGAAGGTCGACGCCCTGAGGCCGCCGCACGGTCCAAGCGCGTTCATCAACAGCAGCGCCGGGTTGGCC